>CANJID010000056.1 GCA_947474395.1 Caulobacterales bacterium
CAAGCGACATGGCCAGACCCTGGATCACGTTGGTGCCGTGGCCGGAGACCGAGGCCTCGGCCACCGACTTCACCGGGCGGAAGTTGGTGCCGGTGTAGTACTCGGTGATCATCACGATCAGGCCGGTGACCGCCAGGCCGACCAGGCCGCAGTAGAACAGGCTGGTGGCGTCGAAGGTCTTGTCGCCGACCGTCAGCGGGGCGGTGACCAGCTTGGTGGTGACGAACCAGATCGCCGGGACCGACAGGACCGCGGTGACGATGAGGCCCTGGTAGAGGGCGCCCATGATGTTCTGGCTCTTGCCGAGGCGGACCGCGAAAGTGCCGATGATCGAGGTGACGATGCAGACGCCGCAGATGGCCAGCGGCAGGAGCATCAGCGAGTGCACCGCCTCATTGGTGCGGAACAGGATCGTCGCCAGCACCATGGTGATGACGGTGGTCACCGCATAGGTCTCGAACAGGTCGGCGGCCATGCCGGCGCAGTCGCCGACGTTGTCGCCCACGTTGTCGGCGATGGTCGCCGCGTTGCGAGGATCGTCCTCGGGAATGCCGGCCTCGACCTTGCCCACCATGTCGCCGCCGACGTCGGCGCCCTTGGTGAAGATGCCGCCGCCGAGACGGGCGAAGATGGAGATCAGGGAGGCGCCGAAGCCCAGCGAGACCAGGGCGTCGACGACTTCGCGGCCAGTGGCTTCAAGGCCCATCGGGCCGGTCAGCACGGCGTAATAGCCGGCCACGCCGATCAGGGCGAAGCCCGCCACCAGCATGCCGGTGACGGCGCCGGAGGTGAAGGCGGTGGACAGGCCCTTGGCCAGGCTCTCGGAGGAGGCCTGGGCCGTGCGCACATTGGCGCGGACCGAAATGAGCATGCCGACGAAGCCGGCCGCGCCCGACAGGACCGCGCCGATCAGGAAACCGCCGGCCGACAGCGGGCCGATCAGGAAGAACAGCACGGCCAGGACGACCAGGCCGACGATGCCGATCGCGGTGTACTGGCGCTTCAGATAGGCCTGGGCGCCCTCCTGGATCGCCGCGGCGATTTCCTGCATCCGCGCATTGCCCGGAGAGAGGCGCATCAGCGCCCCGGTCTGGACCACGCCGTAGATCACCGCCAGCGCGCCGGCCGCGATGACCAGTAGAAGCTCCGTCATAATCGCCCCTCAAATCAGGATGCGGGCAAAACCCGCGAATCGAACGTCGCCGTCCGGATGATCAGAGCCGCGGAAGTCCCGCCCCGGCCCGTTGGGTCGGGGACGAAAATTCGCCCCCGGTGGAAAAAAGTCGGCGAGTAGTGCCAAAACCGCGCCGCGGACGCAACTGCACTCACTTATCGGGGCTCAATCCTGCCTTCAGGTCTTCCCCGGCGGCTTGGGCAGCCCGACCCGCTTTTGCGCGGTCTGGTTGGTCACGGCGACGCTGGTGACCACGCCGGCGCCGACGATCCGGCCGGCCTCGGCGATCATGGTCGAGGAGAGCATGCGCTCGTCGACGCGGGTGAAATCGTCCTGGCGGATGAAGGGCGTGCGGTGGGCTGCGCGCACTAGGGCGTCGCGGAAGTACGGCTCCTTCGAGCGCATCGCCATGGCGTCGGCGTTGTTCCGCAGGTTCAACCGCACGCTGACGAAGATGTAGTTGATCAGTCGACCCTGGAAGACGATCGGCATGGCCACCGTCGCCAGGTCGACGTACTGGCCCTGGGCCGTTTCCGGTTTCTTGCCCTCCTTCTCGGAGGCCAGGGCCGGCGTGGCCATCAGGGCGGCGACGAGGGGCAGCAGGACGAGGTTGCGCATCCGCGCAGGGTCGATGGAATCGGCCGGCGCGCGCAAGCCCCCTAGCGGTGACGCCAGCCGGAGCTCACCACGGGGACGGCGAGACCGCCGCTGAACACCTTGGTCCCCTGCCCTTCGACGACCCGTCCAATGACCGTCAGCGGCGTGTTCGCCCCCGCCATCAGGCCGTCGGCCGCTTCCGGCCTGGCGGTGCAGACCACTTCGTAGTCGTCTCCGGCAGTCGCCAGATGCAGCCGCGCCGCAGCCGGATCAGGCTGACGGGCAAGCCAGGCGGCGGCTGGGGCGGACAGAGGCAGGCGGTCGAGGTCGATCTCGATCCCCGCCCCGCTCGCATCGCCGATATGGCCCGCGTCGGCGATCAATCCATCCGAGACGTCGGCGGCGGCGCTCGCGTGGTCGCGCAGGGCCTGGCGCAGGGTCAGGCGCGGCTCGGGAAGACGGTAGCGTGCGGCGAGCCATTCCACGTCAGAGGCTGGAAGACCGAGAGATCCCCTCGCCGCCTCCAGCCCCAGGCCGCCGTCGCCTATGGTCCCGGAGACCAAGACGATATCGCCGGGCCGGGCCCCGCCGCGCGGGACCATGCGCCCCGACGGCGTCCAGCCCAGCAGGGTGACGCTGGCCGTCAGCGGACCTCGGGTCGAGGTGGTGTCGCCGCCGAGGAGCTTCACCCCATAGGTCGCCTGGTCCTCGGCGAGACCCGCGGCGAAGGCCTCGCGGTAAGCCCAGTCCGCGCTCTCAGGCCAGGAGACGGCGAGGAAATAGGCGAAGGGCTCGGCCGCCTTGGCCGCCAGGTCAGACAGGTTGGTGCGCAGGAGCTTCCGCGCGATCAGGCCCGGCGGGTCGCCTTCGAGGAAATGCACTCCCGCCACCAGGGCGTCCTTGGTGACGATCAGGTCATGGCCCGGCCGGGACGGGATCGCCGCCGCGTCATCCATCAGGCCAAAGGCTTCGGGAGCGCCCCCGGTCAGGGGCCTGAACAGGCGGGCGATGGTCTCGAATTCGTCCGGAGGGACGGACATCTCAGCCGCGCGCATCCCGCGCTATGGCGTCCAGCGCCGCATTGACGAAGCCGGCGTCGGAGGGGTCGAAGAATGCCTTGGCCAGCTCGACGTATTCGTTGATCGCCACCTCGGAGGGCACGTCGCCCCGGTGGAACAGCTCGTAGGTCCCCGAGCGCAGCAGAGCGCGCAAGGTGGCGTCGAGGCGCTCCAGCTTCCACGAGGCGTTCAGCCGGCGGGCGATGGCGCGGTCGATGCGGACCTGGTCCTCCACCACCCCGCGGACGATCTCCTGGAAGAAGGCCTCGTCGGCCTCGGCCATGGTCTTGCCGTCCATCTCCGCGCCGAACCGGTGGTCGGTGAACTCGCGCAGAACCAGTTCGGCGCCCGCCCCCGCGACCTCCATCTGATAGAGGGCCTGGACCGCGGCCAGACGGGCCACGGAGCGGGCCTGGCGCGCACGCGCGCCCATCCTCGGTCCGGCCTCGGGATTCACTCGGACTCTTCCTCTCGGTCGCTCAAGCCCTCTTCGCCCAGGAAGCGGGCGAAGTCGTCGGTTTCGCGGAAGTCGCGGTAGACCGAGGCGTAGCGGACATAGGCCACCTCATCGAGGGACTTCAGCGCCTTCATCACCAGTTCGCCAACCACATTCGACGGGATCTCGGTCTCGCCCCGGCTCTCCAGCTGGCGGACGATGGTGGAGACCATCCGCTCGACCCGCTCCGGATCGATCGGGCGCTTGCGCATGGCGATGGAGATCGAGCGCATCAGCTTCTCGCGGTCGAAGGGCGCGCGCCGGCCCGACCGCTTGGCGATGGTCAGCTCGCGCAGCTGCACCCGCTCGAAGGTGGTGAAACGGCCCTCGCACTCCGGGCACGAGCGGCGGCGGCGGATGACCGCGCCGTCCTCGGACGGGCGAGAATCCTTCACCTGGCTCTCAAGATGGCCGCAGAAGGGGCACTTCACGAGGCTTGGCCCTCACAAGACCTAGCGAGCCGGACGGCCACGCTTAGCTATAGATGGGGAAACGCCGCGTAAGGTCCAGCACTTCGGCGCGGACTTCGGCCTCGACCGCCTCGTTCGCTTCGCCGTTGGCCACCACCCCGTCGGTCACGCGGGCGATCAGCTCGGCCACCTTGCGGAACTCCGCCTCGCGGAAGCCGCGCGTGGTGGAGGCCGGGGTGCCCAGGCGGATGCCGGACGTCACCAGCGGCGGCTTCGGGTCGAACGGCACGCCGTTGTAGTTGCAGGTGAGGTACGCCCGGTTGAGGCTGGCGGCCACCGCCTTGCCGGTGATGGCGTCGCCCTTGGGCCGCAGGTCCACCAGCATCAGGTGACTGTCGGTGCCTCCCGAAACGATGGCCAGGCCGTGCGAGATCAGGGCGTTGGCCAGCGCCTGGGCGTTGTCCATTACCTGCTTGGCGTAGAGCTTGAACTCCGGCTGCAGGGCCTCGCCGAAGGCCACGCCCTTGGCGGCGATGGTGTGCATCAGGGGCCCGCCCTGGATGCCCGGGAAGACGGCGCGGTTAATCTTCTTGCCGATTTCCTCGTCCACCGAGAGGATCATGCCGCCGCGGGGGCCGCGCAGGGTCTTGTGGGTGGTGGTGGTCACCACATGGGCGTGCGGCAGCGGGCTCGGATAGACGCCCCCGGCGACGAGCCCCGCGAAGTGGGCCATGTCCACCATCAGATAAGCCCCGACGCTGTCGGCGATCTGGCGGCAGCGCTCGAAGTCGATGATGCGGCCGTAGGCGGTGCCCCCGGCGATGATCAGCTTGGGTTTCTCCCGCTCGGCGGTCTCGGCCATGGCGTCGTAGTCGATCACCTGATCCTGCTTGCGCACGGTGTAAGGGACCGGGCGGAACCACTTGCCGGACTGGTTGACCGGGCTCCCGTGGGTCAGGTGGCCGCCGGCCGCCAGGTCCAGGCCCATGAAGGCGTCGCCCGGCTTCATCAGCGCCATGTAGACCGCCTGGTTGGCCTGGGAGCCGGAGTGCGGCTGGACGTTGGCGAAGGCGCAGTTGAACAGGCGCTTGGCGCGGTCGATGGCGATGGCCTCGGCCACATCCACTTCCTCGCAGCCCTCGTAGTAGCGGCGGCCCGGATAGCCTTCCGCATATTTGTTGGTCAGGACCGAGCCGGCGGCCTCCAGCACGGCCCGGCTGACGATGTTCTCCGAGGCGATCAGCTCGATGTGCTGCTGCTGGCGCTTCAGCTCGCCGGCGATGGCCTCGGCCATTTCCGGATCGCTGCCCTTCAGGGGCGCGGAGAAGAAATCGGGTCGAGACCCGACGGGATTCACGGGGACGGTCACGGGCTGCACTCGGCTGGAAAAGTGGATGGCGGGGTTTACGCGCCCAAATCGCTTCAAGCAATGGCGTCCATCCCCACGCTTAACGGAACCTCGTCAAACGCCGGCGCGTTGCACCTGACGTAAGGCCGAAGACCTGGAAGCTTCATCATTTGATGACTTCGACACGTATCCGCTACCAGCCCACTCCCGAATCGGAGAACTGGCTGAGAGGAAACCAAGGGCATAGTCATGAATTCACAAGAAAATGCCGCCGTCATGGACGAAGAAGACCTGCTTCGACTGAGCAGCGAAGTGGTCGCCTCTTTTGTGGCGAACAATACCGTGAATTCGTCCATCCTGCCAGAATTGATCCGGTCGGTTCACCAGTCGTTTTCCGGCCTGGGCAAGGCCGAGCCGCCCCGCCCCGCCGAAAAGCAGAAGCCGGCCGTGCCGATCAGCCGCTCGGTGAACGACGACTACATCGTGTGCCTGGAGGACGGCAAAAGGCTGAAGATGCTGAAGCGCTACCTGCGCTCGAAGTTCAATCTCAGCCCGGACGAGTACCGGCGCAAATGGGGTTTGCCGCCCGAATATCCGATGGTGGCTCCGGCCTACGCCACCCGCCGGTCGGAGTTCGCCAAGAAGATCGGCCTGGGCAAGGGCGTCCGCCGCGCCCGCGGCTGACCCACCCCGGACCCAGAATAGAAAAGGCCCCGGCCATCACTGGCCGGGGCCTTGCTGTTACTGACTGGAACCGGCGTCAGGCCGCCATGCCGTGGCGCTTCACGTTGCAGCGGGTCCAGAGCGCGTCCATCGTCTTGACCAGATGGTCCATCATGGTGTCGTCGTGGAACGGCGTCGGGGTGAAACGCAGACGCTCGGTGCCCTTGGGGACCGTCGGATAGTTGATCGGCTGCACATAGATGCCGTGCTCGGCCAGCAGCGCGTCCGAGACCAGCTTGCAGTGCACGGGATCGCCGACCAGCACCGGAACGATGTGGCTGACCGAGGGCATGACCGGCAGGCCGGCTTCCTTGAAGCGGCGCTTCAGGGTTTCTGCGCGCTCCTGGTGGCGGATGCGAAGCTCGTTGTGGGCCTTCAGGTACTTCACGCTCGCCAGCGCCCCGGCGGTCAGAGCCGGCGGCAGGGAGGTGGTGAAGATGAAGCCCGCGGCGTAGAGGCGGACCGCGTCGACCATGTCGACATCGCCGGCGATATAGCCGCCCATGACGCCGAAGGCCTTGCCGAGGGTGCCCTCGATGATGTCGATCTGGTCCATCACCCCGTCGCGCTCGGCGACGCCGGCGCCGCGCAGCCCGTACATGCCGACCGCGTGCACTTCGTCCAGATAGGTGATGGCGCCGTACTTCTTGGCCAGGGCCGCGGTGGCGCCGATGTCGGCGATGTCCCCGTCCATGGAATAGACGCTCTCGAAGGCCACCAGCTTGGGCGCGTCCGCCGGGGCGGCGGCCAGCAGCTTCTCGAGGTGGTCGAGGTCGTTGTGGCGGAAGATATGCCGCTCGGCCTTGCCGTTGCGGATGCCGGCGATCATCGAGGCGTGGTTCTCGGAGTCCGAGAAGATGATCAGGCCGGGCAGGATACGCGCCAGGGACGACAGGGTCGCCTCGTTGGCCACATAGCCCGAGGTGAAGAGCAGGGCCGCGTCCTTGCCGTGCAGGTCGGCGAGCTCGTGCTCCAGCTCGACATGGTAGTGGGTGGTGCCGGAGATGTTGCGGGTGCCGCCCGAGCCGGAGCCGGCGGCGTCGATGGCCGCATGCATGGCGTCGAGCACGACGGGGTTCTGGCCCTGGCCGAGGTAGTCGTTCGAGCACCAGACCACGACTTCGCGCTCAAGGTCGGGGCCGACCCAGGTGGCGTGGGGGAAGTTGCCGCGGTGCCGTTTCAGGTCGGCGAAGACGCGATAGCGCCCTTCACTGCGGATCTGATCGACCGCGCTCCGGAAGGCCGCCTTGTAATCAACCGGGTTCATACTCACGAAAACCTGACAGCAGCGACCCTAGGCGGGCCGTTCAAATTTTAGGCGGCGCTGTTTTCGCACCGTTAGTTCTAGGCGTCCAGCGGGGGAGTCGCCTTGGTCGCACCATGACGTGGCGCAACCAAGGCGGTCCTTGATCCTGATCAACCCGGCTTGCGAAGTTTCAGCAGGAACTTGTCCGTCTGACCGCGGATGCTCGGGTCGCCTCCGGGCTTGGTATGATCGTCGTTGGGGTTGCGCAGGACGTCCGAGCGGGCCTCCAGCCTGAAGCCCGCGGCGGTCAGCTCGGCGATCGCCTGATTCGGATTGATCCTGTGCAGGGCCGAGGTCGCCGTCGGCGGCGCGTCGTTGGCGGCCGCATGGTCCTCGACCAGGAAGACCCCGCCCGGCTTCAGCGCATCGAACACCGCCTTGTTGAAGGCCGCGATGTCGGCGGGCGCCCCGCCTCCGAAGCTGTTGTGGAAGTCGTGGTAGTTCTCCGAGGTCCAGATCAGGTCCAGCTTCTCGGTGATCTCCGCGGTCGGCGCTAGGTTGGGCGAGCTTATCACCGTCACCTGCGGTCCGATGGCCTTCAGAGCGTCGCCGCCCCCACCCGGGGGGCCGCCCGCGCGCGGCGGCGGCATGATGGCGTAGAGCTTGCCGCCCGTACCGACGATCTTGGCGAGCAGGCGGGTATAATAGCCGCCGCCCGGCATGATCTCGCCGACCTTGTCGCCGGGCTTCACGCCGGCGAAGGCCAGCACCTGGGCAGGCTTGCGGTTCACGTCCCGAGCCGTGTCGTTTGCGGGACGGCCCGCGTCGGCGACGGATGCGGTCACAAAGGCGGGCTGGGCCAGCGCGACCCCCGCCACAGTCCCGAACAGAAGCGACACTCCGGCGGCAAGAGCCGCGGTTCTCAGTCTCATTTCAGGTTCCTTCCCGATTGTTCGGCAGTTAAGCGGGCCCCCACTTGACCGCATTCAGGCTGTCTTACGCAGCCCCTTCGCGGCGCCCTCTCCAGTTAAACCCGCGGCGCAGGCCTAACCGTCGCGGAAGCTGGCCTTTTCGCCCGGGTTCGGCAAGGGCGTCCACACCTCTCCGGGCGGCAGGGGCGCGAAGATCGCCGCCAGGCGGGCCTCATCCACCCCCTCGATCTCCGCCGGATCCCAGCGGGGGGCGTTGTCCTTGTCCACCAGAACGGCGCGGACCCCCTCGATGAAGTCGTGGCTGGCGCTGAGTCGGGCGGCGATCGCGTATTCGAGGGCCATTTCCTCCTCGAAGCCCTGCATCGCCTCCCCGTGGCGGAACAGGCGGAAGGCGACCTGCATGGTCTGGGGCGAATGGGCCCGGATGGCGGCGAGTTGGCCCAGAGCCCATTGCGAACCATCGGCGTCCAAGGCGACGACGATGGCGTCGAGGCTGGGCCTGCCGAACAGGGCGTCGATGCGGTCGCGGACAAGGCCCACCGGCGGCTCGCCCGCGTCGGCATCGTAGCGGGTCAGGATCTCCTCGATCTGATCGGGCCTGGCGACGATCTCGGCCTTGACCGCCTCGATGTCGGCGCTGCGCACGTGGTCCGTGGCGAGGCCCAGCAGCAGGCAGTCGGCGGCCCTCAGGCGCGCGGCGGTCAGGGCCATCCACAGACCGGTCCGGCCCAGCAGCCGCGGCAGATACCAGCCCGCGCCCACGTCGGGGAAAAGGCCGATCGCCCCCTCCGGCATGGCCAGGACCGTCCGCTCGGTGGCGACCCGGTAGCGGGCGGGCAGCGACACCCCTACCCCGCCGCCCATGACGATCCCGTCCATCATGGCCACGACCGGCTTGGGGTAGGAAAACAGCAGGGCGTTGAGGCGGTATTCGGTGTGGAAGAATTCACGGGCGGCCGTGCCGTCGCCCTTGCCGCTCTCAGCCGCGACGCGCACGTCGCCCCCGGCGCAGAAGCCCCGCCCCGAGGCGTGGTCGATCAGCACGAGGTCTATGGCCGGATCGTCCCGCCAGGCCAGCAGGGCCTCGGTCATGGACCGGCACATCTCCAGCGTCAGGGCGTGGATGGCCTGGGGCCGGTTGAGGCTGAGCCGTGCGGTTCGGCCTTCGACGCGGGCGATGATACTGTCGTCGGGCATGGGCGCGCCGGAACTGTTCGGGAAGCGCCCACTCTAGCAAACGCGAGGGGCCATGGCCCGGCCGATCGAAGGCGATTTCCTGGAGCACCACTTCGACCGGAGTGTGGGGTTCGCGGGCTACGCCCTGCTGTTCGTCTCCCCGTTCTTCTTCGCCATTCCGGGGCTGGTGGCCGTCGCCCTCGCCTATTCTCACCGGCGGGGCGCAGGCGGGATGATCGCGAGCCACTACCGCTTCCAGGTCGGTATCTTCTGGACCTGCGTGGTGATGTTCTGCCTCGGCTGCATCGCCGCCTTCGGGGCCGCCGCCCTCGGGCTGGTGGAGCTGCTGCGCTTCCTGCCGGCGGAGTGGAACGGTTTCATCCGGGGCCTCGGCATGACCGACACCACGGGTGCGACCGTGGGCTGGTCCCTGTTCGCCGCCGCCGTGGTTCTGGTCGTCGGAAGCTGGGTGTGGTCGATGCTCGCCTCGGCTTTCGGCTTCATCAAGCTGGTCGGGAGCCGCCCGATCGGCCATGACGCCTATGACGACGACGACTGAGTCCGGAGCCCGCATGTCCCGCGCCCCGCTTGCGCCCTATCCCCACCTTCGCCCCCGCCGCCTGCGCCAGGCCGACTGGATTCGCCGGCTGGTGCGCGAAAGCACGGTTTCCCCCGCCGACCTGATCTGGTCGATGGTGGTCCACGACGGGCCTGATGCGGAGATCCCCATCGCCGCCATGCCCGGAACCTCGCGCCTTTCAGTGGCCCGGGCCGCCGCCGCCGCCAAGGAGGCCCGCGCCCTCGGCATCCCAGCCATCGCGGTCTTCCCCTACATCGACGGGGAGAAGAAGGACGCCAGAGGCAGCAGCGCCGCCGATCCCGACGGCCTGATCGCCCGCGCGGTCAAGGCCATGAAGGACGCCGCCCCCGAGGTCGGGATCATGTGCGACGTGGCGCTGGACCCGTTCACCGACCACGGCCACGACGGCCTGCTCGAGGGCGGGCGCATCCTGAACGATCCCACTATCGAGCGGCTGGTCGAGCAGGGGCTGATGCAGGCCCGGGCCGGCTGCGACATCCTCGCGCCCTCCGACATGATGGACGGGCGGGTCGGCGCCCTTCGTGCAGCCCTCGAGGCCGAAGGCCATCAGGACGTGATGATCATGGCCTATGCGGCCAAGTACGCCTCGGCCTTCTATGGCCCTTACCGCGAGGCCATCGGCACGGCGGTGGCGCTGCAGGGGGACAAGAAGACCTACCAGATGGACCCCGGGAACACCGAGGAGGCCCTGCGGGAGGTCGCCATGGATATCGCCGAGGGCGCCGACATGGTCATGGTCAAGCCGGGCATGCCCTACCTGGACATCGTGCGGCGGGTGGTCGAGGCCTTCTCCATGCCGACCTTCGCGTTCCAGGTCTCGGGGGAGTACGCCATGATCATGGCCGCCGCCCAGAACGGCTGGATCGACGAGGAACGGGCGATCCTGGAGAGCCTGACCAGCTTCAAGCGCGCGGGCTGCGCCGGGATCATCAGCTATTTCGCGCCCAGGGCCGCCCGACTTCTGGGCGCCTGAGCCGGGACCGGCCCGGGCGCCGTTTTATGGCTGTCGCACGGCTGTGGTTCTGCTCCATGCTTCCGGCGTGGGGAACAAGACATGAGACGTGGAAGGTGGGCGGCCCTGGCCGTCGCCGCCGTCATGGCGGCAGGGCTGGCGGGGAGCGGGCGAACCGCGCCGACGCCTCACAACGTCATCATCTTCGTCGCCGACGGGCTGCGCTCCGGCATCGTCACGCCCGAGAGCGCCCCCGAACTGGCGGCCCTGCGGAGCGAGGGCGTGGACCTCGCCAACAGCCACTCCCTGTTCCCGACCGTCACCACCCCCAACGCCTCGGCCATCGCCACCGGCCACCGGTTCGGGGACACCGGCGACTTCGGCAACAGCGTGTTCGCGGGCGAGCCGGCCCTGCCCTCGCCGGCCACCGGTCTCATCATCGGGCTGGAGAACGACGCGGCGCTGGGGCTGATGAACGAGCGCTTCGCCGGTGATTATCTCAACGAGACCAGCCTGCTAGAGGCCGCCCGCAAGCGGGGCTATTCCACCGCCGCGGTGGGCAAGCTCGGCCCCGTCGCCATCCAGGACGTGAGCGCGCGGGACGGCAAATCGACCGTGATCCTGGACGACACCACGGGCCATGAGGGCGGCATCGCCATACCGGCCTGGCTCCCGGACGCCCTGAAGGCCGCCGGCCTGGAGACCGCCGCCCCGGGACGCGGCGACAACGGGCGGCAGGGGACCTCGACGGTTCCGGGCACGACGACCGCCAATGTCGTGCAGCAGGCCTGGTTCGTCGGCGTCGTCGCCAAGGTGCTGCTCCCCAGGTTCAAGGCCGGAGGCAAGCCCTTCGTCATGGTGTTCTGGTCGCGGGACCCCGACGGCAGCCAGCACAACCAGGGAGACAGCCTCAACAGCCTCACCCCCGGGATCAACGGCCCGACGGGCCTCGCCGGGGTCCGCAACGCCTCGGCGACCCTGGGGGCCCTGCGCCAGGCGCTGAAGGACCAGGGGCTCGATGGCGCCACGGATATCCTCGTCACCGCCGACCACGGCTTCTCCACCATCTCGAAAGAGAGCGCGGGGAGCGCCTCGGCCAAGGCGCGCTATCCGGACGTGCCGGCGGGGTTCCTGCCGCCCGGCTTCCTGGCCCTGGACCTGGGTAAGGCGCTGAACCTGCCCGTGTTCGAACCCGGCGGCGAACCGCTCGAAAATGGCCATCCAAAGCGAGGAAGCGCCATCCTCGGCGCCGATCCCAAAGCCCCGGAGCTGGTGATCGGGGGCAACGGCGGCGCGGACCTGATCTGGCTGCCGAAGGCGAACGCCAAGGCCGTGGCCCGGCGCATCGTCGCCTTCCTGACCGCCCAGGATTACACCGCCGCCCTCTTCGTGGACGACGCCCTGGGTCCCCTCCCCGGCGCCCTGCCGCTCAGCGCCATCGGCCTGAAGGGCGCCGCCCTCACCCAGCGTCCGGCCATTGTGATCGGCTTCCGCTCCCATTCCACCGGCTGCGCCCAGCCCGAGCTTTGCGGCGTGGACGTCGCCGACACCGACCTGCAGCAGGGCCAGGGCGGCCACGGGACGTTCGGCCGGGCGGACACCCACAACTTCATGGCCGCCGTCGGCCCGTCCTTCAAAACCCGTTTCCGCAATCCCGCCCCGGTCAGCAACGCCGACGTCGCCCCGACGGCGGCCAGGATCCTGGGCCTGCCCCTGCCGCCCAAGGGCAGGCTGGTCGGCCGGGTGATCGCCGAGAGCCTCGCCGGCGCGCCCGCCCCCGCGGCCGCCTCGCGCAGCACCATCCGCTCGGCCCGCGCCCCCAATGGCTTCGTCACCGTCCTGAACCTGCAGCGGTACGGTGGGAAATATTACGTGGACGCCGGCGGCATGCCGGGACGGACGCTGGGCCTGGCTCCCTGAAGGTCAGCTCTTCCTGAGCCGCGCCACCAGGCTCGAGGTGTCCCAGCGGCGTCCGCCCATGGCCTGGACCTCGGCGTAGAACTGGTCGACCACGGCGCAGACCGGCAGGCGCGCGCCGTTGGAGCGGGCCTCGTTGAGCGCGATGCCCAGGTCCTTGCGCATCCAGTCCACCGCGAAGCCGAAGTCGAAGCGGCCCTCGACCATGGTCCCCCAGCGGTTTTCCATCTGCCAGGACTGGGCCGCGCCCTTGGAGATGGCCTCGAACACGGCGTCGGTGTCGAGGTCGGCGGTCTCGGCGAAGTGGATCGCCTCGGCCAGGCCCTGCAGCACCCCGGCGATGGCGATCTGGTTGACCATCTTGGCCAGCTGGCCCGCCCCCGGTTCGCCGATACGGCGGATGGTGCGGGCGTAGGCGGCGAGCATCTCCTCGGCCCGGGCGAAGGCCGCCGGCTCGGCGCCGGCCATGACGGTGAGGATTCCCTTTTCCGCCCCCGCCTGGCCGCCGGAAACGGGAGCGTCGACGAAGGAGCGTCCCACGGCCTCCGCCCGCTCGGCCATCTCGCGCGCCAGCTTGGCCGAGGTGGTGGTGTGATCGACGATCACCGCGCCTCGGGCCAGATGCTCCAGCGCCTGCCCTACGACCTCGCGGACGTCGTCGTCATTGCCGACGCACAGGACCAGCATCTCGGCCCCGTGCGCGGCTTCCGCCACCGTGGTGGCGGCGGTCCCGCCGTGCTCAAGCACGAAGCGCAGGGCCTTGTCGGGGCTGCGGTTGAACACCGCGAGCTCATGGCCGGCGGCGGCCAGATGCCCGGCCATGGGAAAGCCCATCACCCCCAGGCCGACGAAACCGATCTTCATTTGGCGTGCTCCGAAGGCGGGATGGGAAACGGCCTCTTAACGACCCGCCCGTTAAGCATGGCGCTGAATAGCGGGGGACTGTCGCGTCATGGCGTCGTACGGCGAAGCGCCGATCCTGATCAAGAAGGTCAAGAAGGTTGTCGGCGGCGGCCACCACGGCGGCGGCTGGAAAGTCGCCTACGCCGATTTCGTGACCGCCATGATGGCGTTCTTCCTGCTGATGTGGCTGATCAACACCACCTCCCCCGAACAGAAGCGCGGCATCGCCGACTATTTCGCCCCCGCCAGCGTCTCCGAATCCACCAGCGGCACCGGCGGCATCCTGGGCGGCACGGCCCTGGGCGACCAGGGCGTGAAGAGCGACGGTTCGCAGAGCGTGATCTCGCAGCTGGCCCCCGAAGCGCCCCCCAACGTCGAGGATGCGGGCAAGAGCAGCCAGGCCGGAGCCTCCGGCGGCGTTTCCCAGGCCGCGGCCGAAGCGGCCCGCGAGGCGGCCGAAAAGCGTGAAGCCGACGAATTCGAGAGCGCGGCCCAGTCCCTGCGCCAGGCCATGCAGAACCTGCCCGAACTGGCGGAGCTGTCGAAGCAGGTGCTGGTCGACGTGACGCCGGAAGGCCTGCGCATCCAGCTGGTCGACCAGGAAGGCCGGGCCATGTTCAACGAGGGCTCGTCCCAGCCCAACGACCGGGCGCGTCTGCTGCTGCGGTCGATCGCCAAGGTCATCAACCAGTTGCACAACCGCATCTCGATCTCGGGCCACACCTCGTCGGGCCTGATGGGCTCCAGCAAGACCGACGACTGGTCCCTGTCCTCGGCCCGCGCCAACGCCTCGCGCAACGTGCTGCAGCAGGCCGGCGTCGATCCGGACCGCATCTACCAGGTGGCGGGCAAGGCCAATTCCGATCCGCTCTACACCGACGATCCGACCCTGCCCGGCAATCGCCGCATCGCTATCGTGCTGCTGCGCGAAAAGCCGGTTCTGCCGCCCAACCATGGGCCATAGTTTTCGCGTCCGGTTCCCGCCTTGCGCGGGGCATGATCGACCGCAACGCAAGCGTTTGGGTGGTTCAACACGCGCCCGTGAGGGGCAAGCCCTTGCAGCCGGACTGACCCTGGGCGCTAATCGAGATTATATGAGTCCGGACGATCGATGAGGGACAGGGTCCGCACCACGTGACGCAGCATTTCGTGACGCGCCAGCTACGGTTCTTCCTGACGGCGCCATCGCCTTGCCCGTACCTGCCCGGCCGTGATGAGCGGAAGGTTTTCGCGCATCTGCCGATGTCCGAAGGCGCCTCGGTGAACGACGCCCTGACCCAGGTCGGTTTCCGCCGTTCGCAGAACATCGCCTACCGCCCGGCTTGCGAGTCCTGCGACTCCTGCGTCTCGGCGCGGATACCGGTGAACGACTACGTCTTCTCCCGCTCCGAGCGGCGGGTCCTCGACCGCAACGACGACCTGGCCTGCCACCTGGTCGAGGCCGAGGCCACCCTCGAGCAGTTCGAGCTCCTGAAGCGCTACCTCGGGGCCCGCCACGCCGAGGGCGGCATGGCCGACATGAGCTGGCTCGACTACGTGGCCATGGTCGAGGACACCACGGTCCGCACCCACGTCCTGGAATACCGGATCAAGTCAGAAGACCGGGGACCCGGCGACCTCGCCGCCTGCGTGCTGGTGGACGCCCTCTCGGACGGGCTGTCGCTGGTCTACAGCTTCTACGACCCGCCGCTCGCCAAGCGCAGCCTCGGCTCCTTCGTGATCCTCGACCACGTGCGGCAGGCGAGCCGCCTGGGCGTGCCTTACGTCTATCTGGGCTACTGGGTCTCGGGCAGCGAGAAGATGGCCTACAAGGCCCGCTTCGAGCCCCTGGAGGTCCTGCGTCCCGGCGGCTGGCGCCTGCTCTCCGCCCGCGAGCGCGAGGAGGGCGCGGCCGGCGCCTGCGCAACCGGCGCCCCCGCGGGCAAGGGCAAGGTCTAGTCCAGGTCCAGTCGAGGTCCAGTCGGGAGGCCTGCTCGGCCGCCCTATTCGGCCGCCTGCGCCCGTCCCGACCCTTGCGTCTCCTTCAACTTCTCGGCCACCAGGAAAGCCAGCTCCAGGCTCTGGTCGGCGTTGAGGCGCGGGTCGCAGTGGGTGTGGTAGCGGTCGCCGAGATCGCCCTCGCTCAGCATGCGCGCGCCGCCGAGGCATTCGGTGACGTTCTGCCCCGTCATCTCGAAATGCACCCCGCCCGGATGCACCCCTTCGGCGCGGGCGACGTCGATGAAGCTCTTCACCTCCGACAGGATCCGCTCGAAGGGGCGGGTCTTGTAGCCGTTGTTGGCCGTCAGGGTGTTGCCGTGCATCGGGTCGGTGGCCCAGACAACGGAGCGGCCCTCGCGCTTGGTCGCGGCCATCAGGGCCGGCAGGCGCGCCTCGATCTTGTCGGAGCCGAAGCGGCCGTAGAGCGTCAGGCGGCCGGCCTCGTTGGCCGGGTTCAGGGCGTCGATCAGCCGGATCAGCTCTTCGGGCTCGACCGACGGGCCGACCTTCATGCCGATGGGGTTCTTGATCCCCTTGCAGAACTCGATGTGGGCCCCGTCCAGCTGGCGGGTGCGCTCGCCGATCCACAGCAGGTGGGCCGAGGTGTCGTACCAGTCGCTCGATGTGGAATCGACGCGGGTCATGGCTTCCTCGAAGCCCAGCAGCAGGGCCTCGTGGCTGGTGAAGAACTCGACCTGGTGCAGGGTCGGGTGGCTTTCGGGGGTCACGCCGACCGCGCTCATGAAGTCCAGCGTCTCGCCGATCTTGTCCGACAGGGCGCGATAGCGCGCGCCCTGCGGGCTGCCCTCGACGAAGTCCAGGGTCCAGCGGTGGACGTTGTGCAGGTCCGCGTAGCCGCCGGTGGCGAAGGCCCGCAGCAGGTTCAGGGTCGAGGCGGCCTGGCCGTAGGCGCGTAAGAGGCGCTGCGGGTCAGGGGTGCGTTCCTCAGCCGTGAAGTCCATGCCGTTGATGTTGTCGCCGCGATAGGACGGCAGCTCGACCCCGTCCTTGACCTCGACCGGCGAGGAGCGCGGCTTGGCGAACTGGCCCGCGATGCGGCCGACCTTCACCACGGGCTTGCCGCCGGCGAAGGTCAGGACCACGGCCATCTGCAGCAGCAGGCGGAAGGTGTCGCGGATGTTGTTGGCGGAGAACTCCTTGAAGCTCTCGGCGCAGTCCCCGCCCTGCAGCAGGAAGGCCTTGCCGTTCGCCACGTCGCCGAGCAGCGACTTCAGCCGGCGCGCTTCGCCTGCGAACACCAGCGGCGGCATGCCGCGCAGGGTGTCCTCCACCTGGGCCAGGGCCGCGGTGTCGGGATAGTCCGCCGGGATATGCTTGGCGGGCTTGGATCTCCAACTGGAGGGCGCCCAGCGCTCGGTCATGGAACTGCTCAAAGGTCAGGGTCAAAAAGGGCGGCGGTTATAGGCGATATAGGTCCGCCGCGCAAAACGGCCAGGGTCAGGCCGCAGCCGGTTGGCCTTCCGGCTCAGCTTCGGCCGGGGCGTCGCCCCGGACCGGCAGGTCCCGCGAGCGCGCCAGCAGCAGGACCACCGCGAAGGTCAGGGCGCCCAGGGCCAGCCACCACTCCTGCCAGACGCCGAAGCTGAGGGCGCCGATGGTCAGATAGGCCGAGGCCGAGGCCGCGCCGGCGGCCGCGACCGCCGGGTCCATGCGCTGCAGCCGCTCCACGCCGATGAAGACCCAGCCCCAGAACAGGCCGACCAGGGCCACGCCGACGAGGCCGAGCTCCAGCCAGAGCTGCAGGGCGGCGTCGTGAGGATGCAAGGGGATGCCGGCGAAGGACCGGCTGGCGTCCATGCCCCAGCCGAACAGGGGCTTCTGCTCGATCAGGTGCGCGGCGTGGTTCCAGATCTGCAGGCGGGCCAGCCAGGAGAGCCTGTCCCCGCCCTCCTGCACAACGCCTGGCGCCGCCAGCAGGTCCGCGGCGAGGGGCGCAAGGGCGAGGTAGGCCATCACCCCGCCGATGCAGGCCAGGACGCCGATGCGCCCGCCGTAGCGGACCATGGCGAACACCACCCCGGAGGCCAGGCCCGCGGCCACCACGGCGTTGGTGTCGAAGAGGACGGCGGCGGCCACGGCGCCCGCCAGCAGCACCAGGGTGGTCACCCGGCCGCCCGGCCCCTTCCACAGCACCAGGGCCGTGGGCCAGAACAGCACCGCCAGGGCGTAGCCCGCGCGGGCGACATTGCGGGCGGCGAGGTCGGCGCGGGTGGGCTGGCCGATGGCCGCCTTGATCTGCAGATAGATCTGGCCGCCGGTCACCGCCTCCAGGGTGGTGATCACCGCAATGGCCGCCAGGCTGAAGGCCAGGACCCGCAAGGCCCGGCGGGCGTCTTCCCCCGACAGTCCCGCCATGGCCAGGACGAAGCCGGCGTAGAGAGGCAGCTCGAAGGTCAGCTTCAGGAGGGTGAGGGCCTCCACCAGCTTGTAGCGGTGGAAGTCGGTGGGGACGACCGGGCTCCAGCGGGTGGTGGCGAGCATCCAGAGGAACAGGGCCAGCAGGATCGCCACGCCGATGGAGGCGCGGCGCGATCGGGCCCAGAGCGGCAGGCAGAGCAGGCCCGACGCCGCGATCAGGGGCACGAAGCCGAGATTGCCGACATAGGCCACCACAGGCGCCAGGACGCAGACCGCCAGGGCCAGGACGCCGAGCAGCCGGGTCGGCGGTTCGGACGGCTGGGGATCGGGCTCGATCGGCGTCCCGGCCGAGGTCATTCGGCGGCCGCGAGCTCTTGCGGCGTATATTTCTCGCGCAGGGTCACCAGTTCCTCCGCCGCCGTCGGATGCAGGGCGCAGGTGGAATCCCACTGGGCCTTGGTCAGGCCCGCCTTCACGGCGATGGCGGCGAGCTGGATCATCTCCGGCCCGTCCGTGCCGACGATATGGCAGCCGAGGATGCGGTCGGTCTCGCCGTCGACCACCAGCTTCATCAGGGTGCGCTCGGGCAGGCCGGCGAAGGTGACCTTCATCGGCCGGAACGCGGTGCGGTAGATGTCGACCTTCTTGAAGGCGTGCCGCGCCTGGCCCTCGGTCAGGCCAACCACCCCCACCGGCGGCTGGGAGAAGACGGCGGTGGCGATGTCGGCGTGGTCGAACTTGGTCGGCCGGCCGTAGAACTCGGTCTCGGCGAAGGCGTGGCCCTCGCGGATGGCGACGGGGGTCAGGTTGACGCGATCGGTGACATCGCCCACGGCCCAGATGTGTTCGACGTTGGTGCGGGAGAAGTCGTCCACCGCAATGGCGCCCCCGGCGTTGAGGGCGACGCCCGCCGCTTCCAGCCCCAGGCCCTCGACGTAGGGTTCGCGGCCGGTGGCGAACATCACCTGGTCGGTCTCTATGGGCAGCCCCTCGGCCATGTGGCTGACGAAGCCGTTCGGACCCTTGTCGATCCGCTCGTGCTGGCAGGACAGGACGACCTTCAGCCCGCGCTTGCCCAGCTCGTCGGCCAGGTGCGCCCGCACGTCCTCGTCGAAACCGCGCAGGATGTTGTGGCCGCGATAGACCAGGGTCGTGTCGACGCCCAGGCCGTGGAAGATGCCCGCGAACTCGACGGCGATATAGCCGCCGCCCACCACCAGGATGCGCTTGGGCAGGTCGTGCAGGTGGAAGGCCTCGTTGGAGGAGATGGCGTGCTCGATGCCGGGGATCTCGGGCAGCTTGGGCCGCCCGCCGGTGGCGATCAGGATCTTGGCCGCCGTGACCGTCTTTTCCTTGCCCACCAGCTCGATGGTGTGCGGATCGAGGAAGCGCGCCTTGGCCTGGAAGATGTCGGCGCCCGCCTTGGCGAGGTTGGCCGCGTAGATGCCCGACAGGCGGGCGATCTCGGCGTCCTTGTGGTTCAGGAACTTCTGCCAGTCGAAGGTGGGTTCGCCGGGGATGCTCCAGCCGAAGCCCTTGGCGATTTCGAAATCATGGGCGAATTCAGCGGCGTAGACCATGAACTTCTTGGGCACGCAGCCGCGGATCACGCAGGTGCCGCCGATGCGGTACTCCTCGGCGACCGCCACCCGGGCGCCGGTCATGGCCGCCAGCCGGGCCGCCCGAACACCGCCCGAGCCGGCGCCGATCACGAAGAGGTCGTAGTCGTACTCAGCCATAGCGTAATCCTGAAACTGCCGGGGATGGCTTAGTGCGAAACGGCGCGCACGCCAACCGCAGCGGGGCCGACGTCATTCGACCCTAGAAATGGATGTGACGACGATTCCTAGCCGATCCTCAAATGAAGGTTGCCGGTTAGACCAACCCCTCTCCGAGGATATTCGGGTCGGAAAACGGGCAGGCGAGCCAGCGCTTCCCATATTGGATAGAGGGCCTTGGGGGCTGGGATGTCGAAGACCGAAAAGATCGAATATCTGAGGGAGCATCTCGCTTATGAGCGAGAGATGCTCGGGTTCACGTTCAACAAAATCTTCCAGGAACAGTCTCAACTGAATTGGAACTCATATTTCGAGTCTTTTGGAATTCACTCCCGGAATTTGTTCGATTTTTTAAGATCAGACGGAAACTCAACTGATTTTTGCGCAAATGACTTTGTTAAAAACTACAAACATGACCCCATAAATGTGCCGAAGATCGACCCTTTCAACGAATCTTTCTTTCATATGACGAAAGCCCGCGCCCGAAAGGCGAAGGTCAATATTGGTGATGCTCAAGCAATCGCGCGGTGGATCGACCACGAGTGGGCACGTTGGGTGGGCAGTTTGCCAGGGGAATATCGATCGATGGTCGACCCTAAGCCAGTGTGCGTTCCAACAATTCGCCTCTACGGCCCCACCCCAGAAACTGCCACCAACCACGTCTGGTCGATCACCGGTCCCTCGACAACGCAAACTCGATGACTTGAGAGGGATTTGTAAGCGGCGACCCTCGCTAAGGAGAGCGACGGTCCACGCCGGAGTCCGTCCCGATCAGGACCTCGTCGGCGAGGTCGAGGAAGAGGCCGTGCTCCACCACCCCGGTGACGCTCTTCAGGGCGTCGGCGAGGGCCGAGGGGTCTTCGATCACCCCGCAGGCGATGTCGTAGATGACATTGCCGCTGTCGGTGATGAAGGGCCGGCCGTCGCGGGACCGCAGGCGGGGCGCCGCCCCGATGTCGCATTCGGCCAGGGCGTCGAACAGCCGCCGCGACGTGCCGGTGTGGCCGAAGGCGACCACCTCCACCGGAAGGGGGAACTTGCCCAGGCGCACGACATGCTTGGCGGCGTCGGCGATCACCACGCAGCGGCGGGACGCCTCCCACACCAGCTTTTCGCGGAGCAACGCCCCGCCCCCGCCTTTGATCAGGGACAGGCCCGGGCCGATCTCGTCCGCCCCGTCGACGGTCAGGTCGATGGTCTCGACCTCGTCCAGGGTCAGCAGCGGGATGCCGAGGGCTCTAGCCTGATCCTCGGTGACCGTGGAGGTGGAGACGGCGCGGATCTTCAGCCCCTCCTTGACCATCCGGGCGGCCAGGGCGTCGACGAAGTGCTTGGCGGTCGAGCCCGTGCCGAGGCCGACCAGCATGCCGTCCTCCACCAGGGCGGCGGCCGCGACGCCGCAGATGCGCTTCTGGTCCTCGGCGCTCATGGCTTCTTGCCTTTCGAGGCGCGGAAACGCATCGCCCAGCCGGGCTTCTCCACCTGGCGCTGCCGCGCGATGGCCAGGGCGTCCTCGGCGACGTCCTCAGTGATGACGGAGCCGGTGGCGACATAGGCGCGGTCGCCGACCTTGACCGGCGCCACCAGGGCGCTGTCGGAGCCGATGAAGGCGTCCTCACCCACGTGGGTCTCGAACTTCGAGAAGCCGTCGTAATTGCAGAAGATGGTCCCGGCGCCGATGTTGGTCCGCGCCCCGATCGACCCATCCCCGACATAGGAGAGGTGGTTGACCTTGGCCCCCTCGCCCATCTTCACGTTCTTGACCTCGCAGAAGTTGCCCACGTGGGCGCCCCTGCCGATGTCCGCGCCGGGCCGCAACCGGGCGTAGGGCCCGACGATGGCGCCCTCCCGTACGACCGCGCCTTCGAGGTGGCTGAAGGCCCGCACCTGCGCCCCGGCCTCCACCGTCACCCCGGGACCGAACACCACATAGGGCTCGACCGTCACGCCCGGGGCGATCTCGGTGTCCCAGGACAGCATCACCGTGTCGGGGGCGGGCATGGCCACCCCGCCCTCCAGCAGGGCCCGGCGGCGGGCGGCCTGGAAGAGGCCTTCCGCCCCCGCCAGTTCGACCTGGCTGTTGACCCCCAGCACCTTCTGCTCCGGCGCCAGCACGGCGCGGACCTCGAAGCGGCGGTCGCGGGCGATGCCCACCACATCGGTCAGGTAGTACTCGCCCTTGGCGTTGTCGTTCTTCAGCTCGCGCAGCAGCTTGAAAAGCAGCGGCGCGGGCGCGGCCAGAACCCCGGAATTGCAGACCTTCACCTTCAGCTCGTCAGGGTTCGCGTCCTTGGCTTCGACGATCCGCTGCAGCACGCCGCCCGCCCCAAAGATCAGCCGGCCGTAGGGGGTGGGATCGGCCGCGTCGAAGCCGAGCAGGGTCAGGTCCGCCTCGCTGCGCGCCTCGAACAGCGGGGCGATGGTCTCGGCGTCCAGCAAGGGGGCGTCGGCGGTGGTGATGACCACGTCCCCGTCGAAGTCGGCCAGCAGGCTTTCCGCGGCGCGCACGGCGTGGCCGGTGCCCAGCGGCGGGTCCTGGATCGCCACGCCGTTGTCGCCCAGCCGCTTTCGGGCATGTTCGGCGACCGCCGGCGAATGGGTTCCGGCCACCACCACGATCCGAGCGCAGCCAAGGGCCTCAGCCACGTCGATGGCCCGGTCGAGCAGGGTGCGCGCCCCCACCTTGTGCAGCACCTTGGGCAGGGGCGAGCGCATCCGCGTGCCCTGCCCCGCGGCGAGGATGATGGCGGCGCGTTCGGCCATGCTGGGAGCCCCTGATTCGCAGATTGCGAACTGGTGCGATTTAGCCCAAAGGGCGGCTCCTTTCGACCCGCTTCCACCCCTTTGCCTGAGAGTTCGTCCGGCATGAGCCTTGACGGCGCGACCATCGCCTTCGACCTCGACGGCACGCTGGTGGATACGGCGGCCGACCTGATCGGCGCCCTGAACCTGGTCCTGGCCGAGCGGGCGCTCCCTGCCCTCCCCGTCGAGGCGGCGCGCATGCTGGTAGGCCGCGGCGCACGCGTCCTGATCGAGCGCGGGTTCGAGGCCGCCGGCGCGGAGCTGAACCCGGACGAGACCCCCGGCCTCGTCGCCCGCTTCATCGAGTTTTACCTAGGCCGGATCGCCGACGAGAGCGCGCCCTTCCCGGGCCTTCTGCCGGCCCTGGACGGCCTGACGGCGGAGGGGGCGAAGCTGGTGGTCTGCACCAACAAGCGCACGGACCTGTCGCTGGCCCTGCTCGACGCCCTGGACCTGACCTCGCGCTTCGCCGCCGTGGTCGGCGCCGACAAGGCGCCGGCGGCCAAGCCAGACCCTCGCCACTACCTCGCCGCCATAGACGCGGCTGGGGGCGCCCTGAAACGCTCCCTCATGGTCGGCGACAGCCTGAACGACGTGGCGGCGGCCAAGGCGGCCGGCGCCCCGGTGATCGTGGTCAGCTTCGGCTACACCGAGACGCCGGCGTCCGAACTCGGCGGCGACATCCTGATCGACGATTTCGCCGAACTTCACGCCGCGGCGACGAGCCTGCTCTCCGCCTAGGCTTTCTTGTCCGTTTTCGCCGGGGTCTGGTGGTGGAAGGCCATCTTCAATTCCCCATCCCGCTTGACGTAGCCGGACCCGACATTTGCCGAATAGGCCTCGCCGTTCTCCCGCGTCGCGCTCGCATGATAGGCGATGACCGCCGTGTCGGGAGTCGGGCGGACCATGGCCTTGGGCTCGACCTTCAGGTCCTTCCAGATCGTCTTGCCCACCATGGACGCGATCTCTTCGCGGCCCATCACCCCGGCCATCTCGGAGAAGACCACCAGGCAGGTCTCGTCCAGGTGTTTGCGATAGTGGTCGGGGCCGCCGGTCCAGAAGCCCTTCTCGAGTTCGAGCAGGTCCTTGTCGATGTCCATGGCGGTCTCCCTGTCAGGGAAGAACGGCCTCGAAGCACACGACGTTCCCGCGCCGCCTTGCTCGGGCGGGGCGGCTCCGTTATAGCCCTGCCCTCCTGACGGCAGGACGCGTAGCTCAGCGGGAGAGCACTCCCTTCACACGGGAGGGGTCGTAGGTTCAATCCCTACCGCGTCCACCATCCGGCCTCCTCAGGCCCGCCGCATCTGGAACAGCATCAAGCCGCCGATCATCAGGGCCATCCCCGCCAGGCGCGGCAGGTCGAGCACCTGCCTGGGCGCGCCGAACAGGGCGAACTGGCCGATCGCGGCCGACACCAGGATCTGGGCGACCACCACGCAGAACACCGTCGGTCCCACCCCGAACCGGGGCGTCAGATAGGTCACGCTGATCAGGTAGAAGAAGACGATCAGGCCGCTGGCGAGTTGCTCGGGCCTGGCGCTGCGCAGGGCCCCAAACGGCGGGGCGTGGCGGCTGGCGATGGCGAAGGTCAGGGCCGCAAGAAGCGCGACCGCGAACAGGATCACCGGGGTCCACTCCGGCGAGCCGAGGGTGCGCCCCAGCGATCCGCTCAGCGCGGCCATCACGGGGATCAGGGCCCCGGCCGCGAAGGCCCAGGCGGCATAGGTCCAGACCGTCATCACACCCTCCGGCAAAGACGATCCTTATAGCCGGGGCCGGTTCAGGCCGGCCAGGGCGCGCCCTCGTCCACCGCCCTGCGGTCTATCGCCGGCGTGCCGATGTGGTCCGCCCACTGGTCGCCGGTGTTGTTGTAGGTCGAATTGTCCG
>CANJID010000057.1 GCA_947474395.1 Caulobacterales bacterium
GCGATTATTCTGATAATTACGGTTAAGCCGCATGGCTTTAATCAACCCTTATCGATGCCCGGGCGACAGTCGATGCAGTGTTGAGGGACTTTCCATGTCTAGGGCGCCCGACGAGGGCATTCTCAAGGAGGCGGGGGCGGAGGTCCGATCTTCGGTGAATTGGCGGGGGGGCCTCCTGCTGATTCTCGTCAGCGCCGCGGCCATGACGGTCAGCGCCCGCTACCATCTGTTCCTGCGCCTCGGCGACTTCGCCCGCAGCCACCGCGAACTACCCACCGAGCAGATGTTCTCGGTCCTGATCGTCTCGGCGGTGCTGGGGTTCGTGCTGGTGGTCCGGCGATCGCGGGCCCTGTCGCGGGAGCTGCGGCTGCGGCGCGAGGCCGAGGACCGCATCCGGGTCATGGCCCTGCACGATCCGCTCACGGGCCTGGCCAACCGGCGCAAGATGCACGAGGCCCTGGTCCAGGCGGTCGCCAGCCGGCGCGGCGCGGCGCTCCTGATGCTCGACCTCGACCGCTTCAAGCCGATCAACGACCTGCACGGTCACGGGGTCGGCGACAAGGTGCTGAAAGCCGTGGCCGACCGCCTGATCGAGGTGGTCCGCGACGGGGAACTGGTCGCCCGCATGGGCGGGGACGAGTTCGCGGTCCTGCTCACCGACATCGACTCGCCCGAGGTGGCGGCCCGGCCGGCGCGGCGCATCCTCCAGGCCCTGGAGCAGCCGTTCCAGATCGACCAGCTGGAATGCCAGATCGGCGGCACCATCGGCGTGGCCTCGACCTGCAACGAGAAGCTCGATCCGGAGACCCTGGTCCACCGCGCCGACGTCGCCCTCTACCGCGCCAAGCGCGAGGGGCGCGGCCAGTTCCGCTTCTTCGAGGAGGAGATGGACCGCCAGGTCCGCACCCGCGCCCGGCTGGAGCTGGAGTTCCGCCATGCGGTCGCCCAAGGCCAGGTCGCGCCCTACTACCAGCCCCTGGTGGAGCTCGCGACCGGCCAGGTCCGCGGCTTCGAGGTGCTGGCCCGCTGGCTGCACCCCACCGACGGCATGATCATGCCCGACGTCTTCATCCCCATCGCCGAGGACACCGGCCTGATCGGCGAGATGACCCTGAGCCTGCTGCGCCAGGCCTGCATCGACGCGCAAGGCTGGCCGGCCGACACCATGCTGTCCCTGAACATCTCTCCCGTGCAGCTGCGCGACAAGCTCCTGCCCGACCGCCTCCTGGGAGTGCTGGCGGCGCACGGCTTCTCGCCCAACCGCCTGGAGGTGGAGATCACCGAGAACGCCCTGGTCTCGGACTTCGCCGCCGCCAAGGAGATCCTCAGCGTGCTGAAGTCCCACGGGGTGCAGATCGCCCTGGACGACTTCGGCACCGGCTACTCGACCCTGCACCACCTGCGGGAACTGCCGTTCGACAAGCTGAAGATCGACCGCTCCTTCATCCTGTCGCTCGACGAGAACGAGGACAGCCGCAAGATCGTCGACGCCATCATCAGCCTCGGCCACAGCCTGGGACTGACCACCATCGCCGAAGGGGTGGAGGACCTGCAGAGCGCCGAACGGCTGGCCGAACTCGGCTGCGAAATGGCCCAGGGCTACTGGTTCGGCGTGCCCAAGCCCGAGGCCTACGGAGCCTTGGGGGCCGCGTCCGTCGCTCCCCCCACGGCGGCGACCTTGGCCTTCGCCGAGACGCGGCGCGCCCGTTCGTCGGCGCGCTGACGGGCGGCAGCCTCCTTGCGCAGCACCTTCAGCTGGTCTTTCAGGATGTTGCAGACGTCGTCGTAGGTGGCGTAGGCGCGCTCGCCGCAGCTCTGGGTGATCATCTTCTCGACGGCCGGGATGTCCGGTCCGCCGGCGTCGGCCGGAGCGTCCGTGGCGGCCAGGGCCGCCGCCGCGAGCAGAGCGATCATCACCATCCCTCGAAATACTCCCGCACTTTGGGCCCTGCCTGTGGCCGCATCTGGGCGGACGGAACCCTGCGCCGCGAAGGCTGTTCAGTCCATGCGACACTTATTTTGAGGAGTGAAGTCATGGACAAGCTGCGCGCCGAAGGCGCCGGTCAGAAGACCGGCGGCAGGATCAAGGAAGCCGTGGGCAAGCTCACCGGCGACGCCAAGCTCCAGGCCGAAGGCAAGGCTGACAAGACCGCCGGCGGGATCAAGAACGCCATCGGCGGCGCCGCGGACGCGATCCGTGAGGCGACCAAGCCGGCGCCGCGGGCATAATTGACTGCTCCCCCGCTGGGGGAGCTGGCGGGCCGAACGGCCCGACTGAGGGGGCTGCAGGGCGCGACCGATATGGCTTTGCCCTTCAGCCCCCTTCCCCCGCTTCGCGGGGACTTCCCCCAGAGGGGGCAGAGTTTCCAGCGATCCATTCCACGAACGCCCCGTGCGACAGCTCCGCCGACACCGGCAGGGCCAGGATCGCGGGCAGGTCGTAGGGGTGGCGCTCCAGGATCAGGGCCTTCAGGGCAGGCGCACGTGCGGCGGTGGTCTTGAAGGTGAGGGGCGTTTCCTCTCCCGTTTCGATCCTGCCTTCCCAGCGATAGGTCGCACGCACCGGCGCGAAGCGGTTGGCGCAGGCCGCCAGCCCACGCTCCACCGCCTCCAGCGCCGCCGCGTCCGCGGTTTCGGCGTCCGGCCAGGTCGTGTAGATAAAGACCACCTCTTCCACCGGCGAAGTCTCGCCCCACCTCCTGGCCATGTCGACTCCGTCAACCTCCGCCCTGGTGCTGTTCTCCGGCGGCCAGGATTCCAGCGTCTGCCTCGCCTGGGCCCTCGACCGCTATGAGCGGGTCGAGACGGTCGGCTTCGACTATGGCCAGCGCCACGCGGTCGAGCTCGCCGCCCGCGAGACTGTGCGCGATCGCATCCGCGACCGGTTCCCCCGCTGGGCTGCCCGGCTCGGCGGCGACCACATGCTGAACCTGCGCGGCTTCGGGGCGATCTCGGACTCGGCCCTGACCGGCGAGCGGGCCATCGAGATCACCGAACGGGGCCTGCCCTCGACCTTCGTGCCTGGGCGCAACCTGGTGTTCTTCGTCTATGCCGCGGCCCTGGCCGACCGGCGGGGGATCGAGGTCATGGTCGGGGGCATGTGCGAGACCGACTACTCCGGCTATCCGGACTGCCGGCGCGACGCCATCGACGCCATGGAGCTGACCTTACGCCTCGGCATGGAGCGGGATTTCCGCATCGAGACGCCGCTGATGCGGGCCACCAAGGCCGGGACCTGGGCCATGGCCCACGACCTCGGCGGGGACGCCCTGGTCGAGCTGATCGTCGAGGACAGCCACACCTGCTACGTCGGCGACCGCACCCAGCGCCACGACTGGGGCTACGGCTGCGGCGAGTGCCCGGCCTGCGAGCTGCGCGCCAACGGCTGGCACGACTACCAGGCGGCGGTCGAGGCCGCCGGCTGATGAGCTATGCGGTCAAGGAGCTGTTCCTCACCCTGCAGGGCGAGGGCGGCCAGGCGGGACGCCCCGCGGTCTTCTGCCGCTTCTCGGGGTGCAACCTCTGGAGCGGGCGCGAGCAGGACCGCGCCGCGGCGGTTTGCAATTTCTGCGACACCGATTTCGTCGGCATGGACGGCCCCGGCGGCGGGCGGTTCGACACGCCGCAGGCCCTGGCGGACGCGGCGCTCGCACTGTGGAAAGGACCCGTCGGCGAGCCGGCCCTGGTCGTCTGCACAGGCGGCGAGCCCCTGCTGCAGTTGGACGAGGCCCTGATCGCCGCCTTCCACGCCCGCGGCTTCGAGGTGGCGGTGGAGACCAACGGCACCCTTCCGGCGCCTGCCGGCCTCGATTGGGTATGCGTCAGCCCCAAGGCCGACGCCGTGGTGGTCCAGACCTCGGGGCAGGAGCTGAAGCTGGTCTATCCGCAGGCGGGGGTCGATCCGGCGCGCTTCGAGGGCCTCGCCTTCGAGCGCTTCCTGCTGCAGCCGATGGACGGGCCCGCCCGCGCGGCCAACACCGAAGCGGCCATGGCCTATTGCCTGGCCCACCCGAAATGGCGGCTCAGCGTGCAGACGCACAAGTTCATCGGCATCCCCTGATGGGGACTAGATGCTCACCGCTTCCCGGTCGGAAAGCTCCCGGTCGACGATGGCGCGGGCGCGGGTCAGGACGACATCCCGGCCTTCGCCGAGGGTCGCCTTCGGGTTCGGCAGCAGCTCGTGCGGGTCGTTGGGCGGCCAGATGTGGGCGACCCACTCCCGGCCCATCTGGCAGGAGATCAGGTAACCCCGGTAGGTCTCGTTACTCATGATCTCGCTTCACGATCGCCCGCCCGTCGCGCGGTCATCCCACAAAGCTCGGCTTTACGGGAAGCAGGTCCATTGTCGCAAGGTTCGAAGGTCCGGTTCGCGAACCGATTCCCACTTCTTGCGAAAAACGCCTATAAGCCGCGGCCCCACGACTGAGCGACCCAAGAACCGGCGTCCATGACCGACCCTGTCTTCGAGATCACCAAGGCCGCGAACTTCGACGCCGCTCACCGCCTGCCCCTCGGGCCGCGCGGCGAGTACCAGCGCATGCATGGTCACTCGTTCCAGGTCGAGGCGACGGTGAAGGGCCCGATGACGGGCCCGGTGGGCTGGGTCGCGGATCTCGGCGATCTCGACGCGGCGCTGAAGACCCTGGCCCACGAACTGGACCACGGTCTGCTCAACGAGCGACCCGGCCTCGAGAGCCCGACGCTTGAGCGACTTTGCCTGCACTTCGCCGAGGCGCTGAAGACGCAGTTTCCCGGACTTTGCCGCGTGACGGTTTCGCGGCCAACTGTGCACGAGCGTTGCACGCTGGAGCTCTGACGGACGGCCGGCTGGTCCCGGCCCCGGCCGGAAACGGCGACCGGCCGCAGGTCCTGGCGGCCAGGGCGCCGGTTTGGGCGGCGGCTTGGGAAGCGGTTCCGTCCTTGTCCTTCGCTGCGCCCCTTCCGCGGAAGACGAACGAGAGGCGCTTGAAAAGTATTCCGCCGGAGCTGTGCTTGGCGGCGCTGAAGGCGACGCCCTTGGCCATCTTGACGGGCGTGGTGACGACGCAGCCGCCGCTGGCGAGAGCGGCGATAAGCGCGGCGCCGAGAGCGGTCCGGCGAACGAGGCGGCTCATGGAAGGCTCCCCAGGATCACGCCCAGGATGCCGGCAAACCCCTAACCAACCGTGGCGGCTAGAAAATCGCGCCGAAGGCTCCCTTCACCGCGCCCGTGGCGGCGCCCTTGACCGCCCCGGCGGCGACGCTGGCGGGGGTCGGATGGGCGCAGGCGCTGAGGGTCAGGGCGGCGAAGGCGACGATGACGGCGCCGAGGGCGGCGCGGCGCAGAACGTGGGTCATGGCGGAACTCCCGGGGCGTTTCGTCCCTTATGAAGCCGGTGGCGCCGCGATCGACCGTGGCGAAAAGGCGCTGCGGCTCATCGCCCCGGAAACCTGAAGGCCGGGGCGCAAAGCGCCCCCGGCAGGGGCGTTCACCTAGGAGGACTACAGTCCGGCCATGGTGCTTTCCCGTTTTAGGCAAACCGGAGGCGCGCCCGATCGGCGGGCCGCCCCCCGCGAACGCGTCGCCCGGCGCTCCAAGCTGATGTTCGGCGGTCACGCCGAGGACTGCCGTATCACCGACATCTCGGGCAGCGGCGCCCGCATATCCAGCCTTCGCGCCCTCCCGTCGAAGGGGGCGGTGGTGATCGTGGTCGATCTGGCGACCGGCTTCGCCCACGAGGGCCAGGTGGCCTGGGCCAAGGACGGGGAGGCGGGGATCGCCTTTAGCCAGTCCCGCGACCTCCGCGGCCTCATCCCCGCTTCGCTGCAGGCCGCCAAGGCCCTCTGGACGCTGGAAACGCGCTAGGCCGCGTCCACCAGCACCAGTTCCGCGTCTTCAAGGGCCTTCACCGTCAGCGTGGCTTCGCCCGTGATGGCCGCCCCGTCGCGGACATCCAGCTTCACCCCGTTCACCTCGGCCGCGCCGTTCGCCACCACCAGATAGAGGTGGCGGGAAGCCTCGGTCCGGTAGGTCGTGCTCTCGCCGGCCTTGATGGTCGCGCCCAGGACCCGGCCGTCGGCGCGGATCGGCAGGGCGTCATCGTCACCGGGCAGGCCCGAGGCCAGGGCCACGAACTTGCCGGCCCGCTCGCCCTTGGGGAACTGCTTGGTGCCCCAGGAGGGCGTCCCGCCGCCCTCGCGGGGAATGATCCAGAGCTGGAAGCTGTGGGAGCCCTCGGTCCCGGCATTGTACTCCGCGTGGCGGATGCCCGAGCCCGCCGACATCACCTGCACGTCGCCGGCCTCGGTCTTACCCTGGTTGCCCATGGAGTCGGCGTGGCTGATCGCGCCCTTCGTCACATAGGTGATGATCTCCATGTCCCGGTGCGGGTGGGCCGGAAAGCCCGTGCCCGGCGCGATCTCGTCGTCGTTCCAGACCCGCAAGGCTCCCCAGCCCATGCGGGCCGGGTCGTAGTAGTTGGCGAAGGAGAAGTGGAAGCGCGCGTCCAGCCAGTCGTGCGTGTCGCGGCCCAGGTCCTTGAAGGGGCGTTTTTCGATCATGGCGGGCATATGGGGATGCGGCCCCGCTTTGCCGAGGGGGGCCGGAACGGCGCGCGCGCCGGCCCCCTTCGACGGCCCGTTCGGGCCGCCACTTCCCCCAAGGGGGCAGAGTGAACGCCGCGGCCCTGCTTCCTACTCTGCCCCCTCTTGGGGGAAGTGGCCCGAGCTTGCCTCGGGCCGAAGGGGGCTGAAGGGCGCGATGGGCTTGGCCGATGCATGCGACTCCGGCTATGGGAACAACCCATGAACGGACTCTTCCTTCCCGTCGCCGTGCTGGCGGCCGTCTTTGCCGCCGGCCTGGTGTGGGCCCTCTGGTCCCGCAACGGCCTTTCCGTGCGCCTGCGCGAGGCCGAGATGGCGCTGGAGCGGGCCGGCGAGCGCGAACGCCTGGCCATCGCGGCCAAGGCCGAGACCGCCGAGTATCTGCGCGCCCAGGCGGCCCAGTCGGCGCAGGTGGTGGCCGACCAGCTCGTCACCCGTGCGGCCGAGAGCTACCAGGCCCGGGAAAAGCTTTCGCAGGAGCGGCTGGAGGCCAGCCTCAAGCCCGTGGCCGAGACCCTGGCCAAGTTCGAGGCCCAGGTCCTGGCGATCGAAAAGGCCAGAGCCGAGGACACCGGCGGGCTGAAGGCCCAGATCGCCTCCCTGATGGAAGCCTCCGTCGCCACCCAGGCCGAGGCGCGCAAGCTCTCGGCGGCCCTTCGTCGGGGCGCCGGCGTGCAGGGGCGCTGGGGCGAGCAGACCCTGCGCAACGTGCTGGAGACGGCCGGGCTGACCAACCGCTTCGACTTCGACGAACAGACCTCGACCGACACCGAGGAGGGCCGCCGCCGGCCCGACGTCACCGTCCGCATGCCGGGGGGCGGCCTCTTCGTGATCGACGCCAAGTGCTCGCTCAACGCCTTCCTGGAATCCCAGGACGCCCCGGACGAGCCTGCCCGCGAGGCGCACCTCCTGCGTCACGCCCAGAGCGTGCGCGGCCACATGACGGCCCTGTCCGCCAAGGCCTACTGGGACCAGTTCGACGCCTCGCCCGACTTCGTGGCCATGTTCGTGCCCGGGGACGGCTTCCTGGCGGCGGCCCTCGACCGCCTCCCCGACCTGATGACCGAGGCCATGGGCCGCAAGGTCCTCCTGGTCACCCCCACCACCCTCTTCGCCCTCTGCAAGGCGGTGGCCTACGGCTGGCGCGTCGAGGAGCAGGCGCGCAACGCCGACCAGATCGCGAAATTGGGGCGCGAGTTGCACCGGCGCCTCGCCGTCATGGGCGGCCACGTGGAGGGCTTGGGCAAGGCCCTGACCGGGGCGGTAAGCAAGTACAACGCCTTCATCGGCAGCCTCGAGACCCAGGTGATGAGCCAGGCCCGCCGCTTCGAGGAGCTGGCGGTGGACCACGAGGCCAAGGAGCTGCCAGCCTTCGAAGCAGTGGAGACCGGCGTGCGCCCGCTGGCCAAACTCGCTGCGGCTGAAGAGCCCGAGTCCTTGACGCTAAAGGTCGGCTGACCTACCTCGGAGCCATGGCGCTGCGTGAAATCCTGACCGTTCCCGATCCTCTGCTGAAGCAGAAGTCGGCCGCCGTGGAGGTCGTCGACGACGGCTTGCGCGCCCTCATGGACGACATGCTGGAGACCATGTACGCGGCGCCGGGCATCGGCCTCGCCGCCGTGCAGATCGGCGTGCCCAAGCGCGTGATCGTCATGGACCTCTCCCCCCGCGAGGGCGAGCAGGAGCCGAAGTACTTCGTCAATCCGGAGATCGTCTGGGCCTCCGAAGAGACCGCGCCCTACGAAGAGGGGTGCCTCTCGGTCCCCGACATCTACGACGAGGTCGAGCGCCCGGCGAAGGTCCGGCTGCGCTACCTCAACTACCAAGGCGAGACGATCGAGGAGGAGGCCGAGGGCGTCTACGCCGTCTGCATCCAGCACGAGATGGACCACCTCGACGGCGTCCTCTTCATCGACCACCTCTCGCGCCTGAAGCGCGAGCGCGCCGTCGCCAAGGTCAAGAAGGCCAAGCAGGCGGCTTAGGGCCCTCAGCTCTTGGCGGCCAGTCCCGCCAGCGAAACCTGCATCTTGGCGCGGGCCGCCTTCGCCGTCTCGGCCTCGCCCCCCTTCAGCACCGGCAGGGCGTCGTCCATGCGTTTCAGGGCGGTCCGCATCAGCGCCGGATCGCGCCGGGCCTCGGCCAGGGCCGCCTCGGTGGTGGCCAGGCCGACGCTGGTCTGGGCCCACTCGGCCGGCATGGCCTTCCGGGTGCGCACCTTCAGGGCCTGGGTGTAGGCCTCGACCGACTGCTGCATCAGGTCGCCGCGCGGGTCTGCCGTGCCGCCTAGGCCGCGCAGGGCCGTCCCGAGAGCGTCCTGCAGGGTCGACCACTCCTCGGGGGTGGAATCGCGGCTGAAGATCTTCGCGGCGCCCCGCGCGCCCGTGACCACCTCGGTGTAGGCGGCGTTGCGCTCGGCCTCCGCCATCTCCGGCGCCAGCAGCAGCAGGACCTTGGCGAGATGGAGCTGGTCCTCGGCCCAGTCGCCCGTGGCCGTCTCGAAGGTCTGGACGGTGATGATGTCCCGGTCGATGGCCGCCGCCTTGCGCAGGGCCTGGACCCGTCCCGCGCCGGTCAGGCGCCTGGCCTGGGCGAGGCGGGCGTTGGAGAGGTTCTTTTGCACCACCACCCAGTTGTCGGCGCGGCGGTCATAGACCGCGAGGGCCTGGCCGAAGTGGTCGATGGCCTCGCCAATCATGTCCAGGCCCGCGTCGCCGGGAAGCCGCTCGGCCTTCACCCCCAACCACGCGCCGAGGTGGACGTGGGCGCCCGCCCAGCCTTGCGGGTCCTCCTGCCGGTTGGCGTTGGCCAGGACCTGGCGGAAGTTCACGATCGCCGCATCTTCCTGGGCCGGGGTGGTCGCCACGTCCTCGCGGGGCTGCAGGGTGGCGGCCTCGGCGCAGACGCCGGTCAGCGACAGGACGAGCGCGACGAGGGCAGGCTTGAAACGCGACATGGTCGAGGTCCTCGAACTCAGGATTTCGGCGCGGCGGCCGGCGCCGTCGCAGGCGCCGAGACCGGGGTGGCCGCCGGCGGCGCGGGCTGGGGCAGGGGCTTGGAGATATTGGCCAGGGCCTTCTTCATGCCCTCGCGGTTGATCTTGACCGGCTCGCTCCAGACCACGGCCTCCGGGCCCCTGTAGCGGTCCATCTCGTCCAGCCGCCCCAGGGCCCGGCGCATGGCCTTCACGTCCCGGCGAATCTGCGCGGCCTCGGCTTCCGACACGGCGAGGTTGAAGGTCAGGGTCAGCCACTCCTTGGGCGCGGACTTCGGGTTGCGCGTCGCCAGGGCCTGGCCGAAGGCGACCGCGGACTGGTCCAGGAACTCCGTCTTGGGGTCGCTGAGGTCGGCCAGGGCCTTGTAGGCCATGCCGAGGTTGATCTGGGTCTCGGTCCATTCGTCGGGGGCGCTGCCGCGGGTCTGGACCTCCAGCGCGGCGCGGCTGGCGGCGACGGCCGCGTCGAGGGCGGCCCGCTTCTCGTCCCCGTCCAGGCGGTCGGACAGCAGCCGCATCACCACCCCGAGCTGCCCCTGGTAGGCGGCCCATTGCGCGGGGGCGCTTGCGCGGGGGTTGGCCTCGATCAGCAGGCGGTCGGTCGCCGCCGCGCGCCTCAGGGGCACCACGGCCGCGGACGCTTCCTGGCGGCTCGCCAGGGCCAGGTCGACGTTGACCAGGTTGGCCTGCATCACGGCCCATTCGGCAGGGAACGCCTCGCGGGTGATGACGGTCATGGCCGCCTCGAAGGCCCGGCGGGATTCGGCCAGGTCGTCCTGGCTCTCCTGCACATAGGCGGCGCTCTGGCCCTTGGCCGCCAGGGCCGCGCCGAGCCGGGCCTGGGCCGAGGCCCATGTCTGGGGCTGCAGCACCGTGTCGATGCTGTCGAAGGCCGCGCGGGCGTCGGCCACAGCCTTGGCCGGGTCCGGCTGGGCGGTCCCTGCCGCCGCGTTCGAACCGGCCAGAGCCGCCGCCAGGACGACGGCGAGGCCCCAGGGCCGCAGCATTTCGAGCCGAATTCGCGACATTGCGCCCTTCCTGTTGCGGGCACCTTAGAGCTTGGCCGACCGCCGAGCCAAGCCACACCTCTCCCCGGCTGGCCGAGGTGATCCATTGCCTCGCCGCCCCCGCCCGGCTATCTCCCCCGCCGACCCCTCACCGCCTTTATCGAGAAGCGAGCGCCCCATGGCCGCGCAGTTCATTTTCCAGATGCAGGGCCTGTCCAAGGCCTATCCCGGCGGCAAGAAGGTGTTCGAGAACATCTGGCTGTCGTTCTACCCCGACGCCAAGATCGGCGTGGTCGGCGTCAACGGCTCCGGCAAATCCACCTTGCTGAAGATCATGGCCGGGCTCGACAAGGAGTTCACCGGCGAGGCCAAGCCCGCCGCCGGCACCAAGATGGGCTACCTCGAGCAGGAGCCGCACCTGGACGACAGCCTCGACGTCTGGGGCAACGCCATCGCCTGGTGCGAGGAGAAGCGGCTGCTGGACCGCTACAACGCCATCGCCGCCGAGCTGGGCGAGAACTACACCGACGAGCTGATGGAGGAGATGACCGCCCTCCAGGAGAAGATCGACGCCGGCGACCTGTGGGACATCGACAGCCGCATCGAAATGGCCATGGACGCCCTGCGCTGCCCGCCGAACGACTCGGAAGTCACCAAGCTCTCGGGGGGCGAGAAGCGCCGCGTGGCCCTGGCCCGCCTGCTGCTCTCCAAGCCCGACATGCTGCTGCTGGACGAACCGACCAACCACCTGGACGCCGAAAGCGTCGCCTGGCTGCAGCACCACCTGGAGGCCTTCCCGGGCTGCGTGATCCTGGTCACCCACGATCGCTACTTCCTGAACCAGGTGACCAAGTGGACGCTGGAGCTGGACCGCGGCAAGGGCCACCCCCACGAGGGCAACTACTCCTCCTGGCTGGAGGCCAAGCAGAAGCGGGTGGTGCTGGAGCAGTCCGAGAGCGAGGCCCGCCAGCGCGCCCTCACCCGCGAACTGGACTGGGTCCGGTCCGGCGCCAAGGCCCGCCAGGCCAAGTCCAAGGCCCGCTTGGCCGCCTATGAGCGGATGGTGGAGGAGCAGGAGCAGCAGCGCGGCGCCCAGACCCACGCGGTCATCCAGATTCCCCCCGGGCCGCGTCTCGGCAATGTGGTGCTGGAAGTGGAGGGCTTGGAAAAAGACTTCGGCGACAAGGTCCTGTTCAAGGACCTGAGCTTCAAGCTGCCGCCCAACGGCATCGTCGGCGTCATCGGCCCGAACGGCGCCGGCAAGTCGACCCTGTTCAAGCTGATCACCGGGCACGAAACCCCGAACAAGGGCAAGATCCGCCTCGGCGAGACGGTGAAGCTGGCCTACGTGGACCAGAGCCGCGACGCCCTCGACGCCAACAAGACCGTCTGGCAGGAAATCTCCGGCGGCACCGACGTGATGATGGTCGGCAAGCGCGAGATCAACAGTCGCGCCTATGTCGGCAGCTTCAACTTCAAGGGCGGCGACCAGCAGAAGAAGGTCGGCCTGCTGTCGGGGGGCGAGCGCAACCGGGTGCACCTGGCCCGGACCCTGGCCGAGGGCGGCAACCTGATCCTCCTCGACGAGCCGACCAACGACCTCGACATCGAGACCCTGCAGAACCTCGAGGAGGCCCTGGAGGACTTCGCCGGCTGCGCCGTGGTCATCAGCCACGATCGCTGGTTCCTGGACCGGCTGGCCACCCACATCCTGGCCTTCGAGGGCGACAGCCACGTGGAGTGGTTCGAGGGCAACTTCGAGGCCTACGAGGAGGACAAGAAGCGCCGCCTCGGTGTGGATTCGCTCATCCCCCACCGGATCAAGTTCCAGAAGTTCGCGCGATAGCCCGGTTGCGCTAAGCTGGCGCCATGAGCGAGCAGAAGCGGGACACGGTCATTCAGCTGGAGGCGGCGCGGCGGCGCAAGGCGGCCGAGGCCGTGCGCAAGGCCGGTACCCGCCAGGGCTACAAGGGCTATCGCGAGCGGGCGGTGAACTGGAAGGCCGCCCCCCGCGCCGCGGTCATCTTCATCCTGTTCGCCCTGATCATGTGGGCGGCCCAGTGGCTGATGAACAAGATGACCTTCGCCCCGTAAGCGCCCCGGCCAAGCTACATCTGGTCGCGGCGTCGGCGCGGCGCCACAGTCGTATAACTACAGCAGAGTCGTAACCTCAGGCGCGCGGGGGGCCGCGCCGACGTCCTGAGTTCCTTCCGGCCATGTCCACGACGAACGAGCCCCTGCACGGGGAAGATATCGACGGCCTGCCAGGCGCGGGCGCCGCGGCGGCGACCGGCGAGGACGTTTCCTCCGCGCCGGCCCAAAAGCCTGTCTGGACCGTCACCCAGATCGTCTCATGGCTCGACCGCGACCACCGCTCGTGGCCGGCCGGGGCGATCGTGCCCTACGCCTTCGCCGACACCGCCCCGCCGGGCAGCTCGGTCGACTTCCAGGCCTTCACCGCCGCCGAGCGGCAGTTCGCCCGCGAAGGCTTCAAGCTCATCTCCGATGTCGCCAACATCCAGTTCCAGGAGTTCCCGGACAGCCACGTCGCCTACAACGACTCCAACCGAATCGTTTTCCAGAAGGACCTGGACGCGGCGTCCTTCGAGTGGGGGCACACCCGCACCTCCTTCAGCTTCGGCCTGCTCAGGACCTCGATCCGCAACGCCGAGATCACCATCAGCCCGGACGTGGTCAACACCCGCCAGTGGGTGTTCGGCGGCTACAACTTCAAGGCCCTGATGCATGAGATCATGCATGCGATCGGCGTGCCCCACCCCGGGCTCTACAACGCCACCGCCGGGTCCGACATCACCTACGAGAACAGCGCCGACTTCGCCCAGGACAGCTCGCAGTACACGCTGATGTCCTATTTTTCGGCCGACAAGACCGGCGCGGACCACATCTTCAACGCCACCAACCTGATCTACTCGGGGGCGACGCCGCTCCTCTTCGACGTGGCGGTGCTGCAGTCGATCTACGGCGCCAACTATTCCACCCGGCAGGGCGACACCGTCTACGGCTACCACTCGACGGCGGACCGGCCGTCCTACGACTTTACCGTCAACTTCGCCCCGGTGGTGTGCATCTGGGATGGGGGAGGCAACGACACCCTCGACCTGTCGGCGACCAACCTGGAGTGCCGGATCGACCTGAACCAGGGGGCCTTCTCCGACGCCTTCTCCATGACCAAGAACATCTCGATCGCCTACGGGGCGGACATCGAGAACGCCGTCGGCGGCACGGCCGACGACTGGCTGATGGGCAACGCCCTCGCCAACCGCCTCGCGGGCGGCAATGGCGCGGACACCCTGCAGGGCGGCGCCGGGAACGACACCCTGGATGGGGGCGCGGGCCTGGACACAGCCCTCTACCTCGGGTCCTCCAAGGACTACGCCTGGTGGTCCATCAGCGACAGCGAGTGGCGGGTGCGGGACCTGCGCACCGATTCCCCAGACGGGACCGACGCCCTGGTCGGGGTCGAGCTGCTCAAGTTCTCCGACCGGACCGTCAAGATCGGCAGCCTGTCGAACCTGGACCGGGCGACGACCGCCTTCGAGAACCTGCTGCGCTACTCCCCCACCTCCACCGAGGACGCGGCCTATATCGCCGACCTGACGCTGAGGCTGAACGTCGGCACGATCAGCCAGGCGCAGGTGGTGCAGCAGCTGATGGACCGGGCGGAGGCCACCACGTCGGTCGCGAGCCTGGCCTACCAGTTCTTCGTCGGGACCATCCCGTCCAAGGCCGGGTTCGACTACCTGGTCTCGCCGACGGGGGGCAACGCCAACAACCTGAACTCGGCCTACTACCAGGCCTTCACCCTGGAGAACCGCTTCATCAATTTCTCGGTGAACCTGGGCAAGCTGGGGGAGGGCAGGGCCGCCTTCGCCGCCGACTACGGGACCAAGAGCCTGTTCGAGGCGACCCGCGCCGCCTACGCCGAGATTTTTGGCGCCGCGCCCACGGACGAAAAGCTGCACGCCATCCTGGACGCCTCCTTCTCCCTCAACGGCGCCGGTTTCACCCGGGCGGACTATTTCAAGACCTACGGCGGCGACGACCTCGGGACCAAGGCGGCCATGGTCGGCTGGCTGCTGGCGGAGGCGGAAAAGGCCGACGTGGGGCTTTACGCCCGGGCCAACGACGCCTTCCTGATCGATCTATCCGACGGCGCCGACTACCAGATCGATCTGATCGGGGTCTACGGCAAGGGCGCCTTCGCGATCGGCGCCTGACCACTCGACAATCACGATTGTCCAGGTAATCGTCACAACCTTGAGTGTTTCCGGGGGTTCGCGTGGATTTGATTGATGCGGCCTCTGAAGAGGTCGGGACCGAAACGGTCTCGGCGCCGCCGCCGGGCCTGACTCCTCAGCAGATCTCGGCCGCCCTGCTCAAGACCAGCTTCTACCTCCTGGCTGGCCAGTTCACCTACAGCATCCCCACGGCCGCCAGCCAGTGGATCTCGGACTATCCCGACGCCCTGCCGTCGTCCAAGGGCTATGGGGTGCTGAACGCCGAGCAGGCCACCGCCTTCACCTACGCCCTCTACTTCTGGGACCAGCTGATCGCCCCCAACTTCACCGAGACGAACGACGTGACCGCCCCGGGCAGCATCCGGGTGGCCTTCGCCGATCTGGGAGTGGACGCCGGCGGGGAGACCTTCACCCCGGGCGCGGTGATGCAGACCCTGACCCAGGAGGCGGCGGACATCTGGCTGGCCGCGGACCTGAAGGACTACCACTTCGATCCCTACAGTCCCGGTTTCGCTCTCATGCTTCACGAGATCGGCCACGCCCTCGGACTGAAGCATCCCTTTGTGGCGCCGATCCTGCCTGCCCAGTACGACACCGCTCGCTACACGGTGATGTCCTACAACGATATCCAGGACGCCTATGTCGTCGACCTCCAGGTCACGAACGGGCAGCTCGCGCCGAAATACTACTTCATCAGTCCGATCGCACCGATGGTGCTGGACATCGCCGCGGTCCAGGCCCGCTACGGCGCCGATCCCACCACCGCCCTCGGCGACACGCCCTACCGGTTCACCTCGGGAGACGAGAACTACGGGTTCCTGGACGCCATCTATGACGCCGGCGGGACCGACACCATGGACCTGTCGGCGCTGAAGCGGGGCTCGATCGTCGACCTGACGCCCGGCGCCTATTCCAGCATCGCCTACTACCCGCTGGACCAGCAGATCGCCGACGCGATCGCCAAGTTCCCCAACGTCGCCGAGACCGTCATCCGGAAGGCCTTCGACGGCGGGGACATCTACACCTGGACGGACAACTTCGGCATCGCCTTCAGCACCACCCTCGAGAACGTTCTGGGCGGCCTGGGCCGGGACGTCATCACCGGCAACGACGCCAACAATGTCTTCACCGGAAACGGCGGGAACGACGTCATGGACGGCGGCGCGGGCAGCGACACCGCCCGCTACACCGCCGCCTCCACCAACTACAGCTGGTCGCTGAACGCCGACGGCACCTGGACCGTCAGGGACACCCGGGCCGGGTCGCCGGACGGCGCCGACATCCTCACCCGGATCGAGTTCCTGCAGTTCACCGACCGCACCTTGAGCCTGACCGCGCCGTCGATGCCGGCCGCCCTGGTCACCGCCTTCCTGAACATCCTGCGCCTCACCGCGCCGACGGGAGCGGCCCTGACGCTCGAGACGGACCTCGCGGCCAAGCTCGGCCTCGGCCAGCTGACCCAGGCCCAGGCTGTCACCCAGATCGTCAGCCAGGCGGGCGCCTCGACCTCGGTGGCGACGCTGGCCTACGAGTTCTTCACCGGCAAGATCCCCAGCGCGGCGGGGATGGACTTCCTGGTCTCGCCGACCGGGCCCAACGGCAACAATCTCAACTCGGCCTACTACCAGTCCTTCAACCTCGAGAACCGCTACATCAACTTCGCGGTGAACCTCGGCAAGCTGGGGGAGGGCAAGATCCAGTTCGAGGCGGCCTACGGGATCAAGACCCTCTTCGACGCCACCAAGTCGGCCTACACCACCATCTTCGGCCTCGCCCCGACCGACGCGAAGGTGCACCTCCTGATCGACAGCCGGGTCGACTATTTCGCGGCCTATGGCGGGGACGGGGCGACGGGGATCGGCACCAAGGCGGCCATGGTGGGCTGGCTCCTGGCCGAGGCGGTGAAGGCCGACACCGGCATGTACGCCCGGGCCAACGACGCCTTCCTGATCGACCTCGCCGACGGCGCCAACTTCGCCGTCGACCTCGTGGGCCTCTACGGCAAGCCGGAATTCAACATCTGAGCCTAAAGGCTACGCTAACCACGCCCCTCCTACCCTCTGCGGGATCGGAACGGCTCGCCCGGCTGTTCCTGCCGCAGTAGGATTCGCCTCACAGGCGAAGGGGTGCGTAGGAGACGACGAGCATGGCCGGCCCCACAGACCTTGAGCAGCTGATGCTCGAGTACATCAACGCCGCGCGTCTGAACCCGCTTCTGGACGCGTCGCACTACCTGACCTCGTTCTCTCCGCTGAGCTCGCAGGATGCGTCCGTCCGCACCGCCCTGAGCTTTTTTGGGGTGTCGGGGTCCGCACTGCAGAGCCAGTTCGGCGCACTGGTCGCGGCCCAGCCGGTCGCATGGAGCGAAACCCTGGCGGCCGCCGCCCGCGCCCACAACCAGGCGATGATCAAGGCCGACGACCAGCAGCATCAGCTGGCCGGAGAGGCGGACCTCGGCGCGCGAGCGACCGCGGCCGGCTACAACTGGAATAGCCTCGCCGAGAACATCTACGCCTACGCCCAGTCGATCCTCTACGGCCACGCCGGCTTCATGGTGGATTGGGGAACCGGGACCAACGGCATCCAGTCGCCGCCGGGCCATCGCATCAACATCATGAACACGTCCTACCGGGAGGTGGGGGTCGGGGTGACCGCCGAGTCCAACGCGTCCACGCAGGTCGGCCCGCTGGTCATCACGGAAGACTTCGGCTCGCGCAGCGGGACCCGCAGCTTCATCCTGGGGGTCGCCTACCTCGACGCCAATGACGACAACTTCTATTCGGTGGGGGAGGGCAGGGGCGACCTTACCGTCGCGATCTCGGGCGGCGGATCGGCGGCCAGCTGGGCGAGCGGCGGCTACACCCTGGAGACCACCCTCACCGGGGCCAGGTCCGTCACCTTCAATGGCGGCGGCTTGTCGGGGCCTGTGACTGCGGCGATCAACCTGGCCTCGAACTCGAACGTGAAGATCGACGTCGTCACCACGCTGCTGCAAGGCGTTGCGACGACCTACCTGATGACCTCGACCTCGGCCAATGTTTCTGGCGCGGTTCGCGGTGTGCAGGGCCTGGGAACGATCGGCCTGACCCTGACCATGACGGGCGAAGGAACGAATCCGCTGCTCATGGTCGGCGCAGCCGGGGACGACGTTCTCACCACCGGGAGCGGGGCGGACGGCCTTTACGGTGGGCTCGGCAATGACATCATTGACGGCGGCGCAGGGACCGACGTGGTCGTCTACAATGCCGCCTCGACGAACTACACCTGGACCTTGGGCTCTTCCGGCTGGACGGTGGTCGATAACCGCGGCGCCGGGTTCGACGGGACCGACACCCTTCGCAACATCGAGGTGCTGACGTTCACCGACCGTTCGCTTGTTCTTGGCGGCGTGCCTATACCGTCGGTCATCGGCACAGCCTTCGCTAATGTCTTGAGGGAGACAAACCCTCCGCCCGAAGACCTGGTGTTCCAGAACAGCTTGGCGGTGCAGCTGGCCAACGGCCAAATCAATCAGGCCCAGGTCATGGCCCAGGTCGTCCAGCGGGCGGACGCCACCACCGCAGTGGCTACGATCGCCTATGCCTTCTTCACCGGTTCGACCCCAAGCGCCGCCGGTCTCGACTACCTTGTCGCGCCGAACGGGCCGAACCAGACCAACCTGAATTCAACCTACTACCAGAGCTTCAATCTCGAGAACCGCTACATCAATTTCGCGGTGAACCTCGGCAAGCTGGGCGCCGGGGCGGCGAGCTTCCAGAGCGGCTATGGCGGCCTTTCCCTCTTCGACGCCACCAAGAAGGCGTACGGCGTGCTGTTCGGGGGCGCGCCCACCGACGCCAAGGTCCACGCCCTGATCGACAGCCGGGTGGACTACTTCGCCTACTACGGCCAGGACGGGGCGAACGGGATCGGGACCAAGGCGGCCATGGTCGGCTGGCTGATGGCAGAGGCCCAGAAGGCCGACATCGGCCTCTACGCCCGCGCCAACAACGACTACATGCTCGATCTCACCGACGGCGCGCCCTACGCGGTCAACCTCGTCGGCGCCTACGGTCTGCCGTCCTACAACTACAATGGCGGGTGAGATTTAAACTCTGCCCCCTTTGGAGGAAGTGTCCCGCGCTTGCCTCGGGACGAAGGGGGCTGAAGGGCGTGGACGGAAACCGCGCGCCGCGCGGCCCCCTCAGTCAGGCCGTTCGGCCTGACAGCTCCCCCGGAGGGGGCGCAGTTAATCAGGCGCCGGCATTATTCCGCGCCGCTTGGCTGCGGAGCTGGCGGATCAGGACGTCGATATTGCCGCCGGCGTTGTCGATGGTGGAGACGAAGTCCTGCTGCTGGGTGATGGCGAGCCACACCCCCGCCACTTCCACGTCCACCGCCCGCCAGCGGCCGTCGTCGTTCTTCAGCACCCGCCAGCTCACCTGCACCGGCCGGGCGCGGCCGCCGCCGACGATCTGGCTTGAAACGATCACGTCGCCGGGCCGGCGCACGATCGAGCCGGTCACCCGCACGCTTTCGCCTTTGTATTGGCCCAGGCGGCTCTCGTAGACGCCGTTGGCGAACTCGCGGAACGCCGCGGCGAACTCCTGCTTCTGCTGTGGGGTGATGGTGCGGTTGTATTTGCCCAGCACGTAGGAGCTGACCCGCGGCACGTCGGCCACCTGGTCGATCATGGCGCGGAACCGCTGCTTCTTCACCGCCAGCGACAGGGACTTGTCGCCGAGGATGGTGATGACCTGCGAGGCCTCGTTCTGCACGAAGGCCTCGGCCTGGGCGTCGCGGGGGCCGCGCTGGGACTGGGCGGCGGCGGGGCCCGCCAGGCTCGTGGCCGCCAGCGGACCAGCCACGGCGAGGGCGGCGACGGCGCTAACGGCCAGGCGGTGGAAGGCGCTTTGCCCGGTCATCCGAATCCCTTTTCCCATCGCCTTCGAACCTGTGATCGAACGCGCCTCCATTCAAGACCCGCGCGCGCGGGACGGTTCCTAAATGCCGAGGCCCCTTCTAGCCGTATAAGGATATCGTTATATGCGCGTATGGGTGTGAGCGGTTCCGAAGCGGTGGAGATGCTGCGCGCGGCGGGAGAGCCGACGCGGATGCGCATCCTGGCGCTTCTCGCCCGCGAAGAGCTGGCGGTGATGGAGCTGAGCCAGGTCCTGGAGCAGAGCCAGCCCCGGGTCTCGCGCCACCTCAAGCTCCTGACCGAGGCCGGGCTGGTGGAGCGCTTCCCCGACGGCGCCTGGGTGTTCTACCGCCTCTCGGCCCGCGAGCCCGCCCGGGGCTTCGTCGCCCAGGTGCTGGGGCTGATCGACCCGGTGCAGCCGCCGCTCGCCCGTGACGCCGACCGCTTAAGGGGCGTGCGCGAAAGCCGCTCCGAGGAGGCCGCGGGCTATTTCGCGCGCAACGCCGCCCGCTGGGACGAGATCCGCTCGCTCTATGTCTCCGAGGCCGCCGTGGAGGCCGCGATCCTGGCCGCCGCGGGCCCGGGCCCCTTCCACCGGCTGGTCGACCTCGGCACGGGCGCGGGGCGGATGCTGACGCTTCTGGCGCCGAGGGCGGAGGGGGCGGTGGGCCTGGACCTGTCGCACCACATGCTCAACATCGCCCGCCTGCACGTGGACGAGGCGGGGCTGAAGAACGTGGAGCTGCGCCACGGGGATATCTTCGCCACCGGCCTGCCGGGGGCCCTGGCCGACCTCGTCGTCGTCCACCGGGTGCTGCACTACCTGTCCGAGCCCGCCCGGGCGGTCGCGGAAGCCGCGCGGCTCCTGGCGCCGGGGGGGCGGCTGCTGATCGTCGACTTCGCCCCGCACGAGCTGGAATACCTGCGCCAGGCGCACCAGCATCGGCGCCTGGGGTTCTCCGACGAGGAGATGGGTCGCTGGCTGGAGCAGGCGGGCCTCGCCTACGAGACCGAGAGCGCCCTGCCGCCCGCGGGGGACGGCGGCCTGACGGTGAAAATCTGGACCGGCGCCAAGACCCGGGCCAAGGAGCGCAGCGCGGCCTGACGCCTCTAGCCGAATCCGGTGGTTCCCGTGCGCTTGGTCGGCGGCGGTCCCATCACGCTCCAGATCACCAGCGACGACACCGCGTAGACGATCATGAAGTGGGTGGCGGCGGTCTGCAGGGCAGGGCTGAGCCCCGCCGCCGCCATGTGGTCGCGTCCCCAGATGAACCAGGACGCGCCGTCGATGAGCATCGCCAGGACGAAGGTGGCGCCCGCGTTCAGGCCGTTGCGCCGCGCGATCACCAGCGACCACAGGCGCATGAGGAAGGTCCCCAAGGCCACCGCCGGCGCCTGCCACAGGAGGGCGCGGCAATAGATCTCAAGGGGCGCGGCCTGCGGTAGCCGCTCCAGCACCCAGGCGATCGACGCGTCGAGCCGGCCGAAGTGGTTCGCGGCTACGGGGAAGATCAGGAACACCGTCCAGGGAACGATGAACGCCACCGCCAGCGTCCTCTCCCACAGTTTGGAGCCGTACTCGGGCTTGGCTATAGGACTCGTGTCGGCGGGGTTTGGAGCGGCCTTGTGCCGCGCCTGCGGCTTGTGGCCTTCCGGGGCCGCGGCGCGCGCCTGCATCCGCCTGGCCCGCCAGGCCCTCAGGGCTGACCAGACTCGGTCCAGCAGTCCCGGCTCCGGGTCCGAAATCAGCGGCGGTTGGCTGTTGTCCATGGTCGGCGCCCCCGCGCGAGCATGCGCAAGGGGCCGGCGGCTGTCCAGCTAGACCCGGTTTTCCGGCGGCTGCTTGTCCTCGCCGGTCTCTTCCTGGCCGGTGATGCCGTCCCAGAACTTGCGGGCCTTGTCGAAGAAGCCGGCGTGGCGGGGATGGTGCTTCTTGGCCTCGCCGCAGCTTTCCGCCAGCTGGCGCAAAAGCTCCTTCTGGCGGGCGGTCAGGTTGGTGGGGGTCTCGACGTAGAGTTCGACCACCAGGTCGCCGCGCTCGCGGCCCCGGAGCGCCGGCATGCCGCGGCCCTTCAGCCGGACCGTGCGGCCGGTCTGGGAGCCCTCGGGGATCTTGACCTTGATGCGGCAGTCCTCGCCCTCGGCCGTTCCGGCCAGGCACGGCGCCTCGATCTCGCCCCCCAGGGCCGCCGAGCACATCGGGACAGGCACGGTGCAGAGCAGGTCCAGCCCGTCCCGCTCGAACAGCTCGTGCGCCCGCACCGAGAGGAACAGGTAGAGGTCCCCGCGGGGACCGCCCCGCTGGCCGGCGTCGCCCTCGCCGGCGAGGCGGATGCGCGCGCCGTCGTCCACGCCCGGGGGAATGCGGACCTGCAGGGTGCGCTCGCGCCGGACCTGGCCCATGCCCTGGCAGTCGCGGCAGGGGTCGACGATGATCCGCCCGTGGCCGCCGCAGCGGGGGCAGGTGCGCTCGATGGAGAAGAAGCCCTGGGCGGCCCGCACGCGGCCCTGGCCGCCGCAGGTGCCGCAGACGGTGGGCTGGGTGCCCGGACGCGCGCCCGAGCCATCGCAGGTGTCGCAGGTGACGGTGGAGGGGACCATGATCTCCACCTCGGAGCCGCCGAAGGCCTGCTCGAGGGTGATCTCCAGGTCGTAGCGCAGGTCCTGGCCGCGGGCCGGGCCGTTGGGCCGCCGGCCGCCGCCGAACATCTCGCCGAACACGTCCCCGAACACTTCCGAGAAGATGTCGCTGGCGTTGTTGAAGCCGGGTCCGCCGCCGCCGCCGTTCATGCCGTTCACGCCGGCATGGCCGAACCGGTCATAGGCCGCGCGCTTCTGCGGGTCGCACAGGATCGAATAGGCTTCGTTGAGTTCCTTGAACCGCGACTCCGCGTCGGCGTCGCCGGGGTTGCGGTCCGGGTGGTGCTCCATCGCCAGCTTGCGGAAAGCAGACTTGAGCTCGACCTCGGTGCAGGTCCGGGAGACGCTCAGGATCTCGTAGTAGTCTCGCGCCATAGAACTGTCTGAACCCCGAATATCGGTCTCCGACACGTGGGGCCGCTTGGCGAGTTAGGCAAGCGGCGGCGGTGCGACGGATTTGCGTATTCACAAGAAAACGCCCCACCTCCGGGTCCCGGGGATGGGGCGCTTCGCACTCACAAACGGTTAAGCCGACTTCTGGTCGTCCGACACTTCCTCGAACTCGGCGTCGACCACGCCCTCGTCCGCCGCGGCGCCGTCGGCGCCGCCTTCAGGAGAGCCGCCCTGGGCGGCGTACATGGCCTCGCCCAGCTTCATGGACGCCTGCAGCAGGGTCTGGGTCTTGGCCTTGATGTCCTCCAGGTCCTCGCCGTCCTTGACCGCCTTCAGCTCATCGACGGCGGTCTGGATCGCGGCCTTCTCGGTCTCGGAGACCTTGTCGCCAAACTCGCCCAGCGCCTTTTCGGTGGAGTGGATCAGGGCGTCCGCCTGGTTGCGGGCCTCGACCAGCTCTTTCCGCTTCTTGTCGTCGTCGGCGTGGGCCTGGCCTTCCTTGACCATCCGCTCGATGTCGGCGTCGGCGAGGCCGCCGTTCGCCTGGATGCGGATCGACTGCTCCTTGTTGGTCGCCTTGTCCTTGGCCGAGACGTTGACGATGCCGTTGGCGTCGATGTCGAAGGTGACCTCCACCTGCGGCACGCCGCGGGGAGCCGGCGGGATGCCCATCAGGTCGAACTGGCCCAGGATCTTGTTGTCGGACGCCATGGCCCGCTCGCCCTGGAACACCCGGATGGTCACGGCCGACTGGTTGTCGTCCGCCGTCGAGAAGGTCTGGCTGCGCTTGGTCGGGATGGTGGTGTTGCGCTCGATCAGCGGGGTGAACACACCGCCCAGGGTCTCGATGCCCAGGGTCAGCGGGGTCACGTCCAGCAGCAGCACGTCCTTGACGTCGCCTTGCAGAACGCCCGCCTGGACCGCCGCGCCGAGGGCAACGACTTCGTCCGGGTTCACGCCCTTGTGCGGCTCGCGGCCGAAGAAGGCCTTCACGGCCTCGACCACCTTGGGCATGCGGGTCATGCCGCCGACCAGGACCACCTCGTCGATCTCGGAGATCTTCAGGCCCGAGTCCTTCAGCGCCTTCTCGCAGGGGCCGATCGTCTTGGCGATCAGGTCCTCGACCAGGCCTTCCAGCTTGGAGCGGGTGAGCTTCAGGTTCAGGTGAAGGGGCCCCGACGCATTCATCGAGATGAAGGGCAGGTTCACGTCGTACTGCGGAACGGTCGACAGTTCCTTCTTGGCCTTCTCCGCCTCTTCGCGCAGGCGCTGCAGGGCCAGCTTGTCCTTGCGCAGGTCGACGCCGGACTCCTTCTTGAAC
>CANJID010000058.1 GCA_947474395.1 Caulobacterales bacterium
ACCCGATCAACGGCCTCGCGCTTGAATGCGTCCGGGAAAATCCGGCGCTGACGACGTTCCATCCGACACTCCTCTCCAGCTCCGAAAAGCTAGCATGGGTGTCCACTGAAACGAGGGAGGATCAGGCTGCTCGGAATCGTCGGGTCAGTGCCACGATGTAGTTGGATTTCGTCTGAAGTCGGGAACCAGCCGTAGTGTCGACAGGCCGACACGACCCCTAACAACACAGTCTCGCTGTCGAGACGGCTCTGCCATTCATTAGGTTGGAAACCAGCCTCGATTAGAGCGTCGCCCCACCGCGCCCAGAACTTCCCTCGCCACTGGTTCTCGGGAATGGCGGTGTCGCGGTAGAACGCCTTCCATCCAGGAGGCTGACCACCGGCAAGTTCGGCTATCCGCCGAATCTCCTGAATGATGTGGGCGCGCATACGGATTCAATAGGCGAACCAGGGCTGAATGCCAGCCTATCGTCTTCACCCACACTCAACGTGAACACAGCCAAGAAAAGGCCCGCGGGACTGGCGTTCCGCGGGCCTTCGAATGTCCAAGCTAAGCTAGGCGTTTAGTCGGGGAGGAATTCCTTCACGCGACGCTCCAACTCCTCGACGATCGCCTTGCCGACGGGATTGGCGGTGTCGCGGATGTCGGAGCGCACCGCCGCCCGGATGGCGTCGATGTGGGCGTCGATCAGGAACAGGGGCGCGTCGGCCCGCTTGTCCGGTTCGTCCAGCAGCTTGCAGAGCGAGCCGGCGATGCGGGTGATCAGCGGAAACTCGTAGGTGGTCCCGAGACCCTTGAGGTCGTGCGAATGCAGGTAGAGCTGGTCGCCGGTGGGGCCGGCGATGCCGTTGGCCTTCACCTGGGCGCGGGCGGTCTCCAGCTTGACGATCTCGTCCTGGAGCCACTGGCCGAACTGGCTGGACAGGCCCTTGAGAGCCGCCTCGGCCTTGGCCACGGCGCTGGCGTCGATCCCGCCGAAGCGGGGACCGACCTTCATGCGCAGGGCGTTGGGGACATTGATGACCTCGCCACCGCCGGCGGTCGGGCTTCCGGGGGCGCGGGACAGGGCGTTGTTGGAACTGCTCAAGGTCGTTCTCCCGGGAGCGCGCGATTAAGCGCGCATGTTTCGCGGAGAAGATCGCCCGAACCCCCTTAACAAGTGGTGCAGGAGGGCCCGCCGAAAGCAGTTTTCAGACCGAGAATTGCTCCGCGAGGACCCGTTCTTCCAGGCTGCGCCCTGCATCGAACAGCATTACGAGGCCGATGGTGCGGTTTTCGGCCACCTGCACCTGTGCGACGCTGCGGACTTCGTAGTTGTCGGCCACCGCGCTGACCGGCCGCTTGTCCGCCTCGATCACATCGATCGTCACCTTGGCGGTGTGCGGCAGCAGGGCCCCGCGCCAGCGCCGCGGCCGGAACGCGCTGATCGGGGTGAGGGCCAGGACCTGGGCGCTCAGGGGAATGATCGGGCCGTGGGCCGAGAGGTTGTAGGCGGTGGAGCCCGCCGGCGTCGCCAGCAGCACCCCGTCGCAGATCAGCTCCTGCAGCCGGACCTTGCCGTCGATGGACAGCTTCAGCTTGGCGGTCTGGTAGGTCTGGCGAAGCAGCGAGACCTCGTTGAAGGCCAGGCTCTCGAAGCGTTCCCCGTCGCGGGTGACGGCGACCATGGACAGGGGATGGATCATGGCCCGCTCGGCCCCATTGATCCGCTCCAGCAGGCCGTCCTCGGCGTACTCGTTCATCAGGAAGCCGATCGAGCCGAAGTTCATGCCGTAGATCGGCTTGCCCGACCCCAGGGTGCGGTGAAGCGTCTCCAGCATGAAGCCGTCCCCGCCCAGGGCGACGATCACCTGGGCTTCGCTTTGGGGATGGGCGCCGTAGCGGTCGGCCAGGCGCGCGCAGGCCGCCTGGGCCTCGGGCCGGTCGCTGGCGACGAAGGCCACGCGCTCTATGAGCAGTTTGGAGGTCACGCCGCCGCCGGATCTTCTAAAGGCTACCCGGCCAGAAGGGCGCGAAGCCCGGCGGTTGTCAAATGGCCGAGACTTCCTTGCGGAAGGCCGCGGCCGCCGCGTCGGGCGACATGCCGAAAGCCTGGCCCACGCCCTTCAGGGTCGGAATACTGCCGCCCGGCGGGGGGCTCAGCTTCTGGACCAGGGCCAGGAGGGTCGGGAAGACGCTGCGATCTATGCCGATCGTCACGCAGGCCAGCGCCAGGAGCTCGGGACGCCCCGAGGCGATGGCCGCCTGCACCTGCTTGACGCCGAAGCCGCTGAGGGTCGCGAGCGCCTGTTCGAACATGGACATCTTGTTTTCGCGCAGGGCGCGCAGGAGGTAGCCGGGGCGAAGCTGCCCCGCCGCGTCGAGCTTGGCGATCAGCCGCTGCTCCATCATGTCCCGTTCGCGGTCGTTCTGTCGGGCGACCCCCGGCTGGCCCTCGCCCTCGTGGGCGTCGCGGACGGCCTCGGCCACGGCCTGTTCGAGCACCGAGGGCTGCAGCTGGAACCGCGAGGCCAAGGCGCCGCGCAGGGTCTCGCCGACCCAGCCGTAGAGGTTCAGCGCCAGGTCCGAGGTCAGCCTGGGATGGCGGGCGAGCGGCGCGCGCATGGCGGCCACGCGCTTGGAGGCGCTGACCATGCGGTTCATGGCCAGGACCGAGATGTCGGCGGTGTCGTTGGCGGCCAGGGCGGCCAGCACGTCCGGATCGCTCTGGTCGAGGATGGCGTTGACCACCGGGGCCCCGATGGCGGGACGGCGGGCCACTTCGATCTGGTGCTCCAGGGTCGCCTCGACCAGCAGGCGCACGAGGTCGCTGTCCTGCAGCACCGGGCTCAGGGCGATGATGGGGCGGGCGATCTCGATATCGTCCAGGGCCAGGACATTGATCAGGGCGGGCGGCGCCCATTCCGCCCCGGCCAGTCGGTCGGCGAGGCGGCGGCGGATGTCGGCCTCGGCCTCCATCACTATGCCCATGAAGATGTCGTTGATCAGGGCCTGGACCGCGGGCTCCTTGCTCGCGGCGGCGCCGTCGCAAAGCTGGACGATGGCGCTCAGTAGTCGCTCTCGGTCGGCCGGCGTCTTCGAGCGGACGAGGGCCAGCATCTGGTCGGACTGTTGAGTCGCGCTCGTCACTCAGGGCTCCCGAGCAAGCTTTGCAATTGTGGGATGTATCGCCGGTCGTAGTGAAAACATGCTTAAGAAGATCGTGTCCGCGACGCCCGCCCACAAGCGGGAAGGCGCCTGCTTGGGAGGGAAAGGGCCGGAATGTCCGAACCGCTGCTGCTCGCGCTCGACCAAGGCACAACGAGCACGCGGGCCATCCTGTTCGACGCCAGGGGCGTGGCGGTGGCCGAGGCGGGAAGGCCCCTGGCGCAGTCCTATCCCCACGACGGCTGGGTCGAGCATGACGCGGCGGCGATCCACGCGGCTTCCATCGAGGTGATGCGCGAGGCCGTCGAGCGCTCGGGGCGCCGCCCCGAGGAGATCGCGGCCCTGGGGATCACCAACCAGCGCGAAACCACCGTGGTCTGGGACCGGGCGACGGGCGTCCCGATCCATCCCGCCATCGTCTGGCAGGACCGGCGGACCAGCGAGGTCTGCGAGGGGCTGAGACGGGCCGGCCATGAGACTGAGGTGACCGAGCGGACCGGCCTGCTGCTCGATCCCTATTTCTCAGCCACCAAGATCGCCTGGATCCTCGACCATGTGGAGGGCGCCCGCGCCCGCGCCGAGGCCGGCGACCTCCTGGCCGGCACCATCGACTGCTGGCTCGCGTGGAAGCTGACCGGCGGAAGGGTCCACGCCACCGACGCCACCAACGCCTCGCGGACCCTCCTGATGGAGCTGGAGACGCAAGCCTGGTCCGACGACCTTTGCCGGATCCTGTCCGTGCCGCGGCGCCTGCTGCCGGAGATCCGCGACAACGCCGGCGACTACGGCGAGATGGACGCCGCCGTCCTCGGACGCGCCATCCCCATCCGCGGCATGGTGGGGGACCAGCAGAGCGCCATGATGGGGCAGGGGACCAGCCGTCCGGGCGGGCTGAAGGCCACCTACGGCACCGGCTGCTTCATGCTGCTCAACACGGGCGAACGCCGGCCGCGCTCGACCTCGCGCTTGCTCTCCACCGTCGCCGCCCGCGTGGACGGCCGGGCGACCTACGCCCTGGAGGGCTCGATCTTCATGGCCGGAGCCTCGATCCAGTGGCTCGGCGAGGAGCTCGGAATCGCCGGGGGGCCCAAGGCCGCCGAGGCGCTGGCGCAGAAGGCGCGGCGGGACCACGGGGTGGTGGCGGTCCCGGCCTTCACCGGGCTTGGCGCGCCGCACTGGGACGCCGAGGCGCGGGGGGCGATCCTCGGCCTGACCCGCGACTCCGGCCTGCCTGAGATCGCCGCGGCCATGTTCGACGCCTGCGCCCTGCAGAGCCGCGACCTGATCGAGGCCATGCGCCACGACAGTCCCGAGGTGTTCGCCGCCGACCCGCACTTCCGTATCGACGGCGGCATGGCCCGCAGCCCCTGGTTCGCCCAGCGGCTCGCGGACCTGACCGGGATCGCCGTGGACCGCGCGGACTACGCCGAGGCGACCGCTCTCGGGGCGGCGATGTTCGCAGGGCTCGGCGCGGGGGTGTTCGCCTCCATGGCTCAGGCGCAGGAGGCCCGGCCCGATGCTGAGACGGTGTCACCCGTCCTCGGCGCGGCCGAGCGGGACCTCGCCTACGCCCACTGGAGCCAGGCCGTCCGGCAGGTCCGGTTGCATACGTGACGATGGGGTGTGACCTTCGGGACCGAAGGTTGGTGATGCGAAATTTTGAGACGGAATGTCGCAGAGCTTGCGTTACAACTTACGGGACTTTTCTTGGCTGGACAGGTCTGGGGCTGCGTCCTTACACCCCCGGATAGACGACGGACTGCAGTATTCCGGGGGGGTCCTGTTCGGGTGGTACGCAAGCATCTTTTTCTGATCATCGCTTTGCTCGCGGTCGGCCTGATGGCCGTTGCGGGCGGGCTGCGGATTATGGCCAAGCCCAAGGCGGCGGGTGGGCCCGGCGGCGGCCAGGCGGCCGCGGGCGGCGCTGCGCCCAAGGGCGCGCCCGGCAAGGCCGGGGGCGGACCCGGCGGCCCGGGCGGCGGAGCAGGGCGCGCCGCCCCGACCCAGGTGGCCGTGTTTGAGATCGCTCCCTCGAGCTTTTCGGATCGCATCGACGTCCTTGGCGCGGCCAAGGCCCGCCAGTCGGTCACCCTCACAGCCGATACGACCGAACTGGTCACCCGCATCCGCTTCCAGAGCGGCGATTTCGTCAAACAGGGCCAGGTCCTGGCCGAGCTGAACGCCCGCGAGCAGTCCGCCGGCATCATTCAGGCCCAGGCGGCCGTGGACATCGCTAAGAGCAACTGGGACCGCTGGAAAACCCTCTCCGACCGGGGCATCGCCCCCGTCGCCACGGCCGAGCAGTACAAGAGCGCCTACGACCAGGCCATCGCCAACCTCGAGGCCAACCGCGCCCGCGCGGCCGACCGCACCATCCGGGCGCCCTTCTCCGGGACCGTCGGACTGTCCGACGCCGCGCCGGGGATGCTGATCAACCCCGGCACGGCCATCGCCACCCTGGACGACCTGACGGTGATCCGCGTCGATTTCCCGGTGTCGGAGCGCTACCTCTCCACCCTGCGGCCCGGCCTGCAGATCAGGGCCACCGCGGACGCCTATCCGCGGTCGGTGTTCCAGGGGAAGATCGCCATGGTCGACACCCGCGTCGACGTGGGCACCCGCGCCGTCACGGCCCGCGCCGAGTTTCCCAATCCCGACCGGCGGCTGAAGCCCGGCATGCTCCTGCACGTGACCATCGAGGAGAGCGACCGGATCAGCCCCTCCGCGCCTGAGGCGGCGGTCATGTTCGAGGGCGGTTCGGCCTATGTCTTCGCCGTCGCGCCCAATCCCAAGGGCCAGGGCTTCGTCGCCTTGCGGCGCAACGTGGTCACGGGCCTGCGCCAGAACGACAAGGTCGAGATACTCTCAGGCGTCGGTGTCGGCGACCGGATCGTGGGCGAAGGCGTCAACCGCGTCCGCGCCAACGAGGCGATCCGGCCCACGGGCCAGGGCGGCCAAGGTGGTCAAGGCGGCCCTGGCGGCCGACGCGGCCCGGGCGGTCCCGGCGGCGGCGGTCCAGGCGGTCCAGGCGCTCAAGTTGGTCCGGGCGCGGTCGCCCCTGACGGAGGTCCGCCTGCGGGCGGGTTCCGCGGCGGCGGAGCCGGCCGACCAGGTGCGGAGGGAGCCCCCGCCGGGGGCTTCCGCGGCGGTAATGGAAGAAGGCCCGGAGGCGATGGCGCTCCGGCTGGAGGCGGGAGGGGCGGCGCATGATGCTCTCGGACCTCGCGGTCAAGCGGCCGGTCCTGGCCACGGTCGCGGCGCTGATGCTCTGCCTGGTCGGCTTGGTGGCCTACACCCGCCTGCCGCTTCGCGAACTTCCGGCCGTCGATCCCCCGCAGGTCTCCGTCAGCACCAACTACGTCGGCGCCTCGGCCGAAGTCATCGAGACCCGGATCACCCAGCCGATCGAGCGCCAGCTCTCGGGCATCCAGGGCATCGACCGGATGACGTCGTCGAGCCGCGACGGCCGATCGAGCGTCGACATCACCTTCACCCTCGACCGCAACATCGAGGAAGCCGCCAACGACGTGCGCGACCGCGTCAGCCGCGTGCTCTCGTCCCTGCCGCAGGACGCCACATCCCCGACCATCGCCAAGGCCAATTCCGATAGCCAGTCTATCGTCTTCATCGCGGCCTCTTCCCCCCAGATGACGCCTCTGGAGCTGGGCGACTACATCGACCGGGTAGTGTCGCCCCAGTTCACCACCATCGACGGCGTGTCGGGGGTGAACCTGATCGGCACCCAGACCTACGCCATGCATGTCTGGCTGGATCCGGCGTCCATGGTGGCCCACGACGTCTCGGTGGAGGACGTGGACAACGCCCTCAGAAACCAGAACGTCCAGCTTCCCGCGGGCTCCCTGGAGGCGCAGGACAAAGACTTCACCATCAACGTCATCAAGAGCTACCGGACCCCGGCCGACTTCGCCCAGCTGCCGATCCGCAAGGGCCCTCGCGCCGCGACCCTGACCACGCGGACCGGGGGCTATGTGGTGCGCCTGGGCGATGTGGCCAGGATCGAGGAGAGCGCCGCCGACCGCCGGCGCACCTACCGCTCCAACGGCATCGACCAGATCGGCTTCGGCATCAACGGCCAGAGCCAGTCGAACGACGTCCAGATCTCCGCCGCCGTGCGCAAGAAGGTCGAGGAGTACAACAAGACCGCGCCTCGCGGCATCGTGTTGGTCGTCGCCCAGGACAACGCCGTCTTCACCCGCGAGGCGGTGAAGGACGTTTACGTCACCCTGGGGATCGCCCTGGCGCTTGTGGGGCTGGTGAACTTCCTGTTCCTCGGCACCTGGCGGGCGGCCATCATCCCGACCATCGTCGCGCCCATCTGCCTGCTCTCGACCATGATCATCCTGGCGCCGCTCGGGTTCTCCCTGAACCTGCTGACCCTGCTGGCCCTGGTGCTCTCCATCGGGCTGGTCGTCGACGACGCCATCGTGGTCACCGAGAATATCCAGAGACGGGTGGACGAGGGCGAGCCCCCCGCCGTGGCCGCCCAGCGCGGGGCGCGGCAGGTCTATTTCGCGGTCATCGCCACCACCATGGTGCTGATCTCGGTGTTCGCTCCCCTGATGTTCCTGCCGACCTACATCGGCCGGCTGTTCGTGGAGCTGGCGGTGACCGTCGCGGGCGCCGTCGCCTTCTCCGCATTCCTGGCCCTGACCCTGTCCCCGACTTTGGCTTCGAAGCTGCTGCGCCCAGCCGCCAACCGGGGCAAGCTGTCGCGCATCGTCGACCGCTCGGTGGACGCAGTCCGCAATTCCTACCGCAACTCGCTCCAGGCCCTGCTGGCGAACCGCGCGACCGCGCCGATCGCCATCGCGGTCGTGGCCTCCGTCGCTGCCGCGGCGGTCGGGCTATTCCTGATCCTGCCGCAGGAGGTGGTGCCCAGCGAGGACCGGGGCTTCCTGAACCTGCAGTTCCAGGCCTCCGAAGGGGCCGGCTTCGACTACACCTATCCGCGGGCCCTGCAGACCGAAGCGATCCTGAAGCGCGCCTACGACCAGGGCGACGTGGTGCGCTACAATCTGGTCGTGCCGGCGATCGGCAGCCCGACCTACAATGGGGGGTTCGGCTTCATCGGGCTGCGCGACTGGGGAGAGCGCAAGAACTCCGCCGACCAGATCGCCGCCGCGCTGAACCGCGAGTTCAACGGCATCACGGGCATCCGCGCCACCGCCCAGGTGCGAGGCGCGCTTCAACGCAACAATGGCGGGGGTGGCGGCGGAACCAACATCGACCTGATCATCACCGGGCCCGACTACGAGCCCCTCGCCAAGTGGGCCGAGCCGATCCTGGCGGCGGCCCGCGCCAATCCCGGCCTGACTCGGGTGAACACCAACTACGACCCGGTCTCCCCCCGCCTGAATGTGACGGTGGACCGCGATCGGGCCGGCGAGCTCGGCATCACCGCCCAGCAGGTCGGCAACGCCCTGAACGTCATGTTCGGACCGCGCCGCTCGACCACCTACGTCCGCAATGGCCAGGAATACGACGTCCTCCTGGAGACCGGGCGTGAGCAGCGCCGCACCATCTCCGACCTGGACAAGGTCTATGTCCGCGCGCGGTCGGGGGACCTCGTTCCCCTGTCCAACGTGGTGAAGGCCGAGACCAGGGGCGACCTAGCCGTGCGCCCGCGGGTGGATGAGCTCCGCCAGATCACCATCACCAGCAACCTCAACGCCGGCTACACCGCGGCCCAGGCCGTGAAGTTCTACGAGGACCAGGTGGCCAAGCAGCCGCCGGGCCCCGCCATCAAGTGGGGAGGCCAGGCGCGAGACCTGAAGGAGTCCGGCAACTCGGTCAGCTACGCCTTCGCCTTCGCCCTGTTGATCGTGTTCCTCGTGCTCGCGGCCCAGTTCGAGAGCTTCATCCACCCGGCCGTGATCATGCTCACCGTGCCGTTGGCGGCTTGCGGCGGCCTGTTCGGCCTGCTGATGGCCGGATCCAGCCTCAACCTCTACAGCCAGATCGGCCTGATCATCCTGATCGGGGTGGCCGCCAAGAACGGCATCCTCATCGTGGAGTTCGCCAACCAGCTGCGCGACCAGGGATTGGCGATCCGCGACGCGGTGATCGAGTCCGCCTCGATCCGGCTGCGCCCCATCGTCATGACCTCAATCGCCACGGCTGTGGGCGCTACGCCTCTGATCTTCGCCACGGGCCCGGGCTCGGGCAGCCGACTGACCATCGGGGTGGTGATCTTCGCCGGGGCCATGTTCTCGACCCTGCTGACCCTCTTCATCGTGCCGGTCATGTACAACCTGCTCGCCCGCTTCACCCGTTCGCCGGAGTGGACCGCCCGCCAGATCGAGACCTTCGAAGAGGAAGAGGAAAAGGGCGGCCACGCCCCCGGGCACGGCAAGCCCGTGCCGGAGGCCGCCGAATGAGGTCCGGGATTCTTCGCCGCATTGCGGTCGCCGGTCTGATCGGGGCGAGCCTGGCCTGGGCGGGCGCCGCCTCGGCCGCGTCCGCGCCCCTGAAGATCACCGTCTACGGGGCAGGCAACCTCGGCTCGCGCATCATCGCCGAGGCCGCCAGTCGGGGCCATGCGGTGACCGTGGTCGAGCGCACGCCCAAGCCCTCCACCGATCCCAAGGTCGCCTCGGTCCAGGGAGACGTCACCGACAGTGCGGGCGTGGGCGCCCGCATCGCCGGCCAGGACGTGGTGATCAGCGCCGTGCGCGGCTCGGGCGCCGACTTCTACGTCCGCACCGCCCAGTCCCTGGTCCAGGCCGTCCGCGCCACCAAGGGCAAGAAGCCCCGGCTGCTGTTCGTGGGCGGCGCCGGGAGCCTTGAGACCGGCCCCGGCAAGCTCGTGCTCGACGACATGCCGCCTTTCGCTCAGGGCGAGGTCCGCTCCCAGAAGGCCGGGCTCGACTACCTGCGCACCGTCACGGACGTGGAATGGACCTACTTCAGCCCCGCCGTGACCCTCACCCAGGGCCCGCGCACCGGCAAGTACCGCCTCGGCGGCGACCAGCCCGTGAAGGGCGACGACGGCCAGGCCCGCATCTCCATCGCCGACTACGGCGTGGCCATGATCGACGAGGCCGAGAAGGCCGCCCACATCCGCAAGCGGTTCACGGCCGGCTACTAGCTAGAAGCGCCTGCCGCGCTCCAGCAGCACCTTCCCGTTCGTGTCGGTAACGGTGAGGATGATCCCGCCGGGCGTGCCGTCCCGCAGCGGCGACATGGCGACATTGACCTTCTGGCCCACCTTCAGGCTGTCGCCGGCCCAGCCGCGCCCTCGGCCGTAGGCGAGGGGAGGCCCTTCCAGGGACCATTCCTGGGACTTGCCCCCGGCGCCGGGGACCACCAGCCACAGCCAGATGTGCGGATCGCCGTAACTATACTCCCGCACTTGGCCCGTCAGCGGGATTTCCTTGGTGAAGTCGTACTGGCTCGTTCCGTGGTGGGCGAGCGCCGGCCCCGCCGCGAGGGCGAGGCCGGCTGCGAGGATGGCGATCCTTTTCATGGTCCGAAGACTAGTTCGGGCCGCCGCTGGACGCCACCTTCAGGTAGGCGATGACGTCCCGGCGCGCCTGGGCATCCTTGATGCCGACGAAGATCATCTTGGAGCCGGGCAGGACTTTGCCTGGATTCTCGATCCAGTGGTCGATCTTGGCGGCGTCCCAGACCACGTTGTAGGCCTTCATCGGGTCCGAATACATGAAGTCGGCGACCGAGGCGGACTTGCGCCCGAAGATCCCGAACAGATGCGGGCCCGTCAGGTTGGCGCCGCCCGACACGGCCGTGTGGCAGGACAGGCACTTGGAAAACTGCACCTTGCCGTTCTTCCAGTTGCCCATGTTGTAGGGCGCCGGGAGCTCGGCGATCAGCTTGGCGGTGGGGTCCGTCGGCGCGGCGGCGGCGGGGGCTGCGGCTGCAGTCGTATTGCCCGGAGCTGCCGCGGTTTCCGCGGGAGCGGCGGCGGGCGCCGCCGGGGTCGCTTCCGCCGTGGCGGTCGTGTCGCCGCCAATCAGGCTCGACTGCTTGGGCATCACCGTTTCGCTTTGCTGCCCGCAGGCTGTCGCCAGCAAGGCGGCGCCCAAGGCGACCGCCAGTCCGAATTCCTTACGCATGACTGTCTTCCCTTGGCTGGCGCGGCTCAGTCGAGCGGCGACTTGAGGTCGTGGATCAGGCAGGCCGCCGTCACCGTGTTGCGGAGGAGGCAGGCGATGGTCATGGGACCGACGCCGCCGGGCACCGGGGTGATCCACCCCGCCACCTGTTTCGCTTCCTCGAAATCCACGTCCCCCACGACGCGCGTCCTGCCCTCGGCCGCCTTTTGCGGATCGCGGGCGGGCACCCTGTTGATGCCGACGTCGATCACGGCGGCGCCCGGCTTTATCCAGTCTCCTTTGACCATTTCAGGGCGCCCGACGGCGGCCACCAGGATATCGGCCTCGCGGCAGGCGCCGGGCAGGTCTTCGGTGCGCGAGTGGGCGATGGTCACGGTGCAGTCGGCCTGCAGCAGGAGCTGCGCCATCGGCTTGCCCATCAGGTTGGAGCGGCCGAGCACCAGCGCCTTCTTGCCCTTCAGCGAGGGCATGACGCTGCGCAGCAGGATCATGCAGCCCACCGGCGTGCAGGGCGCCAGCCCCGGCAGGCCCGAGGCCAGGCGGCCGGCGTTGGTCACCGTCAGCCCGTCCACGTCCTTGTTCGGGTGGATGGCCGCGATCACGGGGGCAGAATCAAGGTGCGAGGGCAGGGGAAGCTGGCAGAGGATGCCGTGGATCGAAGGATCGGCGTTGAGCTGCGCCACCAAGGCCAGGACTTCCTCCTGGCTGGCGTCGGCCGGCAGGCGGTGGGTGACCGAGTGCATCCCGGCGGCCTTGCTCTGCTCGCCCTTGTTGGCGACGTAGAGGGCGCTGGCAGGGTCCTCGCCTACCAGCACCACGGCCAGACCCGGCGTCACGCCATGGTCGCGCTTGAGGGCGGCCACCGCCGTGGCGATCTCGCCCCTCAGCGTCTCGGCGACCTGCTTGCCGTCGATGATCTGCGCTTCGGCCATTCGTTCCCCGCTTCTCGTTTTATCCGTGTCGTCTCGACGTTATGCATCCCCGCCTCTAGGAAGGGCGGGCGCGGGCCGGTCCTAAACGAAAATGACGCCGACGAAAGCCCCCCCAAGGCCTGAAACAGGCTGGGAATTCTGGATCGACCGTGGCGGGACCTTCACCGATGTGGTCGCGCGCGCTCCCGACGGCGCGGTTTCCGCCCTGAAGTTGCTCTCCGAGGACCCCGCCCGCTATAACGATGCGGCTGTCGAGGGAATCCGCCAGGTGCTGGCCGAGGCCGGGCAGGACCTGGCCTCCGCCCGCATCGACGCGGTGAAGATGGGCACCACCGTGGCCACCAACGCGCTCCTGGAGCGCCGGGGCGAGCCGACGGTCCTGGCGATCACGGTCGGCTTCGGCGACGCCCTGCGCATCGGATACCAGAACCGCCCGGACATCTTCGCCCGCCACATCGTCCTGCCCGATCCCCTGCACGCTCGCGCGGTGGAGATCGAGGAGCGCGTAACCGCCGAGGGGGAGGTGCTGACGCCGCTTAATCTGGATCGCACAAAGGCCGATCTTTCAAAGGCCTATGCGGCGGGGTTCAGGTCCCTCGCCATCGTCCTGATGCACGGCTGGCGCTTCACCGCCCACGAGCGGGCGCTTGCGGACCTGGCGCGCCAGATCGGCTTCACCCAGGTCTCGCCGAGCCACGAGGTCGCCGCCCTGATCAAGCTGGTGGCGCGGGGCGACACCACCGTGGCCGACGCCTACCTCTCGCCGGTCCTGCGCCGCTATGTCGACCGCACCGCGGGCGCCTTAGGGCAGGACGTGCGGCTCCTCTTCATGCAGTCCAACGGCGGCCTGACCGAAGCCCGCGCCTTCAGGGGGCGGGACGCCGTGCTGTCGGGCCCGGCGGGCGGCATCGTCGGCATGGCCAAGACGGCGGCCGAGGCCGGCTTCGACCGCGTCATCGGTTTCGACATGGGCGGCACCTCGACCGACGTCTCCCACTACGCGGGGGAATACGAACGCAGTTACGAATCGGTGGTGGCGGGGGTGCGGCTGCGCAGCCCCATGATGTCGATCCATACCGTGGCGGCGGGGGGCGGCTCGGTCTGCAGCTTCGATGGGGCGCGGATGCGGGTGGGGCCGGCCTCGGCCGGGGCGCAGCCCGGTCCCGCCTGCTACGGACGGGGCGGTCCGCTCACCGTCACCGACTGCAACCTGTTCCTCGGGCGGATCCGCCCGGACCGCTTCCCCGCCGTGTTCGGCCCCGGGGGCGACCAGCCCCTCGACCGCGCCGTCGTCGAGGCCCGCTTCGCCGAGCTGGCGGCGCAAATGGGCAAGCCTTCCGCGGAGATCGCCGAGGGCTTCCTGGAGATCGCGGTCGAGACCATGGCCGCCGCGATCAAGGCCATCTCCATCCAGCGCGGCCACGACGTCGCCCGCTACACCCTGGCCTGTTTCGGCGGAGCGGGAGGGCAGCACGCCTGCCGCGTCGCCGACGCCCTGGGCATGCGCCGAGTGATGATCCACCCCCTGGCCGGTGTGCTGTCGGCCTACGGCATGGGCCAGGCCGAGATGCGGTCCTTACGCGAAGAGACCGTCGAGGCCGTCCTCGACGCCGCCATGGCGGTGCGGCTCACCGAAACCGCCGCCCGTCTCGGCGAGGAGGCGCAGGCCGCCCTCCTGGCCCAGGGCGTGCCCACCGGCCCCGTCGAGACCCACATCCAGCTCCAGCTCAAGTACCAAGGCACGGACGTCCCCATCGCCGTTCCCTTCGGCGAGGCCGCCGCCATGCGCCGCGCGTTCGAGGATGCTCACCGCCGCCGCTTCGGCTTCATCGCCGAGGACAAGGCCCTGGTCGCCGACACCCTGACCGCCGAGGCCGTGGGCCGCCCGCTCTCCTCGGTGTCGGGGGCCCACAGGCCCGTCGGGCCAAAGGGCCCGGCGCCCGCGCCTGAACCCGGCGCCTGGCCGCTCCATGATCGTTCGGCCCTTGCCCCGGGCGCGACCGTCTCCGGGCCCGCCATCATCGCCGAGGACACCGCCACCACCGTGGTCGAGCCTGGCTGGACCGCGCGGGTGGATCCCCTCGCCAACCTGATCCTCGAGCGGAGCGAGGCCCTGGTCCGCACCGCCGCCGCCGGAACCGAGGTCGATCCGGTACGGCTGGAGTTGTTCAACAACCTCTTCATGGCCGCCGCCGAGCAGATGGGCGTGGCGCTGCAGAACACCGCCTATTCGGTCAACATCAAGGAGCGCCTCGACTTCTCCTGCGCCCTGTTCGACCGGACCGGCGCCCTGATCGCCAACGCCCCCCACGTGCCGGTCCACCTCGGCTCCATGGGCGACAGCGTGAAGGCGGTGATGCGCGGGCGCTTAAGCGACGGCCGGGGCCTGAAGGCCGGCGACGCCTACATGCTCAACGCCCCCTACAACGGCGGCACGCACCTGCCCGATGTCACGGTCATCATGCCGGTCTTCCTGGCCGGAGAGCCGGAACCCCTTTTCCATGTCGCCGCGCGGGGCCACCAGGCCGACATCGGCGGGATCACCCCCGGCTCCATGCCGCCCCACTCCACGACGGTGGAGGAGGAGGGGGTGCTGATCGACGACTTCCTGCTGGTAGACCAGGGGCGCCTGCTGGAGGCCGAAACCCGCGCCCTCCTGGCCACAGGCCGCTGGCCTGCCCGCAACCCCGACCAGAACCTCGGCGACCTGAAGGCCCAGATCGCCGCCTGCGCCAAGGGGGCCGACGCCCTGCGGCTGATGGTGGCGCAGCACGGCCGCGCCGTGGTGGAGGCCTATATGGGGTACGTCCAGGCCAATGCGGAGGAGGAGGTCCGCCGCGTCATCGCGGGGCTCTCGGACGGCGCATTCGAGTGCCCGATGGACAACGGCGGGGTGGTGCGCGTGCGCCTGACCGTGGACCGCCCCGCCCGCAGCGCCGTGGTGGATTTCTCCGGCTCCAGCCCTCAGCTCGCGACCAACTTCAACGCCCCCGTCTCCATATGCCGGGCGGCGGTGCTCTACGTCTTCCGCACCCTGGTGGACGACGACATCCCCCTGAACGACGGCTGCATGGCGCCGCTGACCCTGATCGCGCCGGAGGGCTCGATGCTGAACCCGCGCTACCCGGCGGCGGTGGTGGCGGGCAATGTCGAGACCAGCCAGGCGATCGTGGATTGCTTGTATGGAGCACTGGGCTGCATGGCCGCCAGCCAGGGCACCATGAACAACTTCACCTTCGGAGACGAGGCGCGCCAGTACTACGAGACCATCGCCGGCGGCTCGGGCGCTGGGCCGGGTTTTCCGGGCGCCGACGCGGTTCAGACCCACATGACCAACAGCCGCCTGACCGACCCGGAGGTGCTGGAAGCGCGCTTTCCGGTCCTGGTGGAAGACTTCTCCGTGCGCGAGGGCTCAGGCGGCCAGGGGGAATGGGCCGGCGGCGACGGGGTGGTGCGCGCCATCCGCTTCCGCGAGCCGATGACCGCCGCGATCCTCTCCAACCGGCGCAGCATCGCGCCCTTCGGCCTGGCTGGCGGTGCAACGGGTGCGCCGGGACGCAACACCGTCAGGCGCGCGGACGGCCGCGTCGAAGCGCTGGAGGCGACGGCTGTGGTGGAGATGCAGGCGGGCGACGTCTTCGTGATCGAGACGCCGGGCGGCGGGGGCTATGGCGCCCCGATCACTTAACGCCGTTGGAGACGTTGTTGAAAGTGCCGCTGATCTTAGTGCCGATCGTGGTGAGAGCCCCGATCAGGACCATGGCGATCAGCGCGGCGATCAGGCCGTACTCGATCGCGGTGGCGCCGGACTCGTCGCGCAAGAAGCGGTGAAACAGGCCCGACATTCAGCTGCATCCCCAAGTGCAATCCGCCGACTATGCACGCTCTGGGTTAAGCGGGGATAAAGACCGGGCGCGTTGCGCGCGCAGGCCGTGGGCGGCATAAGCTCACGCTCCAGGCCGGTTTAGCTCAGCTGGTAGAGCATCTGATTTGTAATCAGGAGGTCACAGGTTCGAGTCCTGTAACCGGCGCCATCTTCCCCCAATGGCGACGCTAGGAGCGACCCGTGGATAACGTCACCGCGAAGGTCGCCCGCCAGTACACCGACTACGCCTACCCGCCGCCGTTCGACGATCTCGACGAGCGGCTGGCCAGGGGCCAGGTGGACGCCAGCGACCCAAGGGTTTTCGGGCCGATGTTCTTGCCGGAGGGGCGCCCCGAGGGAGAGGGCTTGCGGATCCTTTCAGCGGGATGCGGCACCGTCCAGGCGGCGGTCCTCGCCCACAGCAATCCGGACGCCCTGGTGGTGGGGGTGGACCTCTCCGACGCCAGCCTGGGGCACCAACGGTATCTGCGCGAAAAGTTCGACCTCAAGAATCTGGAGCTGTTCCAGGGCGATCTCAGCGATGTCGGCCGGCTTGAACGGGAGTTCGACCTGATCGCCTGCACCGGCGTCCTGCACCACATGGCGGACCCCGACGCCGGGCTGAGGGCGCTTGGATCGGTGCTCGCGCCCCAGGGAGCCATGTTCCTCATGGTCTACGCGCCGGTGGGACGGACCGGCGTCTACCTGCTGCAGGACGCCTTCCGCCGGATCGGTCTTGGCCAGACGCCGGAGGACGTGGCGCTCGTCCGCGCGGTCCTGGCCGGCACGCCCGCCAGCCATCCGGTGCAGGACTATCGTCGGCGCGCCGAGGAGGAGCTGGAGCACGACAGCGGCATCGTCGATTCCTTCCTGCATCCCCAGGACCGGGCCTATTCGGTCGACGAACTGCTCGATTGGGTGGAGCGGACGGGGCTCGGCTTCCAGGGCTGGCTGGAGAACCTGTTCCACTACCCCGACGCCCTGATCAGTCCTGCGATTCTGCCCAGGATCGCCGCCCTGTCGACCCGGGAACAGTGGGCGGTGGTGGAGAAGATGGTGGGCATGCCCTCGACCCATTGCTTCATCGCGCGCCGCCCGGATGCGGTGCACGAGGTCTCGTTCGAGGGGGAGGACTGGCTGCGGTACCGGCCGTACCGCTTCCCGATGGCCGATATCAAATACGAGCCGGACGCCGGCTACCGCATCCACTGCGCGGGGGCACAGTTCGTGGTCAACCAGCACGAGGCGATCCTGTTCACCTGGGGCGACGGCGCGCGCACGATCGCGGCCATGCTCGCCGAGGAGCCCTTCTCCGCCTTTCCCGAGGCCGATCGCCGTGAATTCGCCCGCGCCCACTTCAACCGCATGTGGCGCTTGGGCCTGATGATGTTCCAGCGCTGAAGGCGGCGGGCGGGCTCGCGCATCCACGTTTCATGGGTTAGGAGCGACCCATGGACAATGTCACCGCCAAGGTCGCGCGCCAGTACACCGACTACGCCTATCCGGAGCCTTTCGAAGATCTGGACGAGCGGCTGGCCAGGGGCCAGTTCGACGCGTGCGATCCGCGGCTCTTCGGGCCCATGCTCTGGCCGGAAGGGCGCCCTGAGGGGCCCTTGCGGATACTCTCGGCGGGATGCGGTACGGTGCAGGCGGCGGTGCTGGCCCACAGCAACCGCGACGCTTCCGTGGTCGGGGTGGATCTTTCCGACGCCAGCCTCGGGCACCAGCGCTACCTGCGGGAGAAGTTCGACCTTCAGAACCTGGAGCTGTTCCAGGGCGACATCGTCGACGTGGCTGAGATCGGGCGGGAGTTCGACCTGATCGTCTGTTCCGGCGTACTGCATCACCTGCGCGATCCGGACGCCGGATTGAGGGCGCTGCGCTCGGTGCTGGCGCCCCAAGGCGCCATGTTCGTCATGGTCTATGCGCCGATCGGCCGGACCGGCGTCTACCTGATGCAGGACGCCTTCCGGACCATCGGTCTGCGCCAGACCCCCGAGGACATCGAGCTTGTACGCGCGGTCCTGAAAGCCACCCCGAGCAGCCACCCCGTCGCCGCCTTCGCCGCCTGGGCGGACGATGTCCATTACGACGCCGGCATCGTCGACATCTTCCTGCATCCGCAGGACCGGTCCTATTCGGTGGAGGAGGTGCTCGACTGGGTCGAGCGCGCGGGGCTCGGCTTCCAGGGCTGGCTCGACAACATGGTCTACTTCCCGCACGCCTTGGTCAGTCCGGCGATCCTGCCGAGGATCGAGGCCTTGCCCCTGCAAAAACAGTGGGCGGTGGTGGAGAAGCTGGTCGGCATGACGGCCAAGCAGGAGTTCTACCTGCGCCATCCGGGCTCGGTGCACCAGGTGTCGTTCGAGGGGGATCACTGGCTGCAGTACCGGCCCTACTGGTTCCCGGTCGCCGAGCTAAAGCAGGAGGGGGACGGAGGCTTTCGCATCCACCGCACCGGCCAGCAGTTCATCGTGGGCGAACCCGAGGCCATCCTGTTCAGCTGGGGCGACGGGACCCGCACCATCGCCCAGATGCTCGACGAGCCGCCCTTCTCCGCCTTTCCGGAAAACGAGCGCCGCGAGTTCGCCCGCGCCCACTTCACCCGCATGTGGCGCATGGGACTGATGATGTTCCAGAAGTGAAGCCGGGGCGGCGCCGACCGTTCCGCCTTGACCGGCCGGGGCCTCGCGGGTTCTAGAAGCGCCCCATGGCCCGCATCCTGATCACCTCCGCGCTTCCGTACATCAACGGCATCAAGCACCTCGGCAACCTGGCCGGCTCGATGCTGCCGGCGGACGTCTATGCGCGGTTCCAGCGGGCGCGGGGCCACGAGGTCCTGGCCCTGTGCGCCACCGACGAGCACGGCACCCCCGCGGAGCTCGCCGCCGCCGCCGCCGGTCAGGACGTGCGCGCCTACTGCGACGAGCAGCACGCCCTGCAGAAGCGGGTGGGGGAGGGCTTCGGCCTGTCCTGGGACTGGTTCGGCCGCTCCTCCTCGCCGCAGAACCGGGTCCTGACCCAGCACTTCTGCGAGGTGCTGGAGAAGAACGGCCTGATCGAGGAACGCACCGACAAGATGATCTACTCGGTGGCGGACGGGCGCTTCCTCCCCGACCGCTATGTCGAGGGGATCTGCCCGATCTGCGCCTTTCCCCATGCACGCGGCGACCAGTGCGACAACTGCGGCAGCCTGCTCGACCCCCTCGACCTGAAGGAGCCCTATTCGGCCATCTCCGGCTCGCGGGAGCTGGAGGTGCGCGAGACGCGCCACCTTTACCTGCTGCAGTCGAAGCTGGCGGGGCGCATCCGGGCCTGGGTGGACGAGCGCTCCGCCGCCTGGCCGCCGCTGACCCGTTCCATCGCCTACAAGCACCTGGACGAGGGGCTGATCGACCGGGGCATCACCCGCGACCTCTCCTGGGGCGTGCCGGTCGCCAAGGGCGGCAAGCCGCGTCCCGGCTTCGAGGACAAGGTCTTCTACGTCTGGTTCGACGCCCCCATCGAATATTTCGCCGTCGCGCAGGAATGGGGCGAGGCCACGGGGAACGACTGGGCCCGCTGGTGGCGCACCGACCAGGGCGCGGACGACGTCCGCTATGTCGAGTTCATGGGCAAGGACAACGTCGCCTTCCACACCGTCAGCTTCCCGGCCACGGTGCTGGGCTCGGACGAGCCGTGGAAGACGGTCGACAGCCTGAAGAGCTTCAACTGGCTGAACTGGTACGGGGGCAAGTTCTCCACCTCCAGCCGGCGCGGCGTCTTCATGGACGCGGCCCTGGAGCTGCTGCCCGCCGACTACTGGCGCTGGTACCTGACCGCCAACGCTCCCGAGAGCGCCGACAGCCCCTTCACCTGGGAGCACTTCCAGAACACCGTGAACAGCGACCTGGCCAATGTGCTGGGCAATTTCGTCAACCGCATCCTGAAGTTCGCCGAGACCCGGTTCGAGGGGGTCGTGCCGGCCGGGGGCGAGCCGGGTGAGCTTGAGGCCAGGCTGTTCAAGGACATCGGCGCCGGCCTGGAGGCCCTGACCGCTTCGCTGGACGGCATGAGTTTTCGCAAGGCCGCCCAGGACGTGCGCGACCTGTGGGTGATCGGCAACGGCTACCTGACCGAGGCGGCCCCCTGGACCGCGATCAAGACCGACCCCGAGCGCGCGGCGATGATCGTGCGCACGGGCCTGAACCTCGCCTGCCTTTTCGGCCGGGTTTCGACCCCCTTCATCCCCTTCGCGGCGGCGTCCATCGCCTGCGCCTTCGAGGGGGGGGATGGGGCGCCCTGGCCTCAGGCCGACGGCGCGGCGGAGCTGTCGCGGCTGGCGCTCGGGTCGAAGGTCGCCGCGCCGCCGGTGCTGTTCGCCAAGATCGAGGACGCCCAGGTCGCCGAATGGACCGAGCGGTTCGGCGGCGCCGACACCGTCCAGCCCTAGCTCAGTCGTAGAAGTCGAACATCACCACGTCGTCGGGGAGGGGGATGATTCCCCCGGCGCTCTCGTAGAGACGCATGGCCGCCGGGTTGCTGCGGTTGGTCAGCACCCACATCCCCGCCCAGCCGCGCTGGTCCTTCAGCGCATGCAGGCGTTCCATCATCGCCCGCCCCACGCCGCGGCGGCGATAGGCCTCCGCTACGTCTACCGAATAGATCAGCACGTCCGTGTGCTCGAACCGGCGCAGGACGTAGCCGTAAACGAAGCCGACCGGCTCCCCGTGCTCGACGGCCGCCACCGCCACCAGGGCCTGGTCGTCGAGGTGGTTCTGCGCCTGCAGGGCCGAAAGCTCGGCCTCCCCGATCATGCGCACCGCTCGGATCAGAAGCTCCTCATCGCCGGGGCCGAGGAGGTGGACGTGCATTATCTTAGTGGGCCCCGGCGGGGTGCTCGTGCGCCTCGACCTCGGCCGGGGTGATGGCGAGGGGGGAGGGCATGATGGCGTTGTACTGGCCTGTCTTCCCAAGATCGATCACGGCCTCCCGGTGCCCGTGCCAGACCATGTGCAGGGCGACGTAGAAGACGATGGCCAGGCCCAGGTAGCCGAGCCAGCGCCACTTCTGCAGCAGCCGGGCGATCCAGGTGGCGGCCACGCCCATCAGGGTGATCGACAGCATCAGGCCGAACACCATCACATAGGGGTGCTGGCGCGCCGCCCCGGCCACGGCCAGGACGTTGTCCAGCGACATGGAGATGTCGGCGATCAGGATCTGGACCAGGGCGCCGCCCAGGGTCTTGGCGGGCTTGCCGTGCAGGGCGGGGAGAGGATGTTTGGCGTCGATGTGCTCGCCGCCGGTCGCATCCTCCAGCGCCAGCTCGCCCGCCGCCTCCTCGGTGTGGCTCGCGTCGCGCAGGTCCCGCCACATCTTCCAGCAGACCCACAGGAGCAGGATGCCGCCGGCGAACAGCAGGCCGACCACGTTCAGGAGCTGCACGGCGACCAGGGCGAAGCAGATCAGCATCACCACCGCGCCGGCGAGGCCGAGCACAATGGCCTTGCGGCGCTGCTCGGCCGGAAGCCCGGCGGCGGCGAGGCCCACGGCGACGGCGTTGTCCCCCGCGAGGGTCAGGTCGATCAGCAGGACCTGGAAGAAGGCGGCGATGGCGCCGGCGTAGGCATCTGGATGCATGGATGCTGTTTGCGTGACCGGACGTCAGGCCGCAAGCGGTACAGTGCGGAGGGCGTCTGAAAAGAAGAGGGGCGCCGGGAGGTTTCCCGACGCCCCTGATCTCAAATCTGCGGCGGCCTTAGGCCCGTTGGGGCTGGTCGCCGAGGTCCAGCGGACGGTCGCTGCGGGCGCGGCTGGAGGCGCGGCGGGCCGAGCGGGACCGCGACGGAGCGCTGCCCCGTCCGCGGGCCAGCCAGGCCACCACCAGCACCGCGATCAGCGCCAGAAGGGCGGCGCCGAGGACGCGGGGCGTCAGCTGCATGTTGAACCCTTGCTTCTTCTGCACCGTCCCGAGGGAAAGGGCGTCAGAGCCGGCGCCGAGCAGGTCCGCGCCCACGTCGGCGTGCAGCGGGCCCTTGGCGCCCTGCATGGCCGTCACCGTCCAGTGGAATTCGGTCGGCTGGCCGGCGGTCAGGGGCTGGGACTGGGTCTCGTCCGGGGTGACGGCGAAGCCGTCGCCCGAGAGGATCGCCGTCATGTTCACCGAGGAGGCGGCGTCGGCGAGCTTCTGCTTGCCCGCCTCGTCCTTGACCGTGTCGGCGAAGGCCGCCGGGATGGTCATGGAGACGTCGGTCGGCTGGTTGGCGTTGAAGGTGGCGGGCGTGTTCAGCACCGCGACCTTGCCCAGGGCGTCCTTCAGGGCCGTCTCGAGCGCGGCGAGCCGGCTCGGGCGGTCGGCGTCGGCGGCGGGCGGGATCGGCGCGGCGGCGACCTTTGGCGGCGCCGTCGAAGCCACCTTGGGCGCGGCGCCCTTGGGCACCACGGTCTTGGCGGGCGGCGGCGTCACGGCCACCTTGGCCGCGGGCTTGGCCGGAGCGGCGGCGACCTTGGGGGCCGGGGCCGGGGCCGGAGCGGCGCGCGGCGCGGCCGGACGGGCCACGGCGTAGCGGGCCGCGGGACGGCGCACGCGGCTGGCGCGGCGGCGTTCGGGCGGATTGGGGATCGGCGCCATGGCGATGACCACCGGAGCGGTCGATTGGGGAGCCAGCGGCGGCGTGGGCGGCACGGGCGGCGGCGGCGGGCCGCCTGCCAGGTCCTGCGAGGGCGGCGGCGGCGGCGGCGCGGAGGCCGGCGACGGATAAGGCCGCTCTTCGCACGCGGCCAGGACGAGCATCGCGGCGAGGCTCGCCGCGGTGGCGGCCGCCTTATAGGCGGTCTTGGACAGACGCCAGTTCAACATGGAAACCCCTGCTCCCTAGCCCGAAGCGTCCGCCGCGCGGTCGCCCCCCACATTCAATTTTCAGGAGAAACGGTAGCTTGGCTTCAATGCAACCCTATTCGCCTGCGGCGCGTGCGCGAAAACGTCTCGCTGCCTCGTAGAGGGCCACCGCCGCCGCGGAAGAAACGTTCAGGCTCTCGAAGCCGCCCGGCATGGGAATGCGGGCCAGGACGTCGCAATGCTCGCTCACCAGGCGGCGCATACCTTCGCCCTCCGAGCCCAGAACCAGCACGGTCGGACCCCCGTCCAGCACCGCGTCCAGGTCCGCCTCGGCGCCCCCCGCGAGGCCCACGGTGCGCCAGCCGAGGTCGGTCAGCCGCTCCAGGGCGCGGGACAGGTTGGTCACCCGCGCCGCCGGTATCTTCTCCAGCGCGCCGGCCGCCGCCTTGGCCAGGGCGCCGGTGAACGGCGGGGCGTGCCGGTCCTGCAGCACCACCCCGCGCGCCCCGAAGGCGGCGGCCGAACGGAAGATGGCGCCGACGTTCTGCGGATCGGTCACCTGGTCCAGCACCAGCAGCACGCCCTCGGCGGGGTCGCCGATCTCGTCGATGGTCAGGGGCTCCAGGGCCGGGGCGGCGAGGGCGACGCCCTGGTGCACCGCGTTCTGCTGGCCGATCGCGCGGGCGATCTCTCCGCCCTCGACAATCTCTATCCTGACCCCGCGCGCGAGGCCCTCGAGCTTTCGGGCCTGGTCTGCGGTCGCCAGCAGCCGCTGGGGCTCGCGCGCCGGATTGGCCAGGGCCGCGACCACGGCGTGCCAGCCCCAAAGCCATTCTCCGGGCTCAGCTTTCCGGTGTTCCGGGCGGTGTCCGCGAGCCTTCCAATGAGGCTTCTGCCGGTCGTTGCGTTGCCGCGGGGAGGACACTATAAGACGCGCTCCGATTTTGGGGCCCGCCACAGACGGCGCCGTATTTCCAACTCGTCTAGCACCAGCCAGGCGTGAGGCCGTACGGAAGTTTTGTCGGCTGTTGGGCTTCAAGGTCGTCGCGTGCGGGGGAATGTCCCGAGCGGCAAAGGGGACGGACTGTAAATCCGTTGGCGTACGCCTTCGCAGGTTCGAGTCCTGCTTCCCCCACCACGCG
>CANJID010000059.1 GCA_947474395.1 Caulobacterales bacterium
CGAACAATCCCCCGCCACCCCCCGCCCCATCTCCCATGTCATCGCCGGCCGCGTGGTCGAGGGCGGAGGACGCACCGCCAAGGTCTACAATCCCGCCACCGGCGCGGTGACCGGGCTCGCCGCCCTCGCCGACGCGGCCATGGTGGACCGGGCGGTGCAGGCCGCCGCCGCCGCCTTCCCCGCCTGGGCCGCGACCGCGCCCCACGTGCGGGCCCGGTCCCTGTTCCGCTTCCGCGAGCTGGTGGAGACCAACGCCGACCGCCTCGCCGCCATCATCACCGCCGAGCACGGCAAGACCTTTGCCGACGCCAAGGGCGAGCTGACGCGGGGGCTGGAGGTGGTCGAGTTCGCCTGCGGCATCCCCCACCAGCTCAAGGGCGACTATTCCGAGCAGGTCGGCTCGGGCGTGGACAGCGCCGCCATCCGCCAGCCGCTGGGGGTGGTGGCCGGCATATCGCCGTTCAACTTCCCGGCCATGGTGCCGATGTGGATGTTCCCGGTGGCCATCGCCTGCGGCAACACCTTCGTCATGAAGCCCTCCGAGCGCGACCCGTCCCTGTCGGTGGAGCTGGCCCTGCTGCTGAAGGAAGCGGGCCTGCCGGACGGCGTGTTCAACGTGGTGCACGGGGACAAGATCGCGGTGGACGCCCTGCTGGACCACCCCCTCGTCCAGGCCATCAGCTTCGTCGGCTCCACCCCCATCGCGGAGTACGTCCACGCTCGCGCCGGGGCGACCGGAAAACGCGTCCAGGCCCTGGGCGGCGCCAAGAACCACATGCTGATCATGCCCGACGCCGACATGGACCAGGCGGTCGACGCCCTGATGGGCGCCGCCTATGGCTCGGCCGGCGAGCGCTGCATGGCGATCTCGGTGGCGGTGCCGGTGGGCGAGCGCACGGCGCAGGCCCTGGTCGAGGCCCTGGCCCCCAAGGTGCGGGCCCTGAAGATCGGCGCCGGCATGGACGCGGACGTGGAGATGGGCCCCCTCATCACCGCCGAGCACAAGGCCAAGGTCGGCGGCTACGTCGACCTTGGCGTGGCGGAAGGCGCCGAGCTGGTGGTGGACGGGCGGGACCTGCGCCTGCAGGGCTACGAGGACGGCTTCTTCGTCGGCGGCAGCCTGTTCGACCGGGTGCGCCCGGACATGCGCATCTACAAGGAGGAGATCTTCGGCCCCGTCCTGTCGGTGGTCCGCGCCGAGACCTTCGGCGACGCGCTTGGCCTGGTGAACGCCTGCGAATACGCCAACGGCACGGCCATCTTCACCCGCGACGGCGGCACGGCGCGCACCTTCCTCAACCAGGTGCAGGTTGGGATGGTCGGGATCAATGTGCCGATCCCCGTGCCCATGGCCTTCCACTCCTTCGGCGGCTGGAAGCGGTCGATCTTCGGCGACCACCACATGCATGGCCCCGAGGGCGTGCGCTTCTTCACCCGGCTGAAGACCGCGACCATCCGCTGGCCGGGCGCCACGGCGCTCGGGCCCGAGTTCACCATGCCGACGATGAAGTGAGGGCGGCGAAGCGGAAAAATTCGCTTCGTTTCAGTTCCGCAATCCTGGCGTTTCGATTCTGCGGTTCCTTGCGTCCAGCGACGACAGGAGGAACGGCCATGATGCTTGTAAAGCGTAGCCTGCTGGCCCTTTGCGCGGTGGCCGCCCTAGGGGCTGGATCGGCCCAGGCCCACCATTCCTTCTCCATGTTCGACCGGACCAAGACCGCGTCGGTGGCCGGGACGGTCAAGGCCTTCGACATGATCAACCCCCACGGCTGGCTGCAGCTGATGGTCGCCGACGGCCAGGGCAAACTCCGCGAGTGGTCCCTGGAGACCGGCGCGCCCGGCCAGCTGCAGCGCGCCGGCTGGAAGGACCAGACCGTCGTCGCCGGGGACAAGGTCACCGCCACCATTCATCCCCTCAAGGACGGCTCCAACGGCGGCCAGCTGGTGGCCGTGGTCCTGCCCAACGGCCAGACCATGCGGGCGGGGCCCGACGGGCCGGGCGGCCGTGGCGGCCCCGGAGGCGGGCAATGAGGACCGTCGCCCCCGTCCTGGCCCCCACCCTCGCCTTTGTCCTCGCCTTCGGACTGTTCGCGCCCCCGGCGGCCCACGCTCAGGGCTGGAAGGTCTATCGCTTCCCCGAGGCCGGGTTCGCCGTGCAGGCCCCCGGCGTCCTGACGACAGCCAAGGGCGAATACAGGACCGCAGCGGGGGTCGCCGCGCCCTCGACCACCTACGCCCTGAACGAGGCCGACATCGCCTACTCGATCACCGTCGCCGACTTCACCAAGGCTCCGCCGGACCAGCAGGCGGCCGTCGCCGAGGCGGTGAAGGCCTGGGGCGCCAAGGGCGAGGTCAAGCTCGACGTCCAGGAACGCATCGACCGCCAGTTCGGCCGCCAGCTCTCCATAGTCGGCCGGGACGGCAGCCGCTCGACGGTCTCGGTCTTCTTCGTGAACGGCAAGCTCTACCAGCTCGAGGGCAAGGCCCTGCTCCCCGACCCCGGCTCCGGCGCCGGCAAGGCGGTGCGCTTCCAGCAGTCCCTGGAATTCATCGGCCTCGGCGCCGAGGCCAACCGTCCGGAGAACCGCGCCGGCGGCCCGGGTGGTCCCGGCGGTCCCCGCTTCGGCCCGCCGGGAGGCTTCGGGGGTCCGGGCGGCCCCGGCGGGCGACGCGGTCCGCCCCCGCCCCAGGCTTTCGAAGCCTGCAAGGGCAAGGCGGCCGGCGACAAGGTCCGCCTCACCATCCCCAACGGGACCGTGGTCGACGCCAACTGTTTCCAGACGCCCCAGGGCCTCGCCGCCCGCCCGGACGTGCCGTTGTTCGGACGCGGCGGACCGCCCCCTCCGCCGGGCTAGAGGTCAGAACCGCGCGCGCAGCTCGGCGAAGACGCTGCGGGGAATACGGGCGCCGCCGGGGTATTCGGCGTGGCCGTCGTGGAGCAGGTTGCGTCCCGCCAGGGCCACCTCCATAGGTTGTCCTCCACAGTCACCGCGGCGACCTCGAAGGAAACCTGCCAGGCACTTACACCGGGCAGGTCCGGGTCAGCCTTATGGACGGATGCTGCCCCCCAAAACGCCGTGGGCGCAACAGAATCAGGGGCTTTCACCGCTCACGGATTCGCGAGCCAAACTCTGCCCCCTCTGGGGGAAGTGTCCGCCCGAACGGGCGGACGAAGGGGGCTGAAGGGCGCATCGCCGGGGGCAAAGACCCCCTTCCCCCGCTTCGCGGGTACTTCCCCCAGAGGGGGCAGAGTGGTCGTATGCTTCCCGACAAAGGGGGAGAACACCCATGATCAATCGCCGGGAGCTGGTGCGGGCGGGGAGCGCGGCGGCGGCCTTCGGGCTCGCGAGCCAGGCGCGCGCCGCCGCCGCTCCCCTCATCGCCGACGTGGTGGTGATCGGCGCGGGCGCGGTGGGCCTGACCGCCGCCATCGTCGCGCGCGAGGCCGGCGCCTCGGTGATCATCCTGGAGGCCGAGGCCGACATCGGCGGGCACGCGGCGTGCAGCGGGGGCAACATCCCGCTCGGCGGCGGCACCAGCGTGCAGAAGAAGAACGGGGTCCAGGACTCGCCGGACCTGTTGTTCCGAGACCTCACCGACTGGTCGGTGACCGGGCCGAACGGCGCCGCCGACTACCGCTACAACGACCGGGAAGTCATCCGCGCCTTCGCCGACCACTCGGCCCAGACCTTCGAGTTCCTGCTGGCGCACGGGGTGGTGTTCCAGGACCGGGCGCCGGACGGGCGCGGGGGCCTCGGCGTCGGAGCCTCGGTCGCCCGCACCATGCACGCGGTCCCCGTGGACTGGCCGAGAACCGAGACAGGGCGGCCAGTCGCCCCGGAGGACCGGCTGACCCTCTCCACCGGCACGGGCCTGGTCCGCCCGCTGGAAGCCGCCGTCCGCAAGCTGGGCGTACCGATCCTTCTCGAACACCGCATGACCAGCCTGGTGCGCCAGGCGCGGGACGGCCGGATCACCGGCGTCATCGCCACGGCGCACGGCCGCATCCTGAACGTGCGCGCCCGCAAGGCGGTGATCCTGGGCACCGGCGGTTCGACCGGCAACGTCGAGTTCCGGCGCATGTTCGATCCGCGCCTCACCGAGGAATACCAGCTCGCCGGCATGCCCTGGTCGAACCAGGACGCCAGCGGCGAACTGGCGGCCGTGGGCGTGGGCGCGAGCCTGTGGGGCCTGACCAACTACTCGGCCGAGAACGGCTGGGTGGTGACCAAGGCCGGGCGGATCGGCTGCCGCTACGGCTACACCAACCTGGTCTGGCAACCGGGGAGCCGGGTGTGGGACCGCGCTCGGGCGTCAGGGCTCGCCGTCGGGAGCTGGCAGAACGCCATCATGGTCAACATGTTGGGCCGCCGCTTCTACGACGAGACCGGGGGCCAGTTCAGCGGCAACAGCCCCAGCGCCATCACCGGCTACGTCCAGGACGACTGGCGCAATTCGGGCAAGGTGGCCTACAGGCCCGCCAACTTCCTCAACGCCGCCATGGCCGGCATCGGCGACGGCAAGAACGGCGGCGGGCCGATCTGGGCGATCTTCGACGCCGACGCCGTAACCCGCGAGAAGTGGTCGCCCACGGCGCCCAACGTGGACGAGGCCGGCTATTTCTACAGCGCCCCGACCCTGGCCGAACTGGCCCGCAAGATCGCCAACCCGCACCAGCGCGTCCCCATGCCGCCGGAGGGGCTGGAGGCCACCGTCGCCCGCTACAACGGCTTCGTCGATGCGGGGTTGGACGCCGACTTCGCCAAGCCCAAGCCCCTCTACAAGATCGCCAGGGGCCCCTTCTACGCCGCCTGGGCGACGCCGGTGATCCACGACTGCCGGGCGGGCCTGCGCATCAACGGCAAGGGCCAGGTCCTGGATATGACAGGCAAGGCGATCCCCGGCCTCTACTGCGGCGGCGAATCCGCCGGCGGCTTCTCCCAGCACGGCCTCGCCCGCGCCACCTGCCAGGGCTTCATCGCCGGAACCAACGCGGCCGCGGAGAAGGCCTGAAACACCACGCTTGACGCGCCGATGTACGGCTGTACATTCGCGGAAACGACAGGTGTAGATCGATGGCCATCACCTCAGCCGAAAGTCAGGTCATGGACGCCCTCTGGCGACGCGGCCCCCTCACGGCGGACGAGATCGTCGCCGAGGTCGCGGGCCCGCAAGGCTGGAGCGAGTCCACCGTCAAGACCCTGATCAGCCGCCTGCTGAAGAAGAACGCCATCCGCTCCGAGCGCGAGGGGGGACGCCATTGCTACCGCGCCCTGATCGCCCACGCCGACTATGTGCAGGAGGAGAGCCAGGGCCTGCTGGACCGCCTGTTCAAGGGCCGGCTGACCCCGCTGGTCGCCCACTTCGCCGAACACCGCAAGCTCAAGCCCGAAGAGATCAAGCGGCTGCGCAAGCTGTTGGAGGACCTCGACGATGATGGCTGATTTCCTCGTCCTGTGCCTGGCCAGGTTCAATCTGGCGCTCTCCGCCGCGATCCTCCTGGTCCTTGTCATGCGCCCGTTGGTCCGCCGCCTGCTGGGGCCCGAGCTCGCCTATCTCTTGTGGGTCCTGCCGCCGGTCGCCGCCGTGACCAGCCTGTTCCCGACCCTTGGTGACTTCATCTCGGTGTCAACGATCGTGCCCCGCGCCATGCACATCAGCCCGGACCGCTACCTCAGCTCCGACCGGTCGCCGATGCTGCTCGACCTCTACGCCGCCGGAGCGGTCGGCCTCCTCACGCTCTTCCTTCTGTGCGAGCGCCGCTTCCGCCGCCTGGCCGCGCGGGGACTCGTCGGCCCGGCCGTCGTCGGCCTGAGCTGGCCGCGCATGGTGGTTCCCGCCGACTACGAAACTCGCTTCACCGCCCCCGAGCGGCGGCTGATCCGCCAGCACGAACAGACCCACGTGGTTCGCGGCGACCCCCACGCCAACCTCGTGATCGCCGGTGTCCAGGCGATCGCCTGGTTCAACCCCCTGGTGCACCTCGCAAGCCGCTCCGTGCGGCTCGACCAGGAGCTGGCCTGCGACGCCGCCGTGATCGAGCGCAACCCGGAGAGCCGCCGCCTCTATGGCGAAACCCTGGTGAAGGCCCAGAGCACCGGCGTCTGGTCCGCCTTCGCCTGCGCCCTCACCGACGGCACGCGCCACCCCTTGGAGGTACGCCTCGCCTTCCTGCGCCGCCCGCCTCTGAGCGTGCGCCAGTACGTGGCCGGGGCGACCCTGGTGGGCGCCGTGGCCCTGATGACGGCGCTCTGCGTCTGGGCCCTGGCCCCCGAGACCATGGGGGCCGGCCAGACGCCCATGGTCCAGGCGATGTTCTCCCCCGACGGCTGACCCCGGCCTCGGCCGACCCTAACGCCTAGCCCGCATCCCAAACCCTAGCCGCACGCCGCGCCCTGAGCGCGGTGCGAGGAAGGCTGCGTCATGCCCGCATCCCTGATCCTGCTCGCCGCGGCCCTGGCCGCCGCCGAGCCGCCGCCCGCCGCACCGTCGTCGGCGACCTGCAGAAGGGCGTGCTGAATTTCCGCCCGGAGTTCTTCACCGCCGTGCGCCCCGGCACCGCGATGGACATGGTGACCTGGCTGCCCGGCTTCACCTTCGACGACACCCGCGACCTGCGCGGCATCGAGGGCTCCACCGGCAATGTCCTGATCGACGGCAAGCCCCCGACCAGCAAGACCGACAGTCTGGGCGCCGTCCTGCGCCGCATCCCCGCGAGCCAGGTGGAGCGCGTGGACATCATCGTCGGCGGCGCCCCAGGGATCGACATGCGCGGCCGCAACGTCATCGCCAATGTGATCCTCAAGTCCGGGGCGACCACGCGGCGGGTGGTGACCGCAGGGGTGTACTTCGATGCCCGGGGCCGTATCGCGCCCAACTTTGAAGCCAGCACCTCGGAGAAGCATGACGGCCAGGTGATCGAGGCTTCCGTGAGCGTCGAACGGGCGATCCCGGCCAGCCCGGGGGACGGCTACGGTCCATGGGTGCGGCGAGACGGGGCGGGCGCCATCCTGTTCGAGGCGGAGGACCGGTTCTTCCAGCACGGCCTGATCGCCATCGGCAGCGCCGCCTACGAACGCCCCTTCGCCGCGGGGAAACTTAGGGTGAACGGCTCGGCGCGGCGGATCGCCGTGCCCGACGACGAAAAGGCCGTGCTGAAGCCGGGCCCGGGCGTCTACACCTACCGTCAGCACAGCGCCAACGACCGGGGCGAACTCGGGGTTCGCTACGAGCGGACCTTCGGGCGGACCACCCTGGAGACCCAGGTGCTGGAGCGGCTGGGCCGCGTGAAATTCGACGACGACAGCCGACGCCCGCCGGCCCCGGCCACCTTCTCCATCCGCCAGCATACCGAGGAGAGCGTGGCGCGCACGCTGCTGCGCTTCAAACGGGACGACCGCCTGACCGTGGAGGCCTTCGCCGAGGGCGCCCTGAACAGCTCGACCAACAACAACGCCGCCACCAGCAACGGCGCGCCGGTGGCCCTGCCGTCCGCCCATGTGCGGGTGAGCGAGCGGAGGGGCGAGACCGGAACCACCGTAAGCTGGAAGCCGAACGGCCGCTTCAGCCTGGACGCTGCCCTGAAGCTGGAGGCCTCGACCCTAACCGCCAAGGGCGACGTCGCCCTGACCCGAAGCTTCCTCTACGCCAAGCCCAAGCTGCAGCTCGCCTGGTCGCCGGACAAGGACAACCAGTTCCGCATCCGCCTGGAGCACGAGGTGGGGCAGGTCGCCTTCGGCAATTTCGTCAGTTTCAACGAATACTATTCGGGCCAGACTCGCGTCGGCAACGCCAACCTCCGGCCCCAGCGCGCCTTAGTGGCCGAGGCGGTCTACCAGCGCCGCTTCTGGGCCGGCGGCGACCTGACCCTGACCGCCCGCTTCAAGGCGCTGCGCGACATCGTCGAGGTGGCGCCGATCGCCACGCCCCAGGGTCTGTTCGGCGTCATCACCAATATCGGCGATGGCCGCCAGGTCGAGCTCGCGGTCAACCTGACCCTTCCCCTCAAGAACCTTGGTCTCGACGGCGCCATGCTGAAGGCGAGCCTTACCCGAACCGAGCCATGGATCGTCGACCCGACCACCGGACAGACGCGGGGCGCCTCCGGCCTCTCGAAGGTCAAGGGCGAGCTGCACTTCGCCCAGGACTTGCCGAAATGGAAGGTCAACTGGGGCGTCGATTTCTTCTACGGCAGCGGGTTCACCCTCTACCGGCCGTTCGGCAACGAGACGGTGGGCGCATGGCCGGCAACGGTCGCGTTTGTGGAGTACCGGATCAAGCCGGCCCTGGTGCTGCGGCTCCAGGACATCCTGTCGCCCGAGCTTCCCCACAGGGTCGAGGTCTTCTCCGGGCTCCGCAATGTCGCGCCCCTGCTCTACGCCGACGAGAAGCGGCTCGCGAACGGGCACATGATCATGGTGCGCCTGCGCCAGACCTTCGAGTAGGGGGGCATGGGCAGCACCCGCGTCTTCGTCTTCGGCGTCGGCCTGACCGTCATGGCCATGGCCCTCAGCCTGGCGGGCCTGGCCTTTCGTCAATCGACGGCGCCGTTCGAGCCGGGCGCCTGCTGGCGGATGTTCCGGGAGAGCGGGGAGGCGCCCCGCTTCGTCCGCATCGCCAATGACGCCCGCAACATGGAGACCTGCGCCGCGCGCCTCGAGGCGGTGCGGCTGATGGGAACACCAGAGGTGGAGGGCGCCTACCAGGGCTTCTTCATCTTCGTGGACGAGCGCGAGATCGTCACTTCCCGCTCCCTGCACGAGAAGCGCTTCCCGGTCCTGGATGTCGAGGGGCGCCGCAGGATCGACGACGCCATCCTGATGCTCATCCGGGCCAAGAAGTCGCCGTGAGTCCGGAACGCCCGTAGAGGCCGCCGTCGCCCTGCGCTACCGTGGCGCAATCCAAGGAGCGGCGATGACGACGGGTTGGCTGGTGGGCGTGTTGGTTGAAACCGACGGCGGCTTCGTGCGCCACTTCTATGCGGCCGCCCGCGAGGACCAGGCCCGGGCCGAGTGGTCCGCCGTCGACCGGGCGCAGAACGAGGGAACGGTCGCCACCAGCCCGCGCGGCGGGACCGAGCCGGTGCAGGCGATCTCGCCGCTGTCCGCCGACGCCGTCCGTTCCCTGGACCTGGCGCCGGGCGAAGTGAGGGCGCTCGGCGTCCGCTGGCCCCGCCGGTGGGTCGGAAACCGGCTCCTGCCTCATCGTGACTAGGGAGCGCCTCGTGGAGGGACGTCCGCCCTTCGACACGCGCGACCGGAGCTGGACCTGAAGATGAAGACCATCGCCGCCACCATCGCCCTGGCCCTGCTGGCGCCGCCCGCCGCCTTCGCAGCCGAGCCCGCCCCCGCCGCGCCGGCAGGCCCGCCGCCTGCGAACTTCACGGGGACCTGGACGGGGACCAGCGTCTTCCCCGCGACGCCGGAGCGGGCGAGCGACACCGCCACCCCCGTCTGCGCCTTCCAGCAGGCCCTCGACCGCATCCGGGGCAGCTGCCTGGGCCCCTTCGCCGTCGGTCTCGCCACGGGAACGGTGAAGGGCCGCACGGCCACCTGGTCCTGGACCCTGGAGCCCAACACCCCCTCCACGCGCCCCAACAACGTCGCGACCTTCGAGGCGACCCTCGGTGACGACGGCGTGATCAGGGGCGGCATGACCCTGCTCGGCCGGACCGGGGTCTATACCGCGAGGAAGTAGCGCCGGCTGGGCGGCCGGCCGCTGCCGCACCAGGACCACTGAGGCCGGCCGACCGCCGAGCTGGTCCGCTGTGAAGACCGCGATTTGATCTAGATCAAATTCGACGGTGAAAACTCACATTAAATCTTTGACGGGCGGAACAAGCGCCATTCGCTGACGCTATTCTTGTCGAGCTCGGCTTTCAGCTGATTACAGCGAAGGACGGCGTCAGGCTCAATTTTCCCAGTTCCATAGAAGGACTATTGAGATGACCAGGAACCTCGCTATTCGACTAAGTCTTATGCCTCTTTTTGCCGGCGCTCTTCTGGCCGGCTGCAGTCAGCCCTCGGCAACGAAGGTCGCCGAGGCGCCCGCCAACGCCGCCGTTCCTGTCGCGGCCCCGACCCCGCCCTTCAGCATCAACGAGACGATGGTCATGATCGTCGATCACCCGGGCGAGTTGCTCTGGGACGTCGAGAAGAAGGGCGGCGCCCCGAAGTCGGACGAGCAATGGTACCAGCTCGAAAACCACGCGGTCGCCCTCGCCGGCGCGGCCACCCTGATCCAGCTGGGCGGCACGGGCGCCTCCGACGCGGCCTGGGCGGCCTCGCCGGACTGGAAGACCAGCGCCCAGGCCCTGTCCGACGCCGCCCTGTCGGCCCGGAACGCGGCCAAGGCCAAGGATCTTCCCGCCCTGGTGAAGGCCAACGGCCAGATCGTCACCGCCTGCGAAGGCTGCCACACCAAGTTCAAGCCTGAGATCCCCACCGGCGGCATCTTCATGCACCGCCGCCCGGGCGTGGATAAGCCCGCGTAGGGCGATCCATCAGTCGTAAAACGAGATCGTCCTGACCTCGAGGCTCTGGCGCGGCGACGCGTCCAGGGCGCTCGCGGGATCGTCGAAGGCCGTGTGGGCGGTGAGCTGCACGCGGTCCTTGTCGCTGTCGCAGAGCTTGAACAGCAGCACCTCGTCCGGCGCCATGCGCGGGAACCACCACCAGCGGTGCGCCGGGTTGTGGGCGATGTTGTAGCCCGTCCAGCCCCAGGGCGCGTCGGCCGCCCGGCCGCCGATGTCGCCGGTGCGCAGGTCGCCCGCTGCGATGGTCGAGGCGTCGCAGACCGCCAGCGGCGCGCGCTCGACGGTGGTCAGGCCCCGCCACAGGTTCATCAGCACTATGCGCTTCTTGGCCAGGAGCCGATCGGCCTCCTGCGGGCTCACCATGCCGCGGACGAAGTTGCGCACCGTCTTCTCGTCGAAGTCCACGTGGACCGACCGGGCGGGCTGATAGGCCTTGCCCGTGGGGTCGGGCTCGCGGCGCAGCACCTCGCCGAACATCAGCACGTCGGTTGCGCCGGTCTTTTCCTTGATGATCGCCTCGACCTCGGCGCGGTAGGTGGTCGCCACCTGCGCGGGGTCGAACAGGTCGGCGGCGCTCTCGTGGCGGATCAGCTCGAAACCGTTGGCCTCCAGCGTGAAGCCCCCCGCCGCCCGGCCGTCGTGGATGCGGGCCACGTGCGGCTCGAAGCGCAGGGTCGAGGCCTCGCGCTCCTCCTCGTAGAGGATGGAATAATGGCAGTCGGGGGCGATGTAGTTGAAGCTCGCCTCGACGTACGGGGCCGCCTCGGCCCGGGCGGCCGTCGCCGTCATGACCGGCCTTTGCGGAACGGCAGGGTCAGGATGAACAGGACCAGCTTGACGTTCATCAGGCCGAACACCTTGCGCGCCTCATCCGGCCTGAGGCGGGCGTTCAGCGGCATGGCGCCGAAGACCTTGCCCTTGATCACGAGCTCGTCCCCGTCCCGCTCGATCGAGGAGACGTCCATCAGCTCGGACTTGTCGGCCGAATAGAGCTTCATCGCCTAACGCCTCAGGCTTTCGCGCGGATCTTGTCGAAGTCCATCTTCAGGTCCTCGGCCATGGTCATGGCCGCCGCCCGCCCCGCCCCGAACACCCCGCCGCCGGGATACTGGAAGGGGCCCACGAGGTAGAGCCGGTCGACGCCGGGGACGGTGTTGCGTCCCAGCTCCGGCGTCGGGCGCCAGGCGTTGGACTGGTAGGTGGCGGCCGACACCCCGTGCAGGTCCCCCCGGCGGAAGCTGGAGGAGGTCCGCTCCATGTCGACCGGGCTGTCGCAGTGGTAGGCTATGACGTCGGCCTCACCCACATTGTCGATGAAGCGGCTCATGTAGCCGAGCATCTTGCGCGCATAGTCGTGCTTGGCCTCGTCCCAATTGCGCCCTTCCGGGTGGTCGTAGGTGACGTAGTCCCAGGCGTGCATGGTCGCCTTGCCCGCCGGGGCGCGGGCCGGATCGTGCATGGAGAGCGAGCCCAGGCCGACGAGGGGGCAGCGGGCGAAGCCGCCGTAGCGCAGGTCGTCGAAGGACTTCCTCAGGGTGTCGTAGTCGTCGGGCAAGAGCTCGATCATCACCGCCTTGACCTGGTCCCCGGCCTTGAACTTCAGCGGCGCGTTCATGGCCGCGTGCACGGTGATGCAGCCGACCTCGGTGATCTGGGTGCGCTCGGCGGTCTTCTTCACCCAGGGGTCCAGGCCGTCGATCATCTGGCCGAGGTCGTGGGGGTGGATGGCGCCGATCACCCCGTCCCTGGCCTTGAACTCGCGCCCGTCGGCGGTGGCGACGCCGGTCGCCCGGCCGCCCGAGACCGTGACCTTGGCCACGTCCACGCCGCCGATCACCTCGCCCCCGTGGGCCCTGATGCAGTCGATCAGGGCGCGGGTCAGCTCGCCCGATCCCCCTTGCGCCACGCCGAAGCCGAAGGCCTCCAGGAAGCCGACGAAGACGAAGACGCCGAAGCCGGTCGCCTTCTCGTCGGGGGAGCACAGGTTCTCGCCGGCGATGCGGGCGAAGTGCATCCGCACCTTGGGGTTCTCGAACCATTCGACCAGGAGGTCGTGGATCGACATCTGCATCATGCGCCAGAGCTCACGGCCCTCGCGGCTCTGGTCCATCATGGCGTTGGAGGCGCCCACCGGCGGCGGCGGGCTGTAGAGGGCGCCGGTCAGCATCGGCATCAGGCTCTGGGCGTATTCGGCCAGGCGCCGGTAGGCCTCGGCGTCCTTGGCGGAAAACTTGGCGATCTCGGCGACGGTGCGCTCGCGGTCTCGGTAGAGGCCGAGGGTCTGGCCGCTCTCGAACACCGACATCATCGGGCATTCGGGGAAGGCGTAGCGCAGCCCGAAGCGGGACTTCAGCCCCAGGTCGTCGTTCCGGAGGAGCGGATTACCCTGGATGAAGATGTGGGCCATGGAGTGCTGGTCGTGCAGGAACCCCGGCACGGTCAGGGCCTTGGTCACCACCCCGCCGCCGAACCAGTCGTTTCTTTCCAGGACCAGAACGCGTTTGCCGGCCACGGCCATGTAGGCGGCGGCCACCAGGCCGTTGTGGCCCGCGCCGATGGCGACGACGTCGTACTGGGTGTCCATGTTCCTGGCGGTCCTGAATTTATCGCCTCTCCCCTTGCGGGAGAGGAAGGGGCCCATGCGCGGCATGGGAAGGAGAGGGGTCGCGCCACCTTAGTGGCGATATGGCGGGTGAAGCTAGACGGAGAGGGGGGTGAGGCCCCTCTCCCTCCCACCGCGTCCCGGCGGGCCCCTCCCTCTCCCGCGAGGGGAGAGGGGCTGGGTCGTCAGTCCACCACGGTCAGGATGTAGGCGGTGTCCATATATTCGCGGATGGCGAAGACCATGCCGTCGCGGACCTCGACCACCCAGCAGTAGCGGTTGTCGTAGGTCTTGCCGTTGCGGAAGGTGCCGGTGCCGTGGGTCTCGGCCAGGACCATGCCGCCCTTGGAGAACAGGGTGTTGATCTCGTTCTTCGGATCGCCGTCGACGAAGAGGCCGCGGATGGGGCCCAGGAACTCGTCGACGATGCCCTTGCGGCCCTTATGGACGCCGGCGCCGGGGATGGTCTTGCCCATGGGCGTCCAGGTCGCCTCCGGGTGCACGTTGGGGCGGATCTTCTCCAGGTCCCCGGTGTTCAGGGCCTCGAAGAAGCGGCGGACCACCGCCTCGCTTTCGCTGTCGGCCATTGCCTGCTCCATCAAAAAAAGTGCGGGCGGGGAGCGCAAAGCCCCCCGCCCGCGGGTCGTCTTCAGCCTGATCAGGCCGCCGTGCTGCCCGCGACGGCAGCCGCGGCGCGATCGGCCTCGGCCGCGGCCACCTTGGCGGGCGCGGTTTCCTTGAGCATCAGGGCGATCAGGGTGGCGATGATCGAGCAGGCGGCCATGACGAGCATCGGGGCCTGCAGCTTGATCGAGGTCAGGTCGGCGATGCGGCCGGCGATGATCGGGCCGAACACCCCGCCGATCAGTTCGCCGATCCCGACCACCAGCCCCATGGCCGTGGCCATCTGGGCCCGCGGCAGGCTCTCGCCCGGGATGGCGCCCATGAAGATCGGGAAGATGCCGATACCGACCCAGCCAACGAACATCAGCGCGCCCAGGGCGACCACCGGCCCGCCGAAGTAGAGAGCCGAGAGCGGCGCCAGGATCGAGGTGATGCAGCCGAAGATCACCACCGGCTTGCGGCCGATGTGGTCGGAGATGGCCGGCAGCAGGGCGCCGAACAGGAAGGCGGCGAAGCCGAGGGCGGCCATGATGTTGCCCATGACCGTCACCGGCAGGCCGCGGTATTGGGTCAGCACCACCGGCAGGAAGGAGAAGCCGGTGATCAGCCAGGAGACCATGAACACCGAGACCGCGCAGCAGACCGCCACGTTGCGGACCTTCAGCATATCCATGAGGCTCATCGACTTGGCGGGCGAGCCGTCGGCCGACGCGAAGATGTCCTTGGCGGGCTCCTTCACCCACAGCCAGATGGCCACGGCGCACATCAGGCCCGGAACGGCCGAGAAGTAGAAGGCCTGGCGCCAATGGAAGTGGGTGGCGGCCCAGACCAGGATGATCGGACCGGCCATGTTGCCGATCAGGTTGGAGAAGCCGTTCTGCACGATGCCCGCGTTCAGCGCCCGGCGCTTCTCGCTCGAATGCAGGGTCATGATGGTCAGGCAGATCGGCATGACGCCGCCTTCCAGGATCCCCATGAAGAACCGCGACGCCGCCAGCACCCCGAAGGAATTGGCAAGGCCCGAGACGAAGGAGCAGAGCGAGAAGCCGATCACGCAGACGATCAGGACGAGCTTGCGCTTGCCGGTCTTGTCCGAGAGCAGGCCGACGAAATAGGCCGACAGGGCCCAGGTCACCGCCAGGGCCGAGCCGATCATCCCCACCTGGGTGTTGTCGAGGTTCAGCTCCGGCTGGATGAACGGCATGAGGTTCGACGCCGCCTGGCGATCGAAGAACACGATACCGAAGGTGATCCCCAGAATAAGGACCAGAGCGTTTTCGTGACTGAATAGACCGCGACGCGGCATGCAACATCCCTCCCCGGGAATTATGGTTGGCGTAGTTCAACCCGATAACGCCGCCCTTGGGAACCCGTCTCAGGCTCCCTGCGTCTTTGATGTCGTGCGGGACGGATGGAACAATGAACCCACGGCCGCGCTTGTTAAGGACTTGGACAAAGGGGGCGAGGTCCCGCCATGCAACGCTATGCGTACGCCGGCCGCTCGATCCTGCAGCGCACCCGCGCGCGCCGGCATCGCCCGCTTGCCACCGGCGCGGGGCTGATTGTCCTGGTGGCGGTGGCCGCCGTGGTCGCCCTATCCCGCGAACCCGCCGCCCCCATGCCCGGCGCCCCGACCTTCGACGTGACCGCCATCTATCCCCACGAGGAAACGGTCGCCCGCGCCGCGCCGGTGACCATCGCCTTGCAGGCCTCCGCCCCCGTCCGGAAGGTTCGGCCGTCCCCCGGGATCGCGGCGGGCGTCGCCGCGCCTGCACAGGAACCGGCCGCCGCCGCGACCACCGCCGACGGCGAACCCGGCCCGGCGTCCACGCCGCCCGCCGCTGCGCCGGCCGTCGAGGCGCAACCGGCCTAGCCCGAGGAAAAATTTCGCGGGACCTGTCGGCGGCGCTGTAGCGTCCGCGTCCTAGGGGCACGAACAAGCCCAGGAGCGAAGCCATGGCCAGCATCACCCGGAAGATCACGCCCTTCCTCTGGTTCGACAAAGAAGCCGAGGAGGCCGCGAACTTCTACGTCTCGATCTTCCCCAACTCGAAGGTCGGCAAGATCGCCCGCTTCGGCGCGGGCGCTCCGGGGCCGGAGGGCTCGGTGATGACCATCGCCTTCGAGCTCGACGGCCAGCCGTTCGCCGGGATCAACGGCGGCCCGATCTTCAAGTTCAGCGAGGCGGTCTCGTTCGTCGTCAACTGCGCCGACCAGGCCGAGGTCGACCACTACTGGGACAAGCTCACCTCGGACGGGGGCAAGGAGTCCCAGTGCGGCTGGCTGAAGGACAGGTTTGGCCTCTCCTGGCAGGTCGTCCCGACGCGCCTTTTCGAGCTGATCGGCGAGGACGACGCGGCCCGCTCGGCGCGGGTCATGGCCGCCGTCATGCAGATGGTGAAGCTCGACATCGCCAAGCTGGAGGCGGCCGCGCGAGGCTAGCCGCCACCCTCTCGCCCTAGAGGTGGAAGCCGACCTTGCGGCCCAGGAAGACGATCGAGGTCCAGAACACCAGCGACAGGCCGGCGGCCACCTTGGCGCCCATGGGCGTGGGGCCCAGGTCCCAGCTCTTGACCGTGCGGTAGGTCATGAAGTGGAACACCAGCATGTTGAGGCCGGCCAGGCCCATGACCACGAACTTGGCGCTGAACTCGGTCAGGGCGACGTAGGAAGTCGCCCGCGAGATGAACAGCAGGCCGCCGGTCACGGCCGCGAAGACGAAGGCGGCCCAGGTCCAGGGCAGGTACTGTTTGGAGATCGCCGTCACCGGCTGGCCTTTGGAGGCGGCGCCCAGGAGGCGCACGTCGACGATGACGATCGAGCCGACGACCACCGCCAGCGCGACCACGTGGGCGGTCTCCAAGGTGGGGAACAGGTAGGCCGACTCGCGGATGTCGCGGGCGAAGGGAATGGCTTCCAGGGCTTCGAACAGGGCTGAGAGCGCCACGGGGGGCTCCTGTCTTTAGGGGGTTGGGGGAGGCTGGCCGCGGCGCGGCTCAGGTGTAGGCGATCCAGCGGCCGAAGAAGATGATCAGGACCCACAGGGCCAGGGAGGCCACGGCCAGGGCCTTGGCGCCGGCGCGGCGCTCGGGGGAGGCCCAGCCTTCGGGATCGCGGCGGACCTTGACCGCCAGCCACCAGGTGATCAGGCCGACGATCACCACCGCGAGCATCTTCAGCTGGAAGAACAGCTTCAGGATCGCCCGGGTCGGCTCGCCGATCATCAGGATCACGCCGGTGACCAGGAGGACCAGCAGGCCCCAGCCGATCGAGCCGGCGAAGCGGCGGGCCACGTCGCCGAAGGGCTGGGTGCGGCCGGCGACACCGAGGACGCGCAGGTCCAGCACCATGGCCGAGGTGAACACCAGGGCCAGGGCGATGATGTGAACCGCCTGCAGGCTGGGGATGATCCAGTCGACGGTCTGGAGCAGCTGGCTGGGGGGCGTGGTTCCTACCCAGTCGAGGAAGGATTGCATCGGGGAAGCGTCCTCTTGCGGCCATCGGGAAGCGCGTCGCCGCGCCTTGCCCCGATCAGTCGCATCCCCGCCCCGCCTCCTCCTTGATCTGGCTCAATCCCCCGTGTCGAAGCGTAGCCGTCAGTTCGCCGCCACGGGCCGTGCCGCCGCCGCGGGAGCCGCCGCCGGGGCGCCGCCCCCTCCCCCGCCGCCGCCGCCGCCCGGTCCGCCGAAGGCCGGACGCTGAGGCGCCAGGGTGGGCATGGTCCCGTCGAGGCCGAACATCCAGATGCCGTCGCCGCGCTTGCCGTTGGCGAAGGTGCCCCCGCCGGCGTGGACCACGATCCGCTGCTTGCCGTTGTGCATGAAGGTGGTGACGGTGGTGTTGACCCCCCCGTCGGTCATGAACTCCCACAGCTTATTGCCGTTGGTCTTGTCCAGGGCCGTCAGCCGCCCGTCGGCGCGGCCGACGAAGACCATGCCGCCGGCGGTCACCACCGAGCCGGAGAAGCAGATCTCCCGCCACTGCTGCTGCCACTTCAGCCGGTTGGTGGTCACGTCGATCGCGGCGAAGACGCCCCCCGGAATGGTCGAGGCCGCGGCCCCCGCGCCGCCCCTGGCCCCGCCGAAGCCCGACGAGCGGTCCGAGGCGCAGACGTAGAGGGTGTGGGTGGTCGGATCGTAGGACGAGGGCGGCCAGTTGGCGCCCCCGTTGGTCGAGGGCTTCAGCAGCACCCGCTGTTTTTCCGAGCCCGGGGTGAAGATGCGTCCGTCGTTGGGCAGACGCCCCGTCTTCGGGTCCAGGGCCGCGCCTTCGGGCGGGATCAGGATGTCCTGCGGCACGAAGGGGTCGCCGATCGGATAGGGCTGGGTCTTGGCGGTGGCCTGGCTCGGCTCCTGCGGCACGGCCTTTTCGGGGATGCCGATCAGGGGTTTGCCGGTCACGCGATCCAGAATGTAGGTGAAGCCGGTCTTGCCGGCCTGGGCGATGGCCTTCCTCATCGTCCCCTTATAGGGGGCGTCGAACAGCACCACCGGGTTCGAGGCGTCGTAGTCCCACAGGTCGTGGTGGATTTCCTGGAAGTGCCAGCGGTACTTGCCCGTCTTGGCGTCGATGGCGACGATCGATTCCGCGAAGAGGTTGTCCCCGGCGCGCTTGTCGCCGGTGTAGTCGGGGCCTGGGTTGCCGGTGGAGAAATAGAGCAGGCCCAGCGCCGGATCGACCGCGGGGGTCTGCCAGACCGTCGCCCCGCCATGCGTCCAGGCGTCGCCCGTCTGCGGCCAGGTCTCGTGGCCGAGCTCGCCCGGTCCGGGCACGGTGAAGAAGGTCCAGACGAGGTGGCCGTCCTTCGCGTCGAAGGCCTTGACCCGGCCCCGCACGCCCTCCTCGCCGCCGTTGAAGCCGGTGATGACCAGGCCGTCGTAGTAGAGCGGCGCGGAGGTGATGGCCAAACGGTCCTCCCAGCGCTCCGCCGTCACCGACCAGACTTCCTTGCCGGTCTTCTGGTCGAGGGCGATGAGCCGGTTGTCGAGGTTGCCGACGAACACCTTGCCGTCGCCGATGGCGACGCCGCGGCTGGACTTGCCCTGCGGCGCCCCGGCGCCGGGATTGGGCTTGCCGCTGTAGGTCCAGAGGATCTTGCCGCTCTCCACGTCCATGGCGAAGACGTCGAAGGCGCCGTTGATGACGTAGAGGGTGTCGCCATAGACCAGGATCTGCGCCTGGCCGGACTGGTCCTGGCGCATGCCCGACAGCATGCCGGTGCGCCACAGGCCCTTCACATTGGCGATGTTCGACTTGTTGATCTGGTCCAGCGGCGAGTAGCGCTGGTTCGACAGGGCCCCGCCGTTGGTGATCCAGCCGTCGGTCGGCGCGGTGTTCAGGTCCTTCGCCGTGAAGGCCGGGGCGAGCTTGATGGTCGAGGGATCGCCCGTGGGCTGGGCGGGGGGCGTGATCGGCGGCGGCGTTCGGGCGGCGCCCGGCTGGGCCAGGGCTCCATAGGCGCAAAGTCCCATCGCTCCGACAGCCGCGACTACGGCCAAGGGCTTCAAGATAAAGCGCAGCATCGTCTCCCCCCCGGGATGTTTTTGTGAGGGGCGGGGGATGCAACGCGTCCGCCCCTGCGCGGAGCTTAAGCCCAAACCTGCGGGCGCGACCAGGGAGTCGAGAAAAGAGGCCGCGGAACGGGTCCGCGGCCTCCCTCCAGTTCAGCCCGGCTTGGGGGGTTAGCCGAAGGTGAACAGTCCCGCGGAATTGGAGCTGACGGTGGAGATGCTGGCGTTGGAGCCGACCAGGATGATCGCCTCCAGACCGCCGGCGACCGCCGAGCCGTTGGTGTCGTACTCGAACATGAGGTCCAGCCCGCCGGCCGCCGCCGTGAAGGCGCCGGTGGAGGCGACGTAGGTCCCCTGGATGAGGGCGACCTGGGCGCCGACGCTGCCGGTCAGGTAGAGGGTCCCCTCGGCCGTGGCGGCGACGTTGCCGAGGCTGGCCGCGCCGATGCCACCGAGGTCGATGCGGTCGCCCGCCCCGAAGTTGGTGATCACGTCGGCGCCCGTCAGGGTCGCGTTGGCGGTCGGGCCCGTGGCGGTCTGGCCGGTCGCGGACATCACCAGGGTGTCGATTCCGGCGCCCACGTTGATGTTGTCGCCGCCGTTGTCGCCCGTGATCGTGTCGTTGTTGGCGGTGCCGGTGATCGAATTGACCCCGGCGCCGCCGGTGACCACCGCCGTGCCGGTCAGGCCGCGCAGGTCGACGTTCTCGATCCCGCTCTGGATCGAGGCGTTGGCGATCCCCACCACCTGGGACACCTGGTCGGCGGCGTTCAGGTTGATGATGGTCTGGCCGCCGATGGCCGCGCCGCCGGTGAGGATCAGGGTGTCGGATCCGCCGCCGAGGTTGATGGTCTTGAGCGCGCTCGCGGTTCCGACGTTTAGGTAGACGATGTCATCGCCCGTGCCGGTGGTCACATCGGCCCCGGCCGCCGCTGTGCCGAAGGCCGCGATGCCGCCCAGGGTCACGTTCTTGGTCATGGTGCTGGCGTCGATGGTGGCCAGCGCCCCCGTGGCCGGGGCGAAGCCGGTCAGGGTGACGGCGCTGTCGCCGGTCAGCACCAGCTTGGTCAGGGCCGCGTCGTTGATCGTACCGATGGTCAGGGTGTCGCCGGCGTCGATGGTGGTGTTGGCGATGACCGCGCGGGAGGTGTTGATGGTCAGGGTCTCGACGCCCTCGGCCGTCAGGGTGGAAAGCCCCTGGCTGGAGACCGTGCCCGCGGTGTCGGTGCTGCGCAGGTTCACGTTCAGGCTGTCGTTGAGCCCGTCGGTCTTCAGGCTGTAGGTGAGGGCGCCGCTCTGGACCTGGTCGTCGACGTCCATGGTCACGGTCAGGCCTGAGGACGCGTTCAGGACGGAGACCGTCCCGGTCTGGGCCGAGTCGTTCGGCCCGGCGTTGAGCAGGGCGCCGCGCACCACGACCGAGGTCACATCAGTGCTGTTGACCAGGTTGAGGGTCGTGCCGCTGCCGGCGTTGGAGTTGATCACCACCTGCTCGACCGACACCAGGCTGGGGGTGGTCGTGTAGGAGGTGGCGGGGTTGGTGTTGGCGTTGGTGATGACCAGGGTGTCGGCGCCGAGGCCGCCGTTGATGGAGTCGGTGGTCAGGGTGGTGTTGTCGGCGATGTAGAGGTCCGCGCCCCCGCCGCCCTGGGTGTTGACCGACGGCGCCGAGCTGCCCGGCGCGTCGAAGTTGGCGGTCAGGGCGATGATGTGACCGGCCGGGCTCAGACCTCCGGTCTGCAGGCCGTAATTGACGGCGAGGTCATTGTTGTACTGGGCCAGGCCGTCGGGGGCGAGGTCGAACAGGAAGTTGTTCACCCCCGCCGCATAGAGGCCCACGTCGGCCTTGATCGCCTCGGCCATGATGTAGCCCACGACCGCCGCCTTGACCGCGAGGTCCTGGTTCTGGCCGGCCATGCGCTCGGCGGCCACCTGCTGGAAGTAGCCCTGGCGGCTGGTGATGTCGGCGATCGCCGCGGCCGGGTTGATGCCCGCCGCCGTGGCGTAGGTCGAGCCGACGATCTGCTCATAGGCGGTCTGCACCGTCTGGGCGAAGGTCAGGGCGCTGTAGGTCGTGGCGAAGCTCGCCTTGCCCTCGCCGATGATGCCCAGGTTCTGGGCGAAGTTGATGTAGCGGTTCTCCAGGTTGAAGGCCGCGTAGTAGGCGTCGTTCAGGTCGGTGGTGTTGGTCGGAGAATTGACCAGGAACTGCAGGCCGCCCGAGGTCGGCGTCCTGCCCGTGAAGAACTGGTAGGCCTGCAGCGCCACGCCGGTGTCCGCGTCGGCGGTGTTGGCCACGTAGTAGAGCGCCTGGTCGTCGGTGATCTGGCCATTGCGCGAGAGCTGGGCGATCTGGTCGAGCAGGGCGCCCTGGGCGGCGCTGGGGGCCAGGCCGACGTGCACGTTCGAGTACATCGAGCGGAGTTGGGCGGACGTATAGGCCATGGGAGGAAGCTCCTGGAGAGCCGCGGCCCCAACGGGCGCGCGGTCGAGGGTTGGTTGGAAGGCCTGGGGGATGGTCGCGCCGCTGCGCATCGCCCTCCCCGGTCAGCGTTCCGGTGGTTTTCGGGAACGATCTACGGGGCGCTCATAGAACAGCTAAGCTGTCCGCCGGGCGAACGGGGCGTCAGGAGCCCGTAGCCGAGATCGTGTGCGTTGAATGAAGTATTGTTCGCGCCGGCAAACCTCATCATTTACTGCCAC
>CANJID010000060.1 GCA_947474395.1 Caulobacterales bacterium
AAATGATCATGCCGGGCGACAACGCCGAGCTGGAAGTCGAGCTGATCACCCCGATCGCCATGGAAGAGAAGCTGCGCTTCGCCATCCGTGAAGGCGGCCGCACCGTCGGCGCCGGCGTCGTGGCCAAGATCCTCGTCTAAGGATCGGCTCATCACTATCGGATCAGGGCCGCCGGGCATCGCCCCGGCGGCCCTTTTCTTATTCCCACGGGTTTTTAGGGCCCGTTGACCATGACGCTTAGGTCTTCCTGAACGGGCGGCGGGCACAATGGCCGGCATGACGTCTGGTCTAGAGGTGGACATCCGCGCGCCCAGCGACCTCGCCCCGGCCGAGCGCGCCGCGTGGGCGGACTGGGCGGCGGCCGATCCCGCCCGCGACAGCCCCTATTTCCACCCGCGCTATGCCGAGATCGCCTCCGAGTTCGCCCCCCGCGCGGGGTTGGCGGTCCTAAGGCAGGGCGACGAACTGGTGGGCTTCCTGCCGTTTCAGCGCAGAGGCGGCGCGATCCAGCCCCTCGGGGCCCCGCTCACCGACTACCACGGCCCCATCCTCAGGCCCGGCGCCGAGGTCGACCTCGGGCAAGTGCTCCGCCGGATGGGCGGCGAGGTGATGAGTTTCACCGGCCTGACGGGCGCCGCGCCTCACGCGGGCGCCGCCGTGATTCGCCATCGCCTGACCGCCGACCTCTCGGGCGGCTTCGGCGCCTACATGGCCCGCCGATGCGCCGACCATGCGCGCTTCTTCCAGACCCGCCGCCGGCACGAGAAGGGGCTGGCGCGCGACCACGGTGAGGTCGAGTTCAGCTATTCCCGCGATCCCGGCGACGCCCTCGACTGGATCATCGACAACAAGCGCCGCCAGTACCGGCGCACCGGCCAGCACGACATCTTCGCCTGCGGCTGGACCGCACGCCTGTTGCATCGCCTCGCGGAGGAGACGGGCGAGGACTTCGGGCCGCGCTTCTCGGTGCTGCGGGTCGACGGCCGGATCGCCAGCGCGGTGATGAGCCTGACCGCGGGCGCCGCCAGCCACCTGTGGTTCCCCGCCTATAACCACGACTACGCGCGCTTCGGCCCGGGCATGCTGACGACCATCAGGATGCTGGAGGCCGCCGCCGCCGAGGGCTGCCGAGCCTTCGACTTCGGTCCCGGCCAGGAATCCTACAAGGCCTATTTCTGCGAGCCTGCGGCGCCGGTGGCGGAGGGCAGGCTGGTCGCGCGGCCGGGACGGCCGTCCCTGACCCGCGCCCTGCGCGATGGCCTCGGTGCGCGGGTCGCCCGGCGGCTCAACGTGATGTCGGCCTGCGAGACCAGTTTCGCCGGCTGGACGCGGGCCTTCGCCTCCGCCGCCAAGGCCGCCGCCGGACTGAAACACCGGGCCAGCCTCATCCTGCTCGGCCTCCCGCCGACCCTGTTCGACCTGCTGGAACTGGCCCCCGCAGCTTAAGCGCGGGTTCCCCCCGCCGCCGTCAGCCGCTAAAAGCGCCCCTTCCGTAATCCGAAGGCGCGTCATGACCAGGAAACCCGACGGAAGCTGGGACAAGTCCAAGCTCCCGAGCCGGCACGTCACCGAGGGCCCCGCCAGGGCGCCCCACCGGTCCTACTATTACGCCATGGGACTGGGCACGAAGGAGATCAACCAGCCCTTCGTCGGCGTAGCCTCGTGCTGGAACCAGGCCGCCCCCTGCAACACCGCCCTGATGCGCCAGGCCAATGCGGCCGCCGAGGGCGTGAAGGCGGCGGGCGCGACGCCCCGCGAGTTCTGCACCATCACCGTCACCGACGGCATCGCCATGGGCCACGAGGGCATGCGCTCGTCGCTGGTCAGCCGCGAGGTGATCGCCGACTCGGTCGAGCTGACCATGCGCGGTCACGGCTATGACGCCCTGGTGGGCGTGGCCGGCTGCGACAAGTCCCTGCCGGGGATGATGATGGCCATGCTGCGGCTGAACGTGCCGAGCGTCTTCCTCTACGGCGGCTCGATCCTGCCCGGCCGCTGGCAGGGCCGGGACATCACCGTCCAGGAGGTTTTCGAGGGCGTCGGCAAGCATTCGGCCGGGGTGATGAGCGAAGAGGAGCTGAACCAGCTCGAAAAGGTCGCCTGCCCCGGAGATGGGGCCTGCGGGGGCCAATTCACGGCCAACACCATGGCTTGCGTGTCCGAGGCGATAGGGCTGGCCCTGCCGCTGTCCTCGGCCCTGCCGGCCGCCTATCTCGACCGCGACGAGTACGCCCGCGCCTCGGGCGAGGCGGTGGTGCGCCTGATCGAGCGCAACATCCGCCCGCGCGACATCTGCACCCGCAAGGCCTTCGAGAACGCCGCCGTGGTGATCGCCGCGACCGGCGGCTCGACCAACGGGGGCCTGCACCTGCCGGCCATGGCCAATGAGTGCGGCATCGAATTCAACCTGCGCGACGTGGCCGAGATCATGCGGCGCACGCCCTACCTCGCCGACCTGAAGCCGGGCGGGAAGTACGTCGCCAAGGACATGGGCGAGGCGGGCGGCATGCCCATGCTCTTGAAGACCCTGCTCGACGCGGGCCTGCTGCACGGGGACTGCATGACCGTCACCGGCAAGACCATGGCCGAGAACCTCAAGGACGTGGTCTGGCGGGACGACCAGAAGGTGATCCGCCCGGTCTCCAACCCGCTCTCGCCCACCGGCGGGGTGGTGGGGCTGTGGGGCTCGCTCGCCCCGGAAGGCGCCATCGTCAAGGTCGCCGGCCTGAACCACACCAAGCACCGCGGCCCGGCCCGCTGCTTCGACGGCGAGGAGGCATGCTTCGCCGCCGTGCAGAAGCGCGACTACAAGCCGGGCGACGTGCTGGTGATCCGCTACGAGGGGCCGCGCGGCGGTCCTGGCATGCGCGAGATGCTGTCCACCACCGCCGCCCTCTACGGCCAGGGCCAGTCCGAGACCCTCGCCCTGATCACCGACGGGCGGTTCTCGGGGGCGACGCGGGGCCTGTGCATCGGCCACGTGGGGCCCGAGGCCCAGGTGGGCGGGCCGATCGCCCTGATCCAGGACGGGGACATCATCTCCATCGACGCCGAGGAAGGCACGATCGAGTTGGAGGTCGACCCGATCGAGCTGGAGCACCGCAAGAAGCGCTGGGAGCCGCGCAAGACCAACTACAATTCCGGCGCGATCTGGAAGTTCGCCCAGGGCGTGGGCCCCGCCTGCGACGGCGCGGTCACCCATCCCGGGGAGAAGGCCGAGACGCACGTCTACGCGGACCTGTAGTCCTTACTCTTCCCCCATGGGGGAAGTACGCCCGAAGGGCGGGAAGGGGGCTGAAGGGCCGCCGCGGCTATGGGCGCGCCCTGCAGCCCCCATCGGCCCGAGGCAAGCTCGGTCCACTTCCCCCAGAGGGGGAAGAGTTTGGCGCTACCGCACCGGCGCCGCGTGGGTGGCTAGCGGGCGGCGGATGACGCTCTCGGCCCGGGTGAACCAGTTGCGCGCCAGGACCACGGCCTGTTCGGGCGAGCCGTTCTTGGGGTCGTCGCCGGGGGTCCAGACGTCGAGCTCGAAGGCCGGGTGGTGCAGGTCCTCGAACACCAGGCGGATGGTCACCCGGCCCGCGCTGGGGGCGATGTTGTCGAGGGCCCGGCGCTGCTCCCCGCGAAAGATGCGGGCGGCCATCTGGGCGTCGAAGAACAGCTCCGCCCCGATCAGGTCGTCGAGGTCGAAGACGAGGCCGGGATCCTCGAAATTGCGGATTACCCCGACCGCCTGGCTGGCCAGTCGCAGGCCCGCCGCCTGTCCCCGCGCCGCGCCCACGACCACGGCGTCGGGCTGGCCGCCCATCAGCTTGGTCAGCTTGCGCTCCAGCCGCCGGGGCGGGTCAAACCACCACGCCGCCATCGCCGCCAGCACCGTCATCAGGGCGGCGGCTATGGCCAGCAGCAGGATTGTCCGCACGGCGTCGTCCATGAGGCGGGCAGGGTAGGGAGATTCTCGTCCGGTGGCGCTCCTCAGCGCCTTTGGCCAGCCTCAGGTGAAGCGGGCGTCGATCTCGGCGAAGAAGGCGTCGGCCAGGCGTACGAAATCGGCCTGGGTCAGGGCGATGCGGTCGCCCGGGGCGAGCTTCAGGACCGAGCGGGCCGGGTCCAGCCGGATGGTCTTGTCCGACCCCATGACCCCGCCGTTCTGCAGCAGGGACGCCCCCACCACGCGGACCTCGTTGAGCGCGTTGCCGTCCTTGCCTTCGACCGCCCGGGTGCGGTGGACGAAGCAGTTGTCCAGGACCAGGACCAGGTTGGCGAAGAACTCGGCCTCGAAGGCCGCCAGGGCCGCGCCCCCGGCGCCGGCGATCTCCCCGGCCAGGGCGTCATAGGCGTTGATCTGAGCCACGATCCTCGCCCGGCAGCCGGCGACATAATCCGCCGGGTACTTGTTCACGGCCAGCATCGGGACTCCTACAAATCGAGCGTCACCATAACTGGTACGTGGTCGGACGGCTTTTCCCTCTCCCGCACGTAGCGGTGGACCTCGCAGGCGCGCAGGCGGTCGGCGGCCTGGGGCGAGAGCAGGACGTGGTCGATGCGGATGCCGTGGTTCCGCTGCCAGGCGCCGGCCTGGTAGTCCCAGAAGGTGTAGCCGTGCGGCTCGGCCCCCACCTCTCCTTGCGCGTCCGTCAGGCCGAGGTGCTTGAGCGCCCGCCAGGCGGCGCGGGACTCCGGCTGGAACAGGGCGTCGCCCGTCCAGGACGCCGGGTTGTCGGCGTCTGCCGGTTCCGGGATGACGTTGAAGTCGCCCATCAGGGCCAGGGGCTCCTCCAGCTTCAGCAGGGCCTCGGCGTGGGCCTTCAGCCGGGCCATCCAACGAAGCTTGTAGGGGAATTTCTCGGTGTCGATCGGATTGCCGTTGGGCAGGTAGATGCAGCCGACACGGATCGGCCGGGGCGCCCCGATCACCGCCTCGATGTAGCGGGCGTGGTCGTCGCCGTCCCCCTCGGGCAGGCCGCGGGTCACGTCCTCGATCGGGTATTTCGAGAGCAGGGCCACGCCGTTGTAGGTCTTCTGGCCGTGGGTTTCGATGTTGTAGCCGAGGGACTCGAAGGGCTCGCGCGGGAACTTCTCGTCCACGCACTTGATCTCCTGGAGGCAGGCGACGTCGGGCTGGGCCTCGCGGAACCAGTCGAGCACGGTCTCGAGCCGGGCGTTGATCGAATTGACGTTCCAGGTGGCGAGCTTCATCGGCCCTCAGGCGGCAGGGGGGTGAATCCCCGGCGACCCTAGCGCGATTTGAGACGGCGCGCGTTGGCGGTGACGGTCTTATGCACCGGCGCCAGGGCGGCTTCGCCCATGTGCGAGGCCTGGGAGGCCATGCCGTTGCCGTGGGCCATGCCCCGGCTGAACAGGTCCATGGTCAGGCGCGCCTGCAGGGCGAAGAGGTCCTGCGGGCTGCGGCAGGCGGCCATGCTGGTGAAGGCGCGGGCGGCGTTGACCGCCTCTTCCATGGCGAAGCGAGCGGAGGTTTCCGCCATCCGGGACGAACCCGCCGCGGCCGCGGCGCCGGAGGCGGCGAAGGCGGTGGTCTTCTCGCTGACCATCCGGCTCATCTCCGCATCGTTCGCGGCGTTGGGAGCGCCCAGGGCGGCGGTCGCCATGCCGGTGCGGGCGGCGATGACTCCGGCGGCGGCTCCGGCGGTCTCGTGACTTCGCATGGCCGTCGCCATGGCCCGCATTGCGGTCGAAAAGGGGTCGGCGTGAGAGCGGGTGAGTCTGGCCATGGGGAACCCTAACACCTGGGGCCTTGCTTTGTTGCTAAGACGGGTCCCGCCCGTTTCTTGGGCGCCGGCGGGCCACAGGCGCCTCAATCCGCGCCGCCGGGGAGTAGGGGCGGGCGCCCAGGCCGTGGGCGCTTGATCGGACGGGGTGCGGCGTCGTCCATCCGGGGGCCTGCGGGATAAAGGGGAACCGGCATGGTTGGACTGCGCCTATTGAAGATCCTGATCAGCCTGGCCGTCGCCCTGGCGGGCGCCTACGCCTATGACCCGGCGATCTTCCACAACTGGGGCGACCTGCTCCCCGCCAAGCTCGCGGCCATGCCGTTCGAGCGCAAGGTGGTCGGCGGCCTGCTGGTCGCGGCGGGCCTCCTCTCGGCCCTGGACGCCCTGGTCGCCCTTTTCCGCAACGATCCGCCCCCGGGCGGCGGGTCGCGCCGCCGCACCTATGAGGACCGCTCCCTGTCGCTCGACGACGACGGCCCGTCCCGCTTCAGCGCTTCCGAGGGCCATGGCTCCTCCATGGCCTACGACCGGCAGGATGCGCCGGCCACGAGGGTCCCCCCGCCCGGGCGGGACCCGGAGGGCGGGCGGTTCGCCGCCGCCCTCGCCTCGGGCGACCGGCTCCGTCAGGAGGGCCGGTTGGAAAAGGCCCTCGATCCCTACAAACAAGCCCTCGCCCTAGCCCGCGAGGGTTTTTCTTATGGCGGCGGCGCCGCCGCGAACCTGGCGCTCGCCCTGCGCAAGGTGGCCGAGGTCCACGACCACCTGAACCGGCCGATCACCGCCTTGCCGCTCTATGAGGAAGCCGTCGCCCTGCGCCGCGCCCTGTCCGAGACCGACCTGAGCGACGAGACGGCCAGGCGCGACCTCTTCCTGGCGCTGGAGAGCCTGGCCGACTGCCAGGAGGGGAGGGGCTTCACCGACCGCGCCCTGCCGCTCTACCGCGAGGCCGAGGCCATCGCCCGCTCCCTGGGAAGCCCCGCGCTCGAAAGCGTGCGCCGCCGCATCGCCGAGGCGAGCGGTAATCGTAGGCAGGCAATGGCCGGCTAGACCGAGAAGCTGACGCCGCAGCCGCAGCTGGACTTGGCGTTGGGATTGACCACCCGGAACTCGGCGCCGGCGAGGGCGTCGACGAAGTCGATCTCCGAACCCGTCAGCAGGGGCAGGGACACCTCGTCCACCAGGGCCGCGGCCCCGTCGCGCTCGATTCTGAGGTCGTCGGGCTCGGCGGCTTCGACCAGGTCGAACTGGTACTGAAAGCCGGAGCAGCCCCCCGCATCCACCGCCACGCGCAGCATCAGGGCCCGCCCCTCCGCCGCCCCGATGGCGCGAATCCGCGCCGCCGCCGCCTCGGTGAGGGTGACGGGAGTCCTGCGGGCGATGGTGAAGCCGTCGGGAGCCATGGCGTGAACGCTTACCTTTGACGCTTTAAGAAACCTTGGCGCTTTGAGGTTATATGGGCGCGCGGGCCCCGGACGGAAGAGTCATGGCCGGGACGCCGCCGGAGAGCCGCTCTTGAACGCCCCCGCCGCCCTGTTCCAGCGCGCTCCCTACGCCGAGGACCCGACCCGTTCGCGCGGCCGCAAATACCATGAGGCCGAGAGCAAGACCCGCACCCCCTTCGCCCGGGACCGGGACCGCATCATCCACTGCACCGCCTTCCGGCGCCTGAAGGAGAAGACCCAGGTCTTCGTGGCCCACGAGGGCGACCACTTCCGCACACGCCTGACCCACAGCCTGGAAGTGGCGCAGGTCGCCCGCAGCATCGCCAAGGCGCTGAACCTGGACGACGACCTCGCCGAGACGGTGGCGCTCGCCCACGACCTCGGCCACCCGCCTTTCGGCCACGCCGGCGAGGACGAGCTGACCGCCGCCATGAAGGATTACGGCGGCTTCGACCACAACGTGCAGACCTTCCGCGTCGCCACCGAGCTCGAGCGACGCTACCCGACCTTCGACGGCCTGGACCTGACCTGGGAGACCCTGGAGGGGATCGTCAAGCACAACGGCCCGGTCGCGGACAAGCTGGCCGAGCCCGCCTTCAGGTACATCCGCGACTATGACGCCGGGTCGGACCTGCTGCTGGGCACCTTCGCCTCCGCCGAGGCCCAGGTCGCGGCCCTGGCGGACGACATCGCCTACAACAACCACGACGTGGACGACGGCCTGCAGGCGGGCCTGTTCGGGATCGACGACCTGCTGGAGATCCCGCTGATCGGCCCGGCCATCAAGGGCGTGCAGCGGGACTATCCCGGGCTCGAGGTTCGGCTCCTGCGGCTGGAGGCCGTGCGCCGGATGATCGGCTCCATGATCGACGACGTGATGGTCGAGACCCGGAAGCGGGCGGCGGCGACGGGCGTGGATTCCGCCGACGCCGTGCGGGCCCTGGACCGTCCGCTGGTCGCCTTCTCCGCGGATATGGTCGAGGACCTGGCGCGGCTGCGCGAGTTCCTGCATGCGCGCATGTACCGCCACTACCGGGTCAACCGCACCCGCAGCCAGGCGCGGCGCATCCTGGCCGAGCTGTTCAAGCTGTTCATGGCCGAGCCCGACGTCCTGCCGACACACTGGGCCGAGCAGGCCATGCCGGCGCAAGGCGCCGAACGGGCCCGGCTGGTGTGCGACTACGTCGCCGGCATGACCGACCGCTTCGCCATCGAGGAGCACCACAAGCTCTTCAGCCTGGAAATCTGGCGCTAATTCTTCCCCTGGCCGGCCCATGGGACACGCCGCCGCTTCGGTGCGTGGTAACCCTTGGTTAAACTTGCCGGATGCAGCGATTCGCATCCCTGCATCCGAAGAGTAGCCGGAGACCATCTCCATGAGCGATTACGACCGCGGGGCCTATACCCCCCAGACCGACGCGCCGCTGGCCTTCGACGCCCGCCCGGCCCGCGGCCGGCGTCCCATGCCCATGGCCCTGATGGGCAGCGCCTTCATCCTGCTGGTGCTGCTGGCCGCCGTGCTGATGACCTATCGCCATGGCGTGCGCGCGCCCGGAGGCGCTCCGTCGACTGTCGGCGAGCCCGTCGCCGCGGTGAAGACCGCGCCCCCGCCTGACGCCCAGGCCAAGCTCGGCGGCTCCAACCTCGACGTCTATGTGGCGGAGAACACCCCGCCGACCGCCCCGGCCTCCCAGCCCAGTTTCGCTCCGGCCCCGGAAGAGCCCGCCGCCCGGCCCGCGCCCAAGCCTGCCGAGACCACGCCCGTGCAGAGCGCGCCGATCCGCACCGTCCCGTCCGTGCCCGCCACCACCCCGACCGCGCCGGCGCCGGCCAAGCCGACGGCTGTCGCCGCCGCGCCCGCCAAGGCCGCTCCCGCCGTCGTGGCCGCCGCCCCGGTCAAGCCCGCCGCGCCTGCCGCCCCCGCCAAGCCGGTGACCGTCGCCACCGCCACGCCCGCCCCGGCGGCGGCTGCTGCGACGGGTGGGGCCGCCCTGGTGCAGATTGGCGTCTTCTCCACCTCCGCCCGCGCCGACACCGGCTGGGCCGAAGTCGTGGCCGCCTTCCCGACCCAGCTTCGCGACAAGACCAAGAAGGTGGAGTCCCTGGAGCAGGGGGGCCGCACCCTCTATCGCAGCTCCATCGCCGGCTTCGCCTCCAAGGCCTCGGCCCAGGCCTTCTGCGACACGCTCAAGGCTTCGGGCCGCGCCTGCGTGGTCCGCGGCTGAGGTGGCCTCGGCGTGCATCCTGGGCTGCACGGGGCTGACTCTTAGCGCGGAGGAGCGCGCCTTCTTCAAGGGCGTCGATCCCTGGGGCTTCATCCTGTTCAAGCGCAACGTGGAGACGCCCGACCAGGTGCGTAAGCTGGTCGACGCCTTGCGCGCCTGCGTCGGCCGGCCCAATGCGCCGGTCCTGATCGACCAGGAGGGGGGGCGGGTGCAGCGGCTCGGGCCCCCGCACTGGCGGCGCTATCCGCCGGGCCGGGCCTACGGGACCCTTCCCACGGGCGATCCGCTCTATCGCCGCGAGATCACGCGGCTCGGCGCGCGGCTGCTGGCCCATGACCTCGCGGCGCTCGGCATCAATGTCGACTGCGTGCCGGTACTGGACGTGCCCGTGCCAGGCTCCCACGACGTGATCGGGGACCGCGCCTATGGCGACGACGTGGAGACGGTGGCGAGTCTCGGCCGCGCCGCCTCGGAGGGCCTGATCGCGGGCGGGGTCCTGCCGGTCATCAAGCACATCCCCGGCCACGGCCGCGCCAGGAGCGACAGCCACCTCGCCCTGCCGATGGTGGATGCTGCCTACGAGGAGCTCGACGCGCGCGACTTCGCCCCGTTCCGCGTGCTCTCGGACATGCCGATGGCGATGACCGCTCACGTCGTCTACACGGCCGTCGATCCAAAGCGGCCCGCCACCACCTCGCGCAAGGCGATCGCCGACGTCATCCGCGGCGCCATCGGCTTTGGCGGCCTGCTCATGACCGACGACCTCTCCATGAAGGCCCTGGGCGGAGATTTCGCGGGGAGGGCGCGGGCGGCCTTGCGCGCCGGCTGTGACGTGGTCCTGCACTGCAACGGCGACATGGCCGAGATGAAGGCGGTGGTCTCTGGGACCAAGCCCCTCTCCGGGGTCGCCAAGGTCCGAGCCGACGCCGCCCTGGCGCGGATCGTCCGCACCCCCGAGCCGTTGGACCTCAAAGACGCCCTGGCCCGCTTCGAGGCCGCCTTCGAGGGCCGGTACGCCGCATGAGCGACCCCCGCTCTCCCGAATTCGATTTCGACGCCGCCGAGAGCGCGGCCGAGGACGGCGAGGCCCTGGTCATCGACCTCGACGGGTTCGAGGGGCCGCTGCACGTCTTGTTGGCCCTGGCGCGGACGCAGAAGGTCGACTTGCTGAAGCTGTCGATCACGGCCCTGGCGGACCAGTACCTGGCCTTCGTGCAGGAGGCCCGCCGCCGGCGCTTCGCCCTGGCGGCCGACTACCTCGTCATGGCCGCCTGGCTCGCCTACCTGAAGTCCCGCCTGCTGTTGCCGAAGCCCGAGAAGCGCGGCGAGGATGAACTGCCGGCCGAGGACGTGGCCGCCCAGCTCGCCTTCCGCCTGGCCAAACTCGACGCCATGCGCCGGGCTGTGGAGGGGCTTAAGGATCTGCCGCAGACGGGGACGGAGGTCTTCACCCGGGGCGACCCGGAAAGCCTGATCGTCCACGCCGGCACGCGGATCGACGTCAGCCTCTACCAGCTGCTCCAGGCCTATATCGGCCAGCGCCGCCGCCAGAGCACCCGGCGCTACCGTCCCCGCGCGCCGGAGGCCTACGCCCTGGAAGAGGCCCGGACCCGGCTGAAGGGCCTGGTGCACGAACTTCAGAGCTGGACGCCGCTCTCCGGCATCGCGCCCCTGCCGCGTAACCCCGCCGGCCCGACCCGCGCCTCCTACCTCGCCTCGACGCTGTCGGCGGGGCTGGAGATGGTCAAGGACGGGGCGCTGGAGGCCCGCCAGCTCGAGGCCTTCGCGGACCTCTATCTGCGCGCCCGCAAGGCGCCCCGGCTGAAGGCCGCCGAATGAGCGATCCGGCAGTCGTCGAGCGGATGATCGAGGCGCTGCTGTTCGCCGCCGCCGAGCCCTTAGGGATGGCCGACCTTGCCCGCCGCCTGCCCGAAGGCGCCGAGATCGAGCCGGCGCTCGCCGCCCTGCAGGAACGCTATCAGGGCAGGGGGGTGGAGCTGGACTCCGTCGCCGGCCGCTGGCGCTTTCGCACCGCCGCTGACCTCGCGCCCCTGATGACCGAGGAACGGACCGATGTCCGCCGCCTCTCCCGGGCGGCCATGGAGACCCTGGCCATCATCGCCTACCACCAGCCGGTCACCCGCGCCGAGGTCGAGGCGATCCGGGGCGTGGCCCTGTCGCGCGGGACCCTGGACCTGCTGCTGGAGATGAACTGGGTGCGGATGCGGGGGCGCCGCCGGACGCCCGGCCGCCCGGTCACCTACGGCACCGCCGACGGCTTCCTGGAGCACTTCGGCCTGGCGTCCCTCTCGGACCTGCCGGGGGCCGCCGACATGAAGGCAGCGGGCCTGCTCGACCTCGACCTGCCCCCCGACTTCGCCGTGCCCAACCCTTCCGGCGAGCGCGCCGACGACGAGGACCCGCTGGACGGCACCGAGACCCCCGAGTTCCACCAGGATTTCCTGGGCGAGCCGCCTGAGCGGTAGGCGCTAGCCGGCGAGGTACTGTTCCTCGGTCACCGGCTCCATCCAGTCGATGAACTTGCCGTCCAGGGCTTCCTGGATGGCGATGTGGGTCATGCCGGTGGTGGAGGTGGCGCCGTGCCAGTGCCTGTGGCCGGGCGGGCACCAGACCACGTCGCCGGGGCGGATCTCCACGCGGGGTTCGCCCTCGCACTGGGTCCAGCCGACGCCGGCGGTCACGATCAAGGTCTGGCCCAGGGGATGGGTATGCCAGTTGGTCCGCGCCCCAGGCTCGAAGGTGACGCTGGCGCAGGAGACCCGCGCCGGCGCAGCCGCGGTGTGCAGGATGTCGAGGCGCACGGCCCCGGTGAAGAACTCGGCGGGGGCCTTCATCGACGGCGTCGACCCGGCGCGTTTCAGTTCCATGGCGGTTCCTCTTCTGGTGGGGCGTCGTTCGGAGCGATCATGCAGGACTTGCCGCTCCGGCGCACTGCCCGCGGCTTGCCACGCTTTCCGATCTACCGGAGATTGAGACGGCAAGTCCGGACGCATGGCCTGGGGAGCGCATGAAGACCTTTGTCCTGGCCGCGATGGCGCTCGCCGCCTCCGCGCTCGCGGCGCCTACCCGGGCCGCGCAGCCGGTGGTCGCCCTTCCGCAATGGTCCTCCGACCAGGTCCGCGCCGCGCGGCCGCTCGATCCGGCCGACGCCCTCGTCTTCGAGGTGCGGCGCACCCGCAAGACCGATGCGGGCAGCCAGACCAGCAGCGAGACCGTCACCCTCGCGCCCACCTTCACCCTGGTGGCTACGGCGGACGGCGCCCGGCTCTATGACCGGACCCTGTGCCGGGTCCTGGCCTGGTCCTCCGACAAGCCGCGCCTGTCGAGCGTGAATTGCCACGCCGACCCGGGCGTTCGGATGCTGGAGTTGGTGGAGCGCGAGAAGTCGAAGACCAGGGACAAGGCCCAGGCCTATTGGGACGAGGCCGGCCAGGGGGTCCAGAGCAAGCCCGCCGCCCCCCTGACCAAGAGCGGGGCCGAGGCGGATACACAGTACCGGCTCGGCGGCGAGGTCGTGGTCCGGATCGCCGGAGATGCGGGCGCCATGTCCCCGGCGGAGGCCGGGCTCCTCGTCGGATACCTCGCCCGGTCGGGCGACCTGCATCCCCAGGTGAGGCGGGATATCAAGGCCCGCGGCCGGCTGCCCGGGCGGCTGGAGATCATCGTCGGCCCTGCCGGCAAGGACCGCGCCGCGTTGACGGTAGAGATATCGAACCCGCGCCGCGCTTCTGTCGCCTATCCTTTGCCTGCCGGGCTCGCGCCCGCCGTTCGGGCCCAGGGCATCCTCGGCGGCTCTCCAGCGGAACAAGGGCTGCAGGCGGCTTTGCTGGCCATCGAGGGCCGCTCCACGCTTCACAAACCCAGCTTCGCCGAACTGGTCGAGCAGATGCGCAAGGCGTCCGCCGCCAAGCAGCAGATCAACGTCATGCTGCTCTATTCGAACATGGGCAATCAGTACCTCACCGAGATGGCCGCCATGACGCCCGCTACGAGGGCGGACATGACGATCTGGGTGAACGAGGCGCTGAAGGACACGACCGCCGCCCGCTACTGGGTCGCGGACGGGATCGCGGGAGGGAAGGGAACGGACAAGCAGCAGGCGGCGAACTTCCTGGCCAACGCCAAGTTCCAGGGCCTACCCTTCGGCACCTACCGCTACGTCACCTTCGCCAATATCGTCCGGGGGGCGGACGACGTCGCCAGGTGGGATCCGGCCATCCTCAAGGCCATGCCCCAGCCGATCGCCGCCAACTATTGGACCCACATCGCGGCCTATCCCTGGTCGAGCTTCGCCTACAAGGACGTGGGGGACACCTACCTTCAGGCGCGGGATGAGGAGGCCGCCTGGCTTGCTTTCGACCTCGGCCGGGCCGTGGACCCGAACTGGCGTATCGGCCCCATGGGCGCGCTGGCGAACTATGAGACCGCGCTGCGCACCACCGTCCCGGACTTTTTCTGAGCGCGCCGCCAAGCCCGTCCCTCCGGAAATTTGGTCCGCCGTTGGGGAGGCCTTAACGCAGCTCGTGCATGATCCCAGGAAAGAACAAGGTGGGGTCCATGCTTCAAGACCACGAGAATTTTGCCGACGTCGACGCCGAATTCGAGGCCGGCCTGGTCCAGGCGCCCACCCTCTGGCGCCGCTTCGGCGCGAAGCCGCACTTTCGCGGCAAGGACGTGCTGGAGATCGGCTCCGCCCTCGGCGGCCTTTCCGCCGAGATGGCGCTGGAAGGCGCCAGGTCCGTGGTCGGGGTGGATATCTGGGAGCCTCGGGTGGAGTACTCGACCCGCAAGGTGGCCGCTCGCTTCCCCGAGCTGAGCAACATCCGCTTCACCGCCACCCCGAGCGACAAGATGGACGGGGAGAACCAGTTCGACCTCGTGATCTCGCAGAACACCTTCGAGCACATCAGCGACATCGACGCGGTGCTCGGCTCGATCCGCCGCCTGCTGCGGCCCGGCGGCTACGCCTATCTCGGGTTCAGCCCGCTCTATCACAGCCCGTTCGGCGACCATTCCGAGCTGCGCTTCCCGGTGAAGCTGCCCTGGGTGCACCTGTTCGCCGGCCGAAAGGCCGTGATCGCCTCCTTCAACAAGGCCAATGGCGCGGCGGCCACCACCCTGCCGGAGTGCGGCTACAACGGGCACAAGCCCGCCGATTTCCGCGCGGCCTTCAAGCGGTCAGGGCTGGAGCTGCAGCGGCTGCGCATCAATCCCACCGAAGGCGGGCTGAAGCAGGTGGCGATGGCGGGGTTCACCACCCTGGCCGGAATCCCGGGCCTGGAGCCCTACTTCACCGTCGGCATGTACGCGATCCTGCGCAAGTAGGACGGCCGCGCGGGGCGGTCGCCACCCCGTTCGCTTGCACGCCCGCGCGCCTCCTGTAGAAGCGGCGGATGGATCGCATCGCCATCACCGGCGGCCGTCCGCTGGAAGGCGAAATCCCCATCAGCGGCGCCAAGAACTCCGCCATCAAGCTGATGGCGGCGAGCCTCCTCACGGATGCGCCCCTGCGGCTGACCAACATGCCGCGCCTGGCCGACACCCGCTTCCTTGGCCGCCTCCTGGAGCGCCTCGGCGCGCGGGTGGTGGAGCTGGAGGGCGACCAGGGCGCCGAGACCATCCTGCACACCCCCGAGATCGTCAGCGCCCTGGCGCCTTACGACCTCGTCCGCCAGATGCGGGCCTCGTTCAACGTGCTGGGCCCCCTGATCGCCCGCACGGGCCAGGCCAAGGTCAGCCTGCCCGGCGGCTGCGCCATCGGCGCGCGGCCCGTGGACCTGCACCTGAAGGCGCTTGAGGCCCTCGGCGCGACCATCGATCTGCATGAGGGCTACGTCTACGCCCAGGCCCCGCGCGGCCTGAAGGGCGCGACCATCAAATTTCCCTTCGTCTCGGTGGGCGCCACCGAGCACACCCTGCTGGCCGCCGTCCTGGCGGACGGGGAAACCGTGCTCGAAAACGCCGCCTGCGAGCCGGAGATCACCGACCTCGCCGACTGCCTGATCGCCATGGGCGCCAAGGTGGAGGGGGCGGGCACGCCGACCATCCGCGTCATGGGCGTGGCCAAGCTGCACGGGGCGACCCACCGGGTGGTGCCCGACCGGATCGAGACCGGCGCCTTCGCCTGCGCGGCGGCCATAGCCGGCGGCGAGGTCACCCTGACCAACACCCGCGCCGACTACATCCGCGCCCTGGTCGACAAGATGACGGCGGCGGGCGTCGAGATCACCGAGACCAACGACGGCCTGACCATCAAGCGCAACGGCGCGCGGCTGAAGGGCGTGGACATCGAGACCGAGCCCTATCCGGGTTTCGCCACCGACCTGCAGGCGCCCTTCATGGCCCTGATGACCCTCGCGGATGGGGAAAGCGTCATTCGCGAGACCATCTTCGAGAACCGCTTCATGCACGTGCCGGAGCTGACGCGCCTGGGGGCCGACATCTCGGTCCAGGGGGGCGAGGCGCGGGTGCGGGGCGTGGCGGGGCTGACGGGCGCGCAGGTGATGGCCACGGACCTGCGGGCCTCCATCAGCCTGGTGATCGCCGGCCTCGCCGCCAAGGGCGAGACGGTGGTCAACCGCGTCTATCACCTCGACCGCGGCTTCGAGCGGCTGGAACAGAAGCTTTCGGCCTGCGGCGCCCAGATACGGCGTATCCGCGGTTCCGAAGGCGGGGACGAGGACTAGCCATGGCCGACAGCACGAGCGGCCGCCTCCGTCTCCTGGCCGAGGACGCCGAAGATCTCGCCGTCATCTCCGCCGCCGTGCAGGACGCGGTGGTGCAGGTGGGCGACATCACCTACGAGCCCGCCGCCCACAAGCTGACCCTGGCCTTCAACCGCTTCTGCTGGGAATCCGAGAAGCCCGAGCGGGTGCGCACCGGGCTGCAGCTCGGCGACGTCATGGGGGTCAAGGCCCGCCGGCTGCGGCGCGAGACGCCGGATGCGGTGTTGTCCCTGCTGGCCGTGGAGTTCGAGCCCGGCGAGGCGCCCGGCGGCTCGGTGGTGTTCCACTTCGCGGGGGATGCGGACCTGCGCGCCGAGGTCGAGTGCCTGAGCGCGGTCCTGGCCGACGTCTCCGAGCCCTGGCCCGCCCGCCGCTCGCCGATCCACGAGGCGGGCTAAAGGCCATGCGCCGGTTCGACACGTCCGATCCCGGATTCGAGGCCGCCTTCGCCGCCTTCCTCGACGAGCCGCGCGGTTCGCCGGCGCAGGTCGACGCCGCCGTGGCCGACATCCTGGCGCGGGTGAAGGGGGACGGGCTTCCCGCCCTCCTGGCCTGCATCAAGGACTTCGACGGGGTGGAGCTGGACGAGGCCGGCCTGCGGGTGACGCCCGAGGAGATCGAGGCCGGGGCCAACGCCTGTTCGGCCGAGGTGCGCGAGGCCATCGCCTTCGCGGCGCGCCGCATCCGCGACTTTCACGCGCGCCAGATGCCCGCGGACGCCCGCTTCACCGACGAGGCCGGGGTCGAACTCGGCTGGCGCTGGGGGCCCATCGAGGCGGTCGGCGTCTATGTTCCCGGCGGCCGGGCGGCCTATCCCTCCACCGTGCTGATGAACTGCGTCCCGGCGGCCGTCGCGGGCGTCGACCGCATCGCCATGGTCACGCCCCCCGGCAAGCTGCAGCCCGCGGTCCTGGCGGCGGCCCGCGAGGCGGGCGTCACCGAGATCTGGCGGGTCGGCGGCGCCCATGCGGTCGCGGCCCTGGCCTATGGGGCGGGGCCGATCCGCCCCGTGGACAAGATCGTCGGCCCGGGCAACGCCTATGTCACCGCCGCCAAGCGCCGGGTCTACGGGACCGTGGGCATCGACGCCCTGGCCGGTCCCTCCGAGATCGTGGTGGTGGCGGACGGCAGGAACAATCCGGCCTGGATCGCCGCCGACCTGCTCTCCCAGGCCGAGCACGACCCGGACGCGCAATCGATCCTGATCACCGACGACGCGGCCTTCGCCGACGCGGTGGTGGCCGAGGTCGAGGCCCAGCTCGCCACCCTGTCGACAGCTGCGGACGCCCGCGCCTCCTGGCAGAGCCACGGGGCGGTGATCCTGTCGCCGCTCGACGCCTCGCCGGCCCTGGTGGACCGCATCGCGCCCGAGCACGTGGAGTTCGCGGTGGACGACCCCGACGCCCTGGCCGCCCGCGTGCGCCACGCCGGGGCGATCTTCCTCGGCCGCCTGACCCCCGAGGCGATCGGCGACTATGTGGCCGGCTCCAACCACGTCCTGCCGACCAGCCGGGCGGCGCGGTTCTCCTCGGGCCTGTCGATCTACGACTTCATCAAGCGCACCTCCTTCGTGAAGTGCGACGAGCGGGCGTTCGCCGAACTCGGCCCGCCGACCGTGGCCCTGGCCGAGGCCGAGGGCCTGCCCGCCCACGCGCGCTCGGCCGCCATCCGGCTCAACCGGCGGCATGACTGAGCCCGGCCTTCATCGCCTGAGATCGGTGGAGATCGACGAGGCCTCCCTCGCGCCCGCCTCGCGGGACGTCGAGCATGAGCGCCAGATCGCTGTCTTCGACCTTCTTGAAGCCAATAAGTTCCAGCCGATTGGATCGCCCGGCGGCCCCTACGATCTGAAGATCGCCCTGATCGAGAACCGCCTAGCCTTCGACATCAACGGCCCGGAATACCAGCACCGGCTGCTGCTCTCGCTCACCCCGTTCCGGACGGTGATCAAGGACTACTTTCTGATCTGCGAGAGCTACTTCCAGGCCGTCCGCGACGCCGCCCCGGCCCAGATCGAGGCCATCGACATGGGCCGGCGCGGTCTGCACAACGAAGGCGCCGACCGGCTGATGGAGCGCTTCGACGGCAAAGTGGCGATCGACCACGACACGGCCCGGCGGCTCTTCACCCTGATCTGCGCCCTTTACCGGCGCGGTCCCGAACATGGCTGAGCGCGCGCCCCTCGTCCTCGCCAGCGCCAGCCCGCGCCGGCTGGCGCTGCTGGCCCAGGCCGGGATCACGCCCGACACGGTCGATGCCACCGATGTGGATGAAGCCCCTCTGCGCGACGAGACGCCCCGTCGCCTGGCTCTGCGCCTCGCCGCCGCCAAGGCTGAAGCCGCCGCCGCCCGCAACCCGGGCGCCTTCGTCATCGGCGCGGACACCGTGGTGTCCGTCGGCCTGCGCGTCCTGCCCAAGGCGGAGACTGAAGATGAGGCGCGGCGCTGCCTCGCCCTCCTGTCCGGCCGGGGCCATCGGGTCCAGACCGCCGTCGCCGTGCGGGCGCCGGACGGGCGCATCGCCTCGCGGCTGGTGGAGACCCGACTGAAGGTCAAGCGCCTGACCGACCCGGAGATCGACGCCTACGTCGCCAGCGGGGAGTGGCGCGGCAAGGCCGGCGGCTACGCCATCCAGGGCCTTGCGGGCGCCTTCATCATCGACCTGCACGGCTCCTACTCGGCGGTGGTGGGCCTGCCCCTCTACGAGACCCTCAGCCTCCTGGAAGGGCTCGGCTTCCGCCGGAGCCCGCCCGCGCCAGCGCCCGCTTCATGAGCGGCAAGCGGACCCTCTTCCTCGACGCATCGCCCGGCGAGCGACGGGGAGCGGTGCTGCTGGACGGCCAGCCTGAGCGCCTCTTCCTCGAGCGCGCCGGCGATCCGCCTTCGCTCGAAACCGGGATGCGCGGCTTGGCGCGGGTGCGGCGGGTGGAAGCCGGCCTCGGCATCGCCTTCCTGGAGCTGGACGGGGGAGGGGAGGCGATCCTTTCCTTCGCCGGTGGAGGGCGGCCGGTGGAGGGCGCGGAAATCCCGGTCGAGGTCGCCGCCCCCGCCCGCGCGGGCAAGGCGGCGGTGGCGCGGATCGCGCCGGCCGGCGATGCGCCTGCCGCCCTGTCCCTCGAGGATCGCCTGCGCGCCGCCGCGCCCACGGCCCGTATCGAAAGCGGCCCAGACGCCCGCCAGGCCGCCGACCTCGCGGAGGAGGCGGTCCTGGCCGTCGAGCATCCCCTGCCGGGCGGGGCCAGCCTCGCCATCGAGCCCACCCGCGCCCTGGTCGCCGTGGACGTGGACCTCGGAGGAGCGTCGGGGGCGGATCCGCGGCGAGGGAGCCTGAAGATCAACCTCCTGGCCGTCGCCGCCACGGCGCGGCTCCTGCGGCTGAAGGGTCTCGGCGGGCTGGTGGTGATCGATCTCGCCGGACGCGGCCACGACGGCAAGACCCTGGCGGAGGCCGTGCGTGTCGCCTTCGAGCCGGACATGCCCGGGGTCTCCATCGGCCCGATCTCTCGCTTCGGCGCCCTGGAGCTGGCTGCGCCCTGGCGTCGCAGGCCCCTGTCCGAGATTCTGCTGGCTGCTGACGGCCGGCTCTCCGCCCGCACCGTCGCCTTCCGGCTGGCGAGGGCCCTGGAGCGCGAGGGGCGGGCCGACCCCGGCGCGCGCCTGTCCGCCGTCTGCTCGCCCGAGGTCGCCGCCGAGCTGCGGCCCCTGCTGACCCTCATGGGACCGCGCTTCGACGTGCGAGAGGGCCTCGACTTCGACCGCCTGAGAACCGATATCCAGGCCCATGGCTGAACGTCCCTGTCCCGTCTGCAAGAAGCCCGCGGAAGCCGCCTACCGGCCCTTCTGCTCGAGCCGCTGCGCCGATGTGGACCTGCACCGCTGGTTCGCCGGCGCTTATGCCGTTCCGGGCAAGGAAGCCGGCGATTCCGACGAGGAAGAAGCCCCGCAAAAGCCCCGGGATGGCGACTGGACAGCCTAGGGGGGCTCCCCTATAGACAGCGCCTCCTGAAGCGCCGGTGCGCTTCAAGGCAGAATTCGACGCCTTTCGGAGACCGAAAGGCTTCGGCGCCTGGGTAGCTCAGTTGGTAGAGCAGCGGATTGAAAATCCGCGTGTCGGTGGTTCGAATCCGCCCCCAGGCACCACCTCCCCATCATTGCTGCGAGACCCAAAGGTCGGCCCTGTCGGGCGCGGCCCCCGCGAGCCCAGGGCTTTTGGCCGGGCGCCGCCGTGGTGGATTCCGACGCCGTTCGCGCCCCGCGCGCCGGATTGCGTTACGCCTCGGCCATTTCCGGCGAGGTAGCCTGGCTTCCCTTCAAAGAGGCCCCGCAGGAGACCGTCATGACGGTCCGTTTTTCGGCCCCGGAGGGTTGCGCGCTGGATCAATCACACTTCCCGCAACTAGCGTGAAAATGCGGAGGACAGTTTCTCAAGGATCGTGAATAGGCGCGGGCGATGGGCCGAGCATTATGGTCCGGCGCTAATCTTCCGTACTGCAGCATGTTTTCCCGTTCACGGGGAATTAGCTGCTGGGGAAATTGGACGCTGTTAGGGTTGCGTGCTTGTGCGTTGCCGTGGGGGGGGCGGCTTGACCGGGTCGGTCAGAAAGTTGTCCTTGACGCGGCGCCAGGGGGTTGTCAAAGGAGCCGGACCGCTATTTTAAATTTGCGGTAAGACCTTCGCCGTCGTGCGGCGCGGGTGTTTTGTGCCCCTTCGAACGTCGCTCTTGGCCGGTAGGCTTAAGGGTCGGCGCGTCGGGCCGGCGCAGCGATAGCGGGCTTGGGGATTGGCGGACTACTGCACGTCCCTGGCGCGGACTTCAGATAGGGTATGGAAACGCTCTCGCGCGACGACCCATGGTTTAACGTGCTAGACCAACAGGAACTGGCGAAAGATGCTGGATACCAAGAGAACTTCCCTCATCGCTCTCATCGGCGCCGTGTCGCTGATGTTGAGCGCCCCGGTCATGGCGCAAGCGCCGGCCGCCAACGAAACCCCTGCCGCCGCCGCTGACGCGAACGCCGCTGCTCCGGCTGACGCCAACGCCACGGCCGCCGCTCCGGCTCCGGCCAAAGATGCTCCGACTGAGATCAAGAACGCCGGCAAGC
>CANJID010000061.1 GCA_947474395.1 Caulobacterales bacterium
GGTGGAATCCCTGCTGGGCCGCCCGCCGGTCGACCTCGACATGGCCCTGCCGAGCGAGTGGATCGCCGGCAAGCGGGTGATGATCACCGGCGCGGGCGGAAGCATCGGCTCGGAGCTGGCGCGGCAGGTGGCCTCGCTGGGCTGCACCCACATCAGCCTGCTCGACAACTGCGAGTTCAACCTGTTCGAGATCGACCGCGAGCTGGACGAGAGCCATCCGGGCCTGCCCCGCGAAGCGGTGCTTTGCGACATCCGCGACGCCACCCGGATCGAATCCTGGATGGAGACCGAGCACCCGGACGTGATCTTCCACGCCGCGGCCCTCAAGCACGTCTCCCTGGTCGAGAAGCACCCCTGCGAGGGCGTCCTGACCAATGTGGTGGGCACGGCCAATGTGGCGCTGGCGGCCCGTCGCCACGGGGTCTCGGACCTGATCCTGATCTCCACCGACAAGGCGGTCAGCCCCAACAACATCATGGGCGCCACCAAGCGCCTGACCGAGCAGTTCGTGCGCGGCCTCGCCCACGAGGCCGGCTCGACCCGCTTCCACGTGGTGCGCTTCGGCAACGTCCTGGGCTCGGCGGGCTCCGCCGCCCCGGTGTTCCAGGCCCAGATCGAGCGGGGGGGGCCGATCCGCGTCACCCACACCGAGGTCGAACGCTACTTCATGACCATCCCCGAGGCGGTGCAGCTCCTGATGCTGGCCTCCTCCATGGGGACCCAGCGGGCGGCGCAGAACTGCTCGGTGTTCGTGCTGGAGATGGGCGAGCCGGTGCGCATCGTCGACCTCGCCCGCCGCATGATCGAGCTGAACGGCCTGACCCCGGACAAGGACATCGAGATCATCATCGTCGGCCTGCGCGCCGGGGAGAAGCTCTCCGAGGACCTGGTCGACTGGAACGAGGAGTCCACGCCTGCGGGCGTCGAGGGCATCGTCGAGGTGATCTCGAAGGAGCGCGAGGTCCTGCCCGAAGTGGTGGTGCGCGAGCTCGAGAAACTGGCCCGCCGCGGCGACGGCGAGGCGATGCGCCGCCGCGTCTTCAGCCTCCTGCCCACCGCCGTCACCGGCGAGGTCGAGGTCCAGGCCGCTTCCTAGGCTCTGGCCCCGCACCTCTTCAAGGCGCTCTGGACACTATTTCGCAAGCTTCGGCGGCGAACCATTGCAGCCTTTGCGAGGCAGCGGATCCCGCGTCAAGTATGCGAATGTGTAATTGATAGACCCGTTAGGGGCGGGCTTTACCTTCACCGGCGCAGGGTTGTTGATGACATAGCAAGTTCCGGCATCAAGGTTTTGCCAAGTGCCGCCGCCGTTCGTGCTGAAATACCCCGCCGTATTCGGCGTGTTGTTGCACAGCAGCCCGCCAAGAGGCCGTGCGTCGAGCGTCTGCTCGCCCTTGGCGCCTTGATATCCACACCCGTCGATAATGATTTCCTGCGCTTGAGCGGTGCTGCTTCCAAAAATAGCTACTGCGGCCAGGAATGCTGAAAACCCACCAACAGATCGAAGCATTTAGTCCCTCCCTCGCGATAGCTCATTATGCGCTCCAATCGCGAGTTCTCCAATGCAAGCACGTCGAAGTTGAGCCAGCCGGATCGCTATTTAAGATGATCTCCGCACGCAACTCGTGGCCGGTCATGGCTATCCACCGCTGAGGCGCGACAGCGGCGCTCCACGGTCGCTGACTTGTCTAACCGAAGCTGTCTTCGAGGCTCGCCAACCGCGCGGCCTGGTCGTCGGCGATCAGGGCGTTGATCAGTTCGTCCAGCCCCTCGCCCTCCATCACCTTGGGCAGGGTGTAGAGGGTCAGGTTGATGCGGTGGTCGCTGACCCGCCCCTGCGGGAAGTTGTAGGTGCGGATCCGCTCCGAGCGGTCCCCCGAGCCCACCTGGCTCTTGCGGGCGTCGGAGCGGGCGTCGTCGAGCGCCTGGCGCTGCATGTCGTAGAGGCGCGCCTTCAGGTTCAGCATCGCCTTGCGCTTGTTCTCGTGCTGGTTCTTCTGCGACGAGGTCACCACCACCCCGGTGGGCAGGTGAGTGATGCGCACGGCGCTGTCGGTCGTGTTGACGTGCTGGCCGCCGGCGCCCTGGGAGCGGTAGGTGTCGATCCGGATGTCGGCGTCGTTGATGACGATATCGACGTCCTCGACCTCGGGCAGCACCGCCACCGTGGCGGCCGAGGTGTGTATGCGCCCCTGGGATTCGGTAGCCGGCACCCGCTGCACCCGGTGAACGCCGCTCTCGAACTTCAGCTTGCCGAACACCCCGTCGCCGGTGACCGAGGCGATGATCTCCTTGTAGCCGCCCATCTCGCCCTCGGAGGCGTCCTGGACCTCGACCTTCCAGCCCTGGTTGGCGGCGTAACGGCTGTACATTCGGAAGAGATCGCCGGCGAACAGGGACGCCTCGTCGCCGCCGGTGCCGGCCCGCACTTCCAGTATGGCCGAGGCGTGCTCGTCCTTGTCCTTGGGCGCCAGCAGCAGCGCTACCTCGCGCTCCAGCCCCGGCAGGCGCTCGCTCAGTTTTTCCAGCTCTTCCCGGGCCATGGCGGCCATCTCGGGATCGGCGGCCATCTCCTCCAGGTCGACGATCTCGGCCCGGGCCGCGGCCAAGGTCCCGACAGCGTCGGCCACCGGTCGCAGCTCCGCGTGCTCCTTGGACAGGCGCACGATCTCGGCCCCGTCGGCGGCCGCGCCCATGCGGGCCTCGATCTCGCGGAAACGGTCGAGGACGGACTCGAGCTTGGCCTGGGGAAGCTGCATGGGGACGCTAGCTAGGAGGGCCTGCGCGCCGACGCAAGCTTGGCGTCATGGCGAACCGCGGGCTTTGTCCGACCTTCAATAGGTCGCGCCTAGGTGAGAACCTGGACCTGATAGATACCGCGGGCGGCAAGGACCCGTGTTGCGGCCGGGATCTGGCGTACGCCGACCAGCTCCCAGGCGAACCAACCCTCCTCAAAGATAGAGGCGCAGGCGGCGGCCACGTCGTCAGGGGTGAAGGGCCGCACGCGAGCCACTTTCACGACCGCAACCGCGACACCGTCCTCGTCCTGTTCGCCATCTTCGCGCAGGTACCTGCCGTTCTCGACGATGAGCAGGTCTTCGGAAGGGTCGAGCTCAGGAAGCCAACGTCGAATTTCCAGGGTCTTGCGCCCGGACGCAATCAAGGAACCGCCGGGACGAACCACCGACAGCGCCTTCATCGTCACCTCCAAAGGAGACTATTCGGCCGCCACGGTCTCCCGTTCGGCGGCGGCCTTGGCGGCCTCGAACTCGGCGGCCTTGGCTTCAACGAGGCCGACGATGTGGTCGACCATGTTCACGTTGTCGAGCTTGTGGTCGATCTTGCCGGCCAGATAGACCATGCCCGTGCCCTTGCCGCTGCCGCCGCCGGTGAAGCCGACGTCGGTCATCAGGGCCTCGCCCGGTCCGTTCACCACGCAGCCGATGATCGACAGCGAGAGCGGCGTGGCGATGTGGGCCAGCCGCTCCTCCAGCTTGCCCACCGTCTCGATGACGTTGAAGCCCTGACGGGCGCAGGAGGGGCAGGCGATGATGTTGACGCCGCGGTGGCGCAGGCCGAGCGACTTCAGGATGTCGAAGCCGACCTTGACCTCTTCCACCGGGTCGGCGGCGAGGCTGACGCGGATGGTGTCGCCGATCCCGGCCCACAGCATCGAGCCCAGGCCGATGGAGGACTTGATGGTGCCCGACCGCGTCGGGCCGGCCTCGGTGACGCCCAGGTGCAGCGGGCAGTCGATGGCCTCGGCCAACTGCTGGTAGGCCGCCACCGTCAGGAACGGGTCGGAGGCCTTCACGCTGATCTTGAACTCGTGGAAGTCCAGGTCGCGCAGGATGTCGGCGTGGAACAGGGCGCTGTCGACCATGGCCTCGGGGCAGGGCTCCCCGTACTTCTCGAGCAGGTGGTTCTCCAGCGAGCCGGCGTTGACGCCGATGCGGATCGAGCAGCCGTGGTCGCGGGCCGCCTGGACCACGTCGCGCACGCGGTCCTTGGAGCCGATGTTGCCCGGATTGATGCGCAGGCAGGCCGCGCCCGCCACGGCGGCCTCGATGCCGCGCTTATAGTGGAAGTGGATGTCGGCCACGATCGGCACCTTGGCCGCCTTGACGATGGTCGACAGGGCCGCGGTGGATTCCACGTCCGGACAGGAGACGCGGACGATGTCGACACCCGCCTCTTCCAGCTGACGGATCTGGCCGATCGTGGCCGAGGCGTCGCTGGTCAGGGTGTTGGTCATCGACTGAACGGTGATCGGGGCGTCCCCGCCCACCTCGACATTGCCGACGCGGATCTTGCGGGAGACGCGGCGGTCGATCATCCGCCAGGGGCGTACGCGGGTATGGTCCTGAACGTTCATGGCGCCGGAAGATAAGGGGAAACGAACGGCTGCGCCATGGCCGAGACGTCGCGGGCCGATCCTTCAGATGAATCTGAAGGATCATCCTTTAGCATCTTAGAGCGCGTTCGAGCGGCGAAACCGCTCACACTTTCGCCTAACGCGCTCTCAGGCGCTCGGGTCGGCGGCGATCTTGTCGAGCGGGGTCTGGGCGGTGGTGAGCACCCCGCGCGAGGTCCCGTTGACGAAGAGGTCGAACGCGCCGGGCTCGGTCACGTCGGCGGTGAGGGACGCGCCGATGGCGGCGCGGTAGCCCTCGCCGGCGCGAAGCTGGCGGGCGAAGTAGACCGCCCCGTCCTTGCCGCGCACCACCAGGGTGCCGGACCGGCGGGCGCGCAGGATGATGCTCGGGCCGGCGGCGGCCGAAGCGCCGTAGATCTGGCCCTTGGGATCGAAGTCGGGCGCCAGCGGAACGGGGCCTGCGGTCGGGGCCGAGACGGGGGTAGGCGCCACCTGACCGTTCTCGCCGGTCACCTCGGCCTGCCCCACGGTCATGCCCGGCGTGACGTAGGGCGCGGGCGTGGTCTGGTCGGCGGGCGCCGGCAGGGGTGCGCCGAGGGCGATCGGGCCGTTGGTCGAGGCGGGCGCGGGGGCGTCGGCCGGCAGGCTCGGCGGCGGGGGATCGTCCGAGGTCAGAGCGCGCTGGGAGATGTTCCAAACCACCACGGCCACGACCACCGCGGCGGCGGCGGCGAAGATGACGGGAGAGCGGCGGGTCTGCTCGTGCTGCACGCCGACCGGGGCCTGCAGGGGTTCGGAGGTGTCCGGCGTCTCGGTCTTGAAGCGCTGGGCGGCGGCGTCGCCGTCAAGCTCCATGGCTTGGGCGTAGGCGCGGACATAGCCGATGGCGAAGGGGCGCGACGGCAGGGCCGACAGGTCCCCGTCCTCGATGGCGGCCAAGTATTGGCGGCTGATGCGGGTGCGTTCGGCAAGCTCTTGAAGGCTGAGGCCAAGCTCTTCGCGGACGGCGCGCAGGTGGCCGCCGATGGTGGCGTGCTGGTCGGCGCGGGGGCTCAGCCGGCCGAGCGGATCGACCAGCTGCAAGCCGTGCGTGACGGACCCAGTGTCCAACGGCGACATAGTCTTCGACGCCCCAAACAGTCTCGACAGCCACGGCCTTTGCCGTTCGCTGCCAACTTTGCCCACCGATCTCGATACCTTAGTCATTGTGTATAACAGCAGAACCCCAAGAAAACAATGAGCTAAAGTGCGACATTTAGTTTGCGGGCCAGTGTTTCGATCTCATTTCTTATAGATCCCCCGGCTCCCTTCAAAAGCGGCGCCAGTCCGCGGCGGGCGGCTTCACGGTCCACCGACAGGACCATCCGCTTGACCGGTCCGATACCCGCGGGGGGCATGGACAGCCGGTCGAAGCCGAGGGCGATCAGGGCGAAGGCCTCCAGCGGGCGGCCCGCCAGCTCCCCGCATACCGACGCCGGAGTGCCGGTGGCCGTGCAGGCCTCGCAGATCGACTGCAGGGCGCGCAGGGCCGGGGGCGACAGCGGGTCGTAACGCTCGGAAACCCTTGGATTTCCGCGGTCCGCAGCGAACAAATACTGCATCAGGTCATTGGTTCCGACAGAAACGAAGTCGGTCATCGGCAACAACGCATCGAGGTGAAACAACAGGCTCGGCGCCTCGATCATGGCCCCGACCCGCAAAGGATTGGGCGCGGCCCGGCCCCGGCGCGCGGCCCAGGCGATCTCCTGATCGCAAAGCGCCCGCGCCCGGCGGAACTCCTCCACCGTGGAGACCAGCGGGAACATGACCCGAAGCTCGCGACCCTGGGCCGCCGAGATCACCGCCCGCAGTTGCAGGCGTAGCAGAGCGGGACGGTCGAGCCCCATGCGAATGGCCCGCCAGCCCAGGGCCGGGTTGTCCTCGCGCTCGGCCTCCAGGTAGGGCAGCACCTTGTCGCCGCCGAGGTCGAGGGTGCGGAAGGTCACCGGCCGGTCGCCCGCCGCCTCCAACACCCGCTTGTAGAGGGCCGTCTGGGCCGACAGGCGCGGCATCTGCTCGGCGACCATGAACTGGAACTCGGTGCGGAACAGGCCGATGCCCTCCGCGCCCGTCATGTCGAGGTTGTCGAGGTCCACCTCCAGGCCCGCGTTCATCAGGAGGGTGATCCTGACGCCGTCCTTGGTGACGGCGGGGGTGTCCTTCAGCCGGTCGAACTCGGCCCGGGCCTGCGCGCGGACGGCGGCCCGCGACTGGAAGGCTTCGATCACGTCGGCGCGGGGGCGTAAGAGGGCTTCGCCGGTTTCCCCATCGACGATGACGGGATCGCCCTGGGACAGGCGGTCGCGCAGGCCCGGCAGCCGGCCCACGCAGGGGATGCCGAAGGCGCGGGCGACGATGGAGGCGTGGCTGACCGTCGAGCCCTCTTCGAGCAGGAGGCCCTTCAGCTTGGTGCGGTCGTATTCCAAGAGGTCCGCAGGGCCAAGGTTGCGGGCGATCAGGATGGCGTTGTCGGGCAGGTTGCGCGCGCCGGGCGCCTGCCCTGCGAGGATGCGAAGGAGCCGATCCGCCAGGTCCTCGAAGTCGTGCAGGCGCTCGCGCAGGTACGGGTCCCGCGCCGCGGCGAAACGGGCGCGGTGCTCGGAGCGGACCCGCTCCACCGCCGCCTCGGCCGTAAGGCCGGAGCGCACCCCGTCCTCCAGGCTGCGGTTCCAGCCCCGGTCGTGGGCGAACATGCGGTAGGTCTCGAGCACGTCGAAGGACTGGCCGACCAGATGGTGGCCTTCCATCATCTCGTCGATCTGTTCGCGCAGGAGCTGCAGGCCCCGGTGCAGGCGAGTCTCCTCCAGGGCGCTGTCGTCGGCCAGCAGCTTCTCCGGCGCCACCGGCTGCTCGTGCAGCACCGCCACCCCGAAGGCCAGGCCGTCGGCGAAGCGCGCGCCGATCAGCCGCTCGGGCTTGTGGGGCGCGATCTCCACGTCCTTGAGCTCGGCCAGGCCGACCAGCTCGCCGCCGGCGACCATCTCCACCAGCACCATGGCGATGGTCTGCAGGTCCTCGACCTCGTCCTCGGCATAGACCCGCGCCGTGCGGTTCTGCACCACCAGGGCCCCGATGGGCCGGCCGCCGCGCAGCAGCGGCACGCCGAGGAAGGCGTGGAAGGGGTCTTCGCCGGTCTCCTCGCGGTAGGAGAAGCTCGGGTGCTCGGGGGCGTCGGTGAGGTTCAGGGGCCGGCCCAGGCGCACGATCTCGCCCACCAGGCCCTCGTTGGGGCCCATGCGCGTGACGTGGACGGCTTCGCGTTTCAGCCCTTCGGTGGCGAACAGCTCCATGTCGCCCGAGGCGCGGCGCAGGTAGAGCGAGCAGACCTCGGCGACCATCGAGCGGGCGATGATCTTGACCACCTGGTCGAGCCTGGCCTGGGCGGCGTCGCCACCGGCCATGACTTCGCGGATCTGGCGCAACAGACTGCGCGGACCGCGCACGGCCAGCACCCGATCCGCCATCGACGCTCCTCCTGTCCGGGTCCCGTTCTAGCCTGCTTTCCCCGCAAAAGGGATAAGCCGGGCCTGCGGGACCGCGCAAAGTTAGGGCTGGAGCGCGTTCGAGGCGCTCCAGCCCGAAAAACAGTCTGTAACAGGCCTCGGTCCGGACCGCTGGTCCGAACCGAAAACCCGCCTACTTCTCTTTGTCTTCGTCCAGCTTCAGCGGCATGGCGCCGATGTTGCGCCCGCCGCGGTTGACCAGCAGCAGGATCGACGGCCGCTTGGCCTTGCGGGCCTCGGCCACCGCCGCTTCCAGCTCGGCCGGCGTGGTGACCGCCTTGGTGTTGGCCTGGACGATCACGTCGCCGCGGCGCAGGCCCTTGGTGGCCGCGTCGCTGCCCATGGTCACGCTGTCGACCGCCACGCCGCGCACGGTGGCGGCGATGGAGAAGCGGCGGCGAGCGGCGTCGTCGAGGGGCACGAGGCCGATCCCCAGCACCGTGGTCTTGGGCGCCTCGGGCGGCTGGGCCGGGCGGCGCGGGGCGGCGCCCGAGCCGTTGTTCTCGTCCGGACCCTGGGCCAGTTCGGCGTTGGAAGGCCGGGTGCCCGAAGTGACGTTGAGGTTGACGGTCTTGCCTTCGCGCAGGACCTGCAGGCGCAGGGTTTCGCCGGCCTTGGCCGAGGCCACCATCCGGGTCAGCTCGTTGGCGGTCGGAACCGGCTTGCCGTTGAGCTGCAGCACCACGTCGCCGGACATGACCCCGGCCTTGTCGGCGGGGCCGCCCGGAGTGACGTCGTTGACCAGCGCGCCCTTGTCGGCGGGCAGGCCAAGGCTGTCGGCGATGTCCTTGTTGACGCTCTGGATGCTCACGCCGAGGTAGCCGCGGGTGATCTTGCCCCCGGCGATCAGCTGCTTGGTGATGGAGTCCGCGATGTCGGAGGGCACGGCGAAGCCGATCCCCACCGAGCCGCCGGTCTGGGAGAAGATCGCGGTGTTGACCCCGATCACGCGGCCGTAGACGTCGAAGGTCGGACCGCCCGAGTTGCCCCGGTTGATCGGCGCGTCGATCTGCAGGTAGTCGACGAACTGCTCGCCGATGTCGCGCCCGTAGGCCGAGACGATCCCGGCCGTGGCCGTGCCGCCCAGGTTGAAGGGGTTGCCGACGGCGATGACCCAGTCGCCGACCCGCGGCTTGGCGTCATTCTCGAAGTTCACGAACGGGAAGCGGCCGCCCTCGACCTTGATGACGGCGAGGTCGGTGCCCTCGTCGCGGCCGATCAGGCGGGCCTTCAGCTCGCGCTTGTCGGTGAGCCGCACGGTGATGGTGGTGGCGTTCTCGACCACGTGGTTGTTGGTGACGATATAGCCGTCGGCGCTGATGAAGAAGCCGGAGCCGGTGGCCTGGGCCTCGGGCGCGCCAGGCTGGCCGCCGGGGCCGTCGTCGTCGTCATTGTCGCCCTGCTGGCCGCCGCCCTGAGGGCCGCCCTGGCGACCGCCCTGCCCGCCTTGCCCGCCGCCCTCGCCGGGCTGCTGCGGCAGGGCGAAGGGAAAGCCTTCGAAACCGGGGATGCCGCGCAGCGCATTGCGCTCCACGCGGGTGGTCACGTCGATCGACACCACTGCCGGCGCGACGCGCTCGAAAATGTCGGCGAAGGACTGGGGCGCGCCGGGGGCCGGCGCGAATACGGGCGCCGAGGTTTTGATAAGGGCCGGCCTGGAAGCAGCGTCGGCGCCCGGCAATCGGACCCCGGCGCCGGCCAGCGCAGCCACACACAGGCCCGCGCCGATGACCGCACCCGTAACAAAACCTTTTCTTTTCAAGGCCATTTCAGTTCCTTTGTCTTATCGGCTCGCCGAATAAGCTCAGGCAGCTTTCGGGGCGCGAAGACGAACAAGCCCAATAGCTAGGCGCGTTCCTGCAAGACGCCAATGATTTCAGCTACCCTTTGTTTCCCGTGCGAGCGTTTTGATATGACCGTCGTGAGGCGGAATGGTGTCAAGCTCTTCCGCCAGGGCGGCGAGCCGGCTTTCTTCTTCAGGACTGAGCGGCGTCACGCCCCCGTCCTTGCGGCGCAGAATGAGGGCGGCGGCCCCGCCCAGCAGGATCGCCGCGAAGGGTCCGAGCCACAACACGGCGTTGCCCGGAGAGAATTTCGGCTTCAGCAGCACGAATTCGCCGTAGCGGTCGGTCAGGAAGGTGCGGACCTGGGCGTCGGAGCGGCCGGCGGCGATCTGGTCGCGGACGATGCGGCGCAGGTCGGCCGCCAGTTCCGCCTCGGAATCGTCGATCGACTCGTTCTGGCAGACCAGGCAGCGAATATCGCGGAACAGGGACCGGGCGCGGACCTCCTGCGCCGGGTCGGGCAGGCGCTCGGCCGGGTCCGACGCCGCGGCCGCGCCCAGGCAAAGCACCGCCGCCAGGGCGACCGCGAGGCCCTTCAGTCCCCTCACTCCGCGGGCTCCAGGGCGGGCGCACGGGCCGGCCGCTTGGCCGCGGCGATCCGCAGGCGCCGGTCGGACAGGGAGATCGCTCCGCCGAGGGCCATCAGCAGGGGACCGAGGAAGATCAGACGCGCCCAGGGGTTCCAGTAGACGCGCAGGAGCCAGGCGGTGGCCCCGCTCGCGGTGCGCGATTCCCCCAGCACGACATAGAGGTCGCTGGCGCCGTGCCGCTGGATGGCGACCTGGGAGGTGGCCTGCCGGGTGGCCGGATAGAAGCGGCGCTCGGGGGTCATCTCGGCCGGATTGCCGGGGCCCTTGACCAGGACGGTCGCGCGCTCGGCCGTGTAGTTGGGCCCTTCGAAGCTGCCGACGTCCTTCAGGGTCAGGGTGAAGGCGGCGACCTTGAGGCTCTGGCCGGGGGAAAGGGCCTGGGCCATCTCCGCCTTGCCGGCGCTCTCGACGCAGGCGCCGGCCACGAAGACGCCGAGGCCGATGTGGGCGAGCGTCATGCCCCAGGCGCCGCGGGGCAAGCCCGCCAGACGGCGGAGCGCCTGGCGTCCGCCCGAGGCGGTCAGGCGCGAGCGCACCACGATCTCGGAGATCGCCCCGGCGATCAGCCAGGTCCCTAAGCCCACCCCGAGGCCGGCGATAGCGGTCTTGGGGGCGAACACGAACCAGGCGGCGAAGCCGGCGGCCAGGGCGATGACCGCCGCGACCCACAGCCGCTGCAGGGCGCCGAGGAGGTCGCCGCGCTTCCAGGCCAGCAAAGGCCCGGCGGGGACGATCAGCAGGCACGCCACCATCAAGGGTCCGAAGGTCAGGCCGAAATAGGGGCCGCCGACCGAGATGGCCTCGCCGGTCAGGGCCTGACGGATCAGGGGGTAGAGGGTGCCCAGCATCACCGTCAGGGTGGCGGCGGCCAGGAACAGGTTGTTCAGGACCAGGGCCCCTTCCCGGCTGACCGGGGCGAAGAGGCCGCCGGGGGCGAGCTTGGGCGCGCGCCAGGCGAAGAGGCCGAAGGCGCCCCCGCCCGCGATCCCGAGGATGATCAGAAGCAGCACCCCGCGGGTCGGATCGACCGCGAAGGCGTGCACCGAGGTCAGGACCCCCGAGCGCACCAGGAAGGCGCCCAGCATGGAGCAGACGAAGGCGGCGAGGCTGAGGAACACGGTCCAGCCCGCCAGGGCGCCGCGCTTCTCGGTGACGATGGCCGAGTGCAGCAGGGCCGCGCCCGCGAGCCAGGGCATGAAGCTGGCGTTCTCCACCGGGTCCCAGGCCCACCAGCCGCCCCAGCCGAGCTCGTAGTAGGCCCAGAAGGATCCGAGGGTGATGCCGACGGTCAAGAGGCTCCAGGCGGCGAGGCTCCACGGGCGCACCCAGCGCGCCCAGGCCGCGTCCACCCGGCCCTCGACCAGGGCCCCGACGGCCAGGGAGAACACCACCGAGAAGCCGACATAGCCGGAGTAGAGGAAGGGCGGGTGGATAGCGAAGAACGGGTCCTGCAGCACGGGATTGAGCGAGCGCCCCTCGATGGGGGCGGCGGCGATGCGCAGGAACGGATTGGAGGCGAAGGCGGTGTAGCCGATGAAGAGCAGCCCCAGGCCGCCCTGGGTCGCCACCGCCACGGCCTTGAGGCCCGTGGGCAGGTTCCGGCCCATGAGAGCGATGGCCATGCCGAAACCGGTCAGAGCCAGGTCCCACAGGAGCATGGAGCCCTCGTGGCTGCCCCAGGCGCCGGTCACCTTGTAGAACAGCGGCTGGTCGGTGTGGGAGTTGGCCGCCACGTTCGAGACCGAGAAGTCCGAGGTGACGAAGGCCGTGACCAGGGCGGCGAAGGCTATGCCCACCGCCATAAAGCTCGCCGCGGCCGCCCCCTCGCCCGCCCCGCGCAGGGCCGCGTCGTGGCGAAGGCGCGCCAGGACAGAGCATCCCACCTGCAGAGCCGACAGGGCGAAGGCCAGGACGAGGGCGAAGGCGCCGAGCTCCGCGATCATGAGGGACCGGCCTTGCCGTAAGTCGGGGCTTGCGAGCCCTCGCCGCGCCATTCGCCGGACTTCTTCAGGGCGTCGGCGACTTCCTTGGGCATGTATTTCTCGTCGTGCTTGGCCAGGACCTCGCGGGCCTGGAACACGCCTGCGGCGTCGAAGGCGCCCTGGGTGACCACCCCCTGTCCCTCGCGGAACAGGTCGGGCAGCTCGCCGCGGTAGATTACCGTGTCGGTCAGGATATTGTCGGTGACGCCGAACTCCACCCGGCCGTCGGGGTGCTTGACCACGCTGCCGGCCTGGACCAGGCCGCCCAGGCGGATGGTCCGCCCGACGGGGGCCTGCTTCTCCTTGGCCTGGGACGGCGAATAGAAGAACACCGCCGCATCGCCCATGGCGTAGAGCGACAGGGCCGCGGCCGCGGCCAGGATCGGCGCCGCCACGGCGACCGCCAGCAGGCGGCGGCGGGCCTTACGCGATTTCGGAAGCCATGACATCGGCCGCAACATAGCGATTGAACGCCTCCGGACCAGGGGTCCGTCCTTTACCAGGTCATTGCGAGGGAATTGCCTTGGTCCCGGCCTCGGCCTCGATCTTGGCCAGGGCCTGCGGATTCTTGCCGAAACGCTGGCGCGCCTCGGCCAGGGCCTTGGCCTGGGAGTCGCGGTCGCCGAGCACCCCGTAGGAGCGCACCAGCCGGGCCCAGCCCTCGGCGTCGTCGGGGTTTTGCTTCAGCCGCGCGGCCAGGCTCGCCACCATGCCGCGGATGAAGGCCGCCTGTTCCCCCGCCTCCTGCGGGATCACCGGACCACCGGCGGCGGCGGCAGGAGCTGTCGGCAGGCTCGCCCGCTCGATCTCGGCCATCAGGGCGCCGCGACGGGGATCGTCCGCCGACATGGTCGTCGCCAGGGCCTTCCAGTCGGCCAGGCCCCCGGCCTTGTCCCCGGCGTCGATCCGCGCCTTGGCCAGGTAGTAGCGGGCGGCCGCATCGTTGGGATCGAGGGCCACGGCCCGCCGGAAGGCGGCGTCGGCCTCCGCGGTCATCTTGCCCTCGTTCTGGGCCAGGAAGGCGAGGCCAAGGCTGGAATGGACCTCGGCCTGCTGCGGCTGCAGCTTGGCCGCCTTCTGCAGGGCCCGGCCCGCCGCGAAGGCGTCGCCCGCCGCCAGCTGGGCCCGGCCGAGATAGGCGAAGGCGCGCCAGTCGTTCGGCCGCTCCCGGGTCAGGGCCACGAGCACCGCCGCCAGCTTCTGGGCGTCGAGGTCCTTCGGGTCGCCGTTGCGCCAGGCGGCGATGCGCGCGCTGTAGGGCTGGTCCGGAACCCCGGGGGAGCCGACCACGGTGTAGATGGCGAGGGCCGCGACAGCCGCGCCTGCGATGCCGATCAGGACGCCGATCCGCGCCTTCTTCCCGCCGCTCGCTTCGCCCGCCCCCTTGCGGTCAGCGGCGGTGAGGAGCCGCCGGCCAGCCTCGGCCCGTGCGGCGCGATGCTCCTCGGGAGCCAGCAGTCCCCGCTCGGCGAGGTCGTCGAGTTCCGTCAGATGGCGGCGGTAGACGGGCAGCGACGGGTCGGCGCCGTCCGCCGCGTGGCTGGCCGCGCGGACCGCTCGCAGGGCCACGAGAGCCCCCGCGCCCGCCGCCAACATCGCCGCCGCCAGCCAGAAAACCCACATGGATAAGCCATCCCGCGCGCGGTCATCGCCGCGTTCGGCGCCTAGCTAGCGGGAATTTTGGATCGGCGCGAGAGCGTGCGCAGGAGTCTTGTCAGGCCACGGCGGCCCGGCGGCGCACCAGTTCGGCCGCTTTGGGGTCCTTGGCCATGGCCAGGAAGCTGGCGACGGTGTCGAGCATGTCCCGCAGCCGCTCGCTCGGGCCGTCGCCGCTGTGCAGCAGGTCGATCAGGTCCTCGGCGTAATGCTCCAGCCGCCCGTCCAGCGCTTCCATCACCTTGGTGCGCAGGGAGCCGAAGCCCCCGTGGGCGGCCGAGGCGCGGGTGCCGTCCAGGATGGCCAGCAGGGCCTCCGCCCTCGTGATCATCGCCGGATTGAGATCGTCGGTGACCTTGGGCGTGGCGCGCATAGACTTGCCGCCGTAACGCACCGGGGTCGAGGGCAAGGCTGCGACGACCGCCGGCTCGACCTCCTTGAGCCGTCCTTCGACGGCGAGCGCCAGGGCGCGTTTCTGCGACGTCAGGCGCGTGCCCCAGGGACCGTCCTTGGCCAGGGCGATCCATTGCTCGAACTCGGCGACCTCCAGGGTGGCGCCCAGCACGGCCTGGCAGACGGCCATACCCGCCTCGATCCCGCCGTCGGGATTGAAGCGGCGCACCGTGTCGATCCGCTGGTCGAGGTCGGTCATCAGCCGGTCGCCGAAGCCGGCGAGTTCGGAGGAGGCGAGGTAGCGGTCGCTGGGCCGGTCCATCAGGGCCGAGATCAGCCGCAGGACGTGCCAGGGCTCCTCAAGGTGGGTGAACAGCAGCTCCATGAACATGGGGCCGGCGTCTTCGGACACGGTGGTGGCGTCGCGGAAGGCGAGGCGCAGGGCGGCCGCGTTGTCGCTGTTGAGGTTGCGCACCCAGCCGGCCACCCGGGGCAGGGTCGCCCGCGCCAGGGGGGCTAGCGACAGGCCCTGAGCCATGCGGCCGGAAACCCCGGGGGAAGTGGCTTCCAGGGAGGCGGTCACGGCCCGGTAGGCGTCGGTCTCGCCGGCGGCGAGGCCCGCAGCGGCGCGGAGGCACAGGTCATCGAATATGGGGGGCGATTCATCGTCGCCGCGCAGCGAGAGGCCGGCGCGCAGGGCCTGGGCCACCTCTTCGGGCGCCTCTGCCTTGAGGGCGCGCCACAGCAAGGCGGGGGCCTGGGCGGGGAAGAAGGGGCGGACCCCGGCCAGCGGGGCGCAGAGCGGTCCCACCGGCGCGAAGACCGCCGAACGGATGCGGCGCTCGACCACCTCGGCGCTGACCAGGTCGTGGACCACGGAAAGGTTGGAGCCGTCCCCGCCCACCGACGCCAGGGCGGTTTCGAGGGTGCGGATATGAGCGTCCGGCACGGCTTCGATCAGCCGGCGGACCGTCCCCATCTTGCTCTCGGATATGCCGCCCATTCCGGTCAGCCGGGCTCCCACTCGACCGAGATCGCCTCAATCTTGGACGGACCTTGCGCCTTCTTGGTTAAGGTTCCCCGAAGACTGCTGTTTCCGGCTGCGACGTCCGGTCACGCCTCGGCCTTGGGAAGATCAAGCGCGATCTTCAGACCCCCGAGAGCTGAATCCGACAAGTCTAACGCCCCCCCGTAAGCCCGCGCCAACTCGTCGACGATCGACAAACCTAGGCCGGAGCCGGGCGCGTTCTCGTCGAGCCGCGCGCCTCTTTGCAACACCTCGGCCCGTTGGTCCGGGGGCAGACCCGGACCGTCGTCCTCCACCGTCAGGGTGAAGCGGCCGGGGCGGGGACCCGCCTCGGCGCGGGCCCGCACGCGGCCACGGCTCCACTTGCAGGCGTTCTCCATCACGTTGCCGGCGATCTCCAGCAGGTCCTGCCGCTCCCCCAGAAAGGCGAGATCGTCCGGCGCGTCCCAGTCGATCGAGACCCCCTCGTGGCGGAAGATGCGCTCGAGGGTCCGGGCCAGCTCGTCCAGCACCTCGGCCACGGGCGTGCGCTCGCCGGTGCCCTGCGAGCGGGCGGCGGCGCGGGCGCGGCGAAGGTGGTGCTCCACGTGGTCGCGCATGGCGGCGGCCTGGCGGGTGACCACCTCGGCCAGGCCGCCGGGCTGGCGCTCGGCCTCGGTCAGCATCACCGAGATAGGCGTCTTGAGCGCGTGGGCCAGGTTGCCGACGTGGGTGCGCTGGCGCTCGACGACCTCCTGGTTGTGATCGAGGAGCGCGTTCAGCTCTCCGGCCAGAGGGGCGATCTCGGCCGGGTAGGTGGTCTGCAGGCGCTGGGCCTTGCCCTGGCGGACGTGGGCGATCTCGCGGCCCATGGCGAAGAGGGGCTGCAGGCCGAAGCGGACGGCGAAGAACACCCCCACCACCAAAACGAGCCCGACCAGCACCAGGGCGATGCTCGATGTGACGGTGAAGCGCTGCACCGCCCGGTCCACCGGACTGCGGTCCTCGGCGGCCATGAACACCACCGGCGCCTGGCGCCCGGGGAGCTGGGCCATCAGGGCGATGGCGCGCAGCGGCTCGTTGTTCGGACCAACCGTGTCGTAGAAAATCGAAGCTCCCGGCCGGAGCTTCATCACGTCGGTCGGGGCGACGATCTCGGAATCCCACAGCGAGCGGGACCGCGGCATGACGTGCAGCATGCCGTCCGCGCTGAGCTCCGCGATCTGCCAGTATTTGCCCGAATAGACCCGCGTGGCGCGGGCGTCGGTCAGGGCCGGCGCCAGCACCGCCCCGTCCGGCCCCACGCTCGCCCCCGCGTAAAGGCCGTCGGCGACGTCGGTCAGGCCCTGGTCGAAGCGGGCGATCGCCTCTGAGCGGAAGAAGGCGGAGAAGGCCAGGCCCGTGGCCAGAAGCGCGGCCAGGCTCCAGCCGGCGGCGAGCCACAGCAGTCTGGCGACCAGCGAGGAGCCGCGCCTCGGGGCGGGAGCCGCGGCCACGGTGGTCACGTCAGGGCCGTCATTCGTCGGTGGGCTCGCCCTCGGGCGCGGCCAGGCGGTATCCGAGCCCGCGCACGGTCTCGATGCGATCGGGGCCGATCTTCTTGCGCAGCCGCCCGATGAACACCTCGATGGTGTTGGAGTCGCGGTCGAAGTCCTGGTCGTACAGGTGCTCGACCAGCTCGGTCCGGCTGATCACCCGGCCCTGGTGCATGATCATGTAGTGGAGCAGCCGGTACTCCAGCGAGGTCAGCCGCACCGGCTCGCCGTTGACCGAGGCCCGGGCGGCGCGGGGATCAAGGCGCAGGCCCCCGCAGGCGAGGTTCGGCGCCGCATGGCCCGCGGCCCGGCGCAGGAGGGCCCGCAGTCGCGCCAGCAGTTCCTCGGTGTGGAAGGGCTTGGTCAGGTAGTCGTCGGCGCCGGCGTCGAAGCCGGCCACCTTCTCGCTCCAGGCGCCGCGGGCGGTCAGGATCAGCACGGGGACGGCCATGCCCTCGCGCCGCCAGCGCTCCAGCACGGATACCCCGTCGACCTTGGGCAGGCCGAGGTCGAGGATCACCGCGTCATAGGGCTCGGTCTCGCCCAGGAACTGGGCCTCCTCGCCGTCCGGGGCGTAGTCCACCGCATAGCCGGCGTCGGCGAGCGACTGCTTGAGCTGGCGGGAAAGGTCGGGATCGTCCTCGACGAGCAAGATACGCATGGTTCAGCGGCCCTCCACCCGCACGATGGCGCCGTTCACGACGTCCACCAGATAGTCCAGCCGCTTGCCGTTGTCGGCGGCCCAGCGGACGCGATAGACCGCCCGCCCCCCCGGCCCCGGCTCCAGCCCCGCGTCGAGCTGCTTGCCGGGGGTCTCGCGGCGGATCAGCTCGATAACCCGGGTCAGGGGCAGGCAGCGGTTCTCCCGCACGCACTGGCGCACGGCGTCCTGCTGCTCGCTCCAGGTAGCCCCAAGCGAGTTCGGGTCAGCCGGTTGAGCCATAGCCGTGATTGGGGCCGCGGCCGGAGCCGCGATGCCGATCAGGGCCCAGAGGGCGAGCGAGGCGCGCAACTTCATGCCCCTGTCCTAGACGGGCCGGACTGAACGCGGCCTGAACACGATGGTTATGCGGTGCAGCGTCCGCCTTGTCGACCGCCGCGCCCGCCGCGCCATGGGCTCAGCCCTTACGGCGCGGGGCGTAGGGCCGATCCTTGCGCCACGCCTCGGCGAAATGCTCCAGCTCGGGATCGGCTTTCTCGGGCAGGACCAGCATCAGGTGGGCGAAGAGGTCTCCGCGCTTGCCGGTGGCCGGATCCACCGCGCCGCGGCCCTTGAGCCTGAGCGTCTGGCCGGCGTTGGAATGCTTGTGCACCGTCAGGCTGACGGTCCCCTCCGGCGTCGGGGCGTCGACCTTGGCCCCCAGGATCGCGTCGGGGATAGAGACGGGCAGGTCCATGTGCAGGTCCGCGCCTTCGCGGCGGTACACGGGGTGAGGACGGATGGCGAGCTCGATCAGGGCGTCCCCCGCCCCGCCGCTGCGCCCGAGCTGGCCCTGACCCTTCAGCCGCAGCACCTGGCCCTCGGCGGCGCCCTTGGGGATGGTGACGTCCAGGGTGCGCCCGTCCGAGAAGGCGATGCGCTTGGGCCCGCCTCGGATGGCTTCCTCGAGATCGATCTCCAGCCTGGCGCGGATGTCGGCCCCGCGCGGATTGAAGCCGCCGCGCCCGCCGCCGCCGGCCTGGCGGCCGAACACCTCGCCCAGAAGGTCGTCGAGGTCCACGCCGCCGAAAGCGCCGCCGCCCCCGCCGCCGCCCTGAAAACCGCCGCCCTGGAAGGGCCCGCCGCCGGGGAAGCCCCCGCCGCCCTGAAAGCCGCGGGGCGTTTCACGCCCGTCCGCATCCATCTCGCCGCGGTCGAATTTCTTGCGCTTTTCCTCGTCGCCCAGGATGTCGAAGGCGGAGGTGATCTTCTTGAAGCGCTCCTCGGAGGCCTTGTCGCCGGGATTGCGGTCGGGGTGCAGCTGCTTGGCGAGTTTGCGGAACGCCTTGCGGATTTCGTCCGCGCTCGCGCCCCGGGCCACGCCCAATTCCTTGTAGGGATCCTGCGCCACGCCCCATCCTCTCGAGGGCGAGCCCGCTCGCCCGCCCTGGTCAACGCCCAATCACTTAAGGAGTCGCAGCCCTTCCTGCCACAGGCCTCGACCCACGCCCGCGACCAAATGCCAGGGGGTGCGACTCGCTGTCGATTCAAATCCTTGACGGCCCTGCTTGCGACGCGACTCCAAATCAACCTACGATTCGGAACGATCCGTTCAGGATTAACGAGTTTTAAGTGACTCAGGACCTAGCGTCCCGGGGAAGCGAGTGGATTCCCCCATATTGCGGGCGTCCTTAGTGTCGTGCGCTGGCCTAGGCCGGGAGGGGCTGATGCGTGTACTGCTGATCGAGGATGACAGCGCGACAGCGCAGAGCATCGAGTTGATGCTGAAGTCCGAGGGATTCAACGTCTATACGACCGATCTGGGTGAGGAAGGCGTCGATCTGGGGAAGATCTACGACTACGACCTGATCCTTCTGGACCTCAATCTGCCGGATATGTCCGGGTTCGATGTGCTGCGCCAACTGCGCGTCGGCAAGATCAACACCCCGATCATGATCCTGTCGGGCACGGCGGAGATCGAGACCAAGGTCAAATCGTTCGGCGGCGGCGCCGACGATTACATGACCAAGCCCTTCCACAAGGACGAGCTGGTCGCCCGCATCCA
>CANJID010000062.1 GCA_947474395.1 Caulobacterales bacterium
CTGGAAGCTGATCCGGGTCGGGAAGTTGGCCTTGATGGTGCCGGTGATCACGTCCACGGACGGGCGCTGCGTGGCCATGATCAGGTGGATGCCGGCGGCGCGGGCCATCTGGGCCAGACGCTGCACCGCGCCCTCGATCTCCTTGCCGGCGACCATCATCAGGTCGGCGACCTCGTCGATGACCACGACGAGATAGGGCATGGGCTCGGGACGGATGTCCTCTTCCTCATAGACCGGACGGCCGGTGTCCTCGTCGAAGCCGGTCTGGACGGTGCGGACGAAGCGCTCGCCCTTCTCGGCGGCGTCGGCGGCGCGCTGGTTGTAGCCGGCGACGTTGCGCACGCCGATCTTGGACATGCGCCGGTAGCGGTCCTCCATCTCCCGGACGGTCCACTTCAGGGCCACGATGGCCTTCTTGGGATCGGTCACGACCGGCGCCAGCAGGTGCGGGATGCCGTCGTAGACGCTGAGCTCCAGCATCTTCGGGTCGATCATGATGAAGCGGCACTGGTCGGGCGGCAGGCGGTAGAGGATCGACAGGATCATGGCGTTCACGCCCACCGACTTGCCCGAGCCGGTGGTGCCGGCGATCAGCAAGTGGGGCATGCGGGCGAGGTCGGCGACGTAGGGCTCGCCGCCGATGGTCTCGCCGAGCGCCATGGGCAGGATGTGGCTCTGCTTCTCGTACTCGGCCGAGGAGAGGAGGTCGCGCAGGTAGACGGTGTCGCGGCGCACGTTCGGCAGCTCGATGCCGATGGCGTTGCGGCCCTGGACCACCGCGATCCGGCAGGCGCGGGCGCTCATGGAGCGAGCGATGTCGTCGCAGAGGGCGACGACCCGCGAGTGCTTCACGCCGGGGGCGGGAACCAGTTCGTAGAGGGTGACGACGGGGCCGGGACGGATCTGGTCGATCTGGCCCTTGACGCCGAACTCGGCCAGGACCGTCTCCAGCATGCGGGCGTTCTGGCGCAGGGCGCCTTCGTCGAAGGCGTGCAGGCGGGCCTTGGGCTTGGTCAGCATGGCCAGCTCGGGCAGGCGGAAGCCGCCCTTGTGAACGAAGTCGAAGGCCTTCTGGCTTTCCCGCGCTTCGCGGGCGGAGGTCTTGGGCGCCTTGATGTCGGCGACCCGGGCGGCCTCTGCGGCGGCGGCCGGGCTGATGGGCGCGGGGGCGTCGGTTTCCCAGGGCGGATCGTCGGCGGTGGGCGGCGACGCGGCGGCGCGCGTCCGGCGAGGACGGGCCGGCGCGGCAGCCGGAACGGCGGCGGGGCGGATGCGCTCCATCACCTGCTGGGCAAGGGCGGCGCCGGCGTAGGCCAGCCAGTCGCCGGCTAGGATGAAGTCGCGGCGGCGCAGGCCGGCGGCGAAGCCGAGGGCGGCGAGGGAGCCGAGGCCAAGGGTGACGGCCGCGAGGGCCCGTCCGTTAGGCAGGGCGATGATACGGAAGATCCCCGCCATGAAGGCGAGGACCGTCTCGCCCCAGAAGCCGCCGAGGCCGCGAGCGAGGGGCCAGGTCGCGGGAGGCTGCGGGGCGGCCAGGGCTCCGGCCATGAGCAGGACGCCGAGGGTTCCGATTCCGACCCGCAGGCGCAGCCCGGCGCGGCCGCCGCGCGGGTCGCGGGCGCCGGCGCGGACGAAGCCGGCCACGGTCATGATGATGGCGGCGACCCAGGCGGTCAGGCCCAGCGACTGGATGGCGACGTCGGCCAGGACCGCCCCGAAGCCGCCCAGCAAATTGGTCGGGGCCTCGCCGGAGACGGCGTTCCAGCTCGGGTCGGCCGCGTCATAGCTGGCAAAGGCGACCACCAGGGCCACGCCCAGGGTGGCGCACAGCCCGCCGCGCAGGCGCAGCGCCATGGCGCTGTCCCACATGGCTCTCAGCTGCATCCCGATGATGGCCGAGACGGGCCGCACGTGAGCCCGGCTCCTGCCGCCGCTGCGCGCGCCCTCCGCCGTGACGTTGGCCAATGGATCCTCCGATCGAAACTCGAAGGCCAACTGATGCGCCGCCAGGGTTAAGGGGCTGTTTACCGCCTTACGGCGGTCGCGTTTTCTCCTCTCCCTGCCGGGAGGGGTGGGTCAGCGAGTTCCGCCGGGCGTCCACAGGACATCGCCGCCGCGGGGGATGTTGGCGACGCGGGCGGCGACGAACAGCAGGTCGGAGAGGCGGTTGAGGTACTTCAGCGCCGCCGGGCTGACCGGCTCGACGGCGGCCAGGCGCACCGCGTCGCGCTCGGCCCGACGGCAGACGGTGCGGGCCTGGTGCAGGGCGGCGGCGGCGGGCGAGCCCCCCGGCAGGACGAAGGAGGTCAGGGGCGAAAGCGGCTCGTTGAGCTGGTCGATCTCCCGCTCCAGCCGCTCCACCTGGCCCTCCAGTATCCGCAGCGGGGTCCAGGCGAGGTCCTTGCCGGGCCGTTCAGGGGTGGCGAGGTCCGCGCCGAGGTCGAACAGCTCGTTCTGGATGCGGGCCAGGACCGGATCGAGGGCGGCATCGCCCTCCGTGTGCAGCCGCGCCGCGCCGAGGAGGGCGTTGGTCTCGTCCACCGCCCCGTAGGCCTCGACCCTGAGGTCGGTCTTGCGCACGGTCTCGCCGGTGGCCAGCCGCGTGTCCCCCCCGTCGCCGGTGCGGGTGTAGATGCGGTTGAGGGTCACCATGCGAGAGGCCTCAGGAGTGTTGGCCGCGCCAGATGAAGGCGGCGACCAGGACCAGCACCGCAATCGCCTGCAGCAGCACGCGCAGGCGCATCAGCTTGTTCGAATAGCTGCGGGAGAACTGGCCGCCGCGCAGGAGGCTGTAGACCCCCACCGCCAGGGTCGCCGTAACCGCCAGCAGCAGCACCGGGATGAGGATGTCGAACACTCTGTCCATGCCCCGACCTTAGGCCCGCGGCCCGGATCGCGCCACCGGCTTGGGGGCCTGCGCCTTACGGCCAAGCTTGCAATCGCTCAGCGTGTAATTGGTATACAACGCCCGGTAAAGTTGGTTGAACGCGCTCGACGACTTACTATGTTAGGCGCCCTGATATCGGCGCTGCCGCCGGCGTCTGTTGGCGGGGGCCAGCCATGAACAATATGACGCCTGAGGAGATCGATGAGGTTCGCCAGCTGGTGACCGATCTCCGCAACGCCGCCCAGGACGGGCGGCTCCTGGCCGACCGCTACGCCACCCTGCTGCGCAACGTGGTTGAGGAATACTGCTCGGAATTCGAGGCCCGGGCCGACGAGGTCCTGAAGAAGCTGGACCCGAGCTAAACCGTCGCAGTGACGGTTCGTCCCATTTAGAACGCGACCCGGATCGTTGATGGGTCCATCCATTAACTTTGGGTGGGCGGATTCTGCTTTGCGGCTAAGGGAACGGAAGAAACAGGAAAGCCGCGCCCGGGTGATGGACGCGGCCCGGGCCCTGTTCGAGGAAGTCGGCTTCGAGAACACCACGGTGCGCATGATCGCCAAGCGGGCGGGCGTGTCCCTGGGGGGTGTCTTCACCACCTTCGAAAGCAAGGCCGATATCCTGGTCGCCATCGTCGGGGAGCGCCGCGAGGCCATCATCCCCGAGATGGAGCGCACGGTCCGGAGCCATACCGGCACAGCCATCGAGCGCATCCACGCCAGCTTCATCATGGGCCAGCGCGAGGTGTTTCCCGATCCGAAGCTGCAGATGGCCTATCTCGGCGCCTCCTTCGGCTGGGGCCGCAACACCGAGAAGACCAACGCCGCCCTACAGGCGCGCATGGGCGTGCTGATGGCCGAGGTCCTGCGCGACGGCATAGCCCGCGGCGAGGTGCGCGCGGACCTCGACCAGCTCCTGTTCCTGAAGATGACGATCAGCCTCCTGGTCACCAATCTCCGCCTCGCCCACTACGGCGACTGGACGGCGGAGGAGCTGGAGGACGTACTGCGCCGCCAGCTCGAGATCCTGTTCGAGGGCGTGCGGCCCCGAGCGGTCGCCTGATCTAGCGCTTGAACCGCAGCCCGATCCGCACCATCCGCGGCGGGCCGAAGCTTTCCACCCCATCCGCGGTCTGGCCGGTCTCGAGGTCGGAATTGGCGATGTTGTCGGCCGCCAGATAGGCGCTGACGCCCCTGCCGAACCGGTACTCCGCCCGCAGATCGACGGTGGTCCCGGCCGAGAGCACCCGGGTGTTGAGATCGTCGTCGAAGCGGCTTTCCTCGTAGCGTAGGTCCGCCGACAGGGTCAGGCGCTCAACGGGGCGCCATTCGGCCCCGGCCGTGAGGGTGAAGCGGGGCGTCTGGGCCGGCTGCAGCCCGGTGAGCTGGGGCGCGGTCCGGCCGCCGTCCACGGCCGCCTGGGTGAAGGCCAGGGCGGTCTTGAGGGAAAACTGCTCGCTGACGCGGAAGCGGCCGTCCAGCTCGAAGCCGACGGCGTTCACCGCCCCGGTGTTCTGACGCTGGCGCAGCACCCCGCCGGCGGGGATGACGCCGGCGATGGGGAAGGTGCCCGGCCCGATACCGATGGTGACGTTGGCCACCGCATCCTTGAGCTGGTTGTAGAAGACGGTGGCGTTCCAGCTGAGGCGACCCTCGCGGCCGCCGAACCCGCCCTCGATGCCGTAGAGCTTTTCGGGAACCAGGGACGGATTGGCCTCGGTGACGTCGTTGCCGACGCGGAACGGCCGGTGCAGCTCGTTCAGGGTGGCGGGCCTGAAGCCGGCGTAGGCGGCGGAGCGGATGTAGAAGCGGCCGTCGTAGAATTCGCGCCGAACGCCGATCCGGCCCGTGGGCAGGGTCCCCGAAGCGTCGGGCGTGCGCTGGTCCAGGGTCAGGGCCCCCGTGGCGATGGTGCGTTGGACCCGCATGGCGTTGAAGTTGGACCAGCGGTCCAGCCGGATCCCGCCGGTGATCAGCCACGGATTGAGGTTCCAGGCGCCTTCCAGATAGCCGCCGTAGACCAGGGTCTGGCCGCCGGCGCGGCGGTCGTTGACGAAGCGGCCGGCGGTGAAGGTGAAGTGCTCGTGCTCCTCCCCGTCGGTCCCGCGCACGTCGAAGCCAGCCTCGAGCTGCAGCCGGGGCCCGCCGCTGCGGACGGCGGCGTTGACGCCCCAGCCGGTGGCCGGCGCCTCGTATTGCTCGTTGGCCGGGGTGGTGGTCTTGCGGTCGGCGGCCACGGCGACGGATGTGTTGACGAGGTCGGACTTGCGCACCCAGGCCTGCACCCTCCAGCCGAGCTGGTCCGGGGTGGGCTGGGCGGCGAAGGTCAGGCTGGCGGCCTGGCCCTTGGCGCGGGAGTGGGCGCCCAGGAGCCCGGCCTCGCGCTTCTCGCGGAAGGCGGAGACCCGCGCGGCCATGACGGCCGGGCCGAGGCTCGCCTGCAGGCGAGCGCCCACGCTCCAGTCGTCGAGGGAAAGGTTGTCGTCGGCGGGCCCGCGCCGGTCCCTGACCGGGGTCCAGCCGTCGCTGTGCTCGATGGAGCCGAACATCAACAGGCTCGCCGGTCCGACGCCGACGTCGGCCGCAGCGCCCGCCCGGCGATAGCCCAGGTTCCCGCCGCTGACGTCCGCCGTCACCGAACCGGGCCGTCCGGCCTGTTCCTCGAGGGCGATCACGCCGGTCAGGGCGCCCGCGCCGTAGGGCCCGGCGCCGGCGCCGCGCACCACCGAGGCGGTCTCGATGGTCTCGGAAGGCAGGCCGGTCCAGATCACCCAGCCGCCGAAGGGATCGTTCTGCGGCACCCCGTCCAGGGTCACCAGGGCCCGGCCCGCGCCGGAGCCGGCGATTTCGCGCAAGGAGATGCCTTGCGTGGTCGGGTTGGCCGCCAGGCTGGAGGTGCGGCGGAACAGGGAGACTCCCGGAACGTCCGCCAGGGCCTCGTCGACCCGCGGGGTGGAGGCGAGCTGCTCTGGCGACAGACGCACGATGGAGAAGGCGGCGTCGCCGATGGAGGGCGGCAGGCGCGCGGCCTGGACCACGATGGTCTCTACCGCGGGCGGCGGCTGGTCGATCGCCATGGACTGTCCTCCCCGAACCCGATGCCGCTCTAACGACCAGGCAAGGCGGTTCCTGTCGTCGCAATCCGGTGGGCGCGGCTTGGCTGTAGCGGGGTTGGAACCCGTTCTCAAGTCGCCTCGCCGATGGCGCGCAAAGTTCGGCGAACGCGATCAGCGGGCGCCGGTGCGCCCCTGGCCGCCGCCGGTTTCAAGGAACCAGCGATAAGTCACGGACAGTCCCTCGCGAAAGCCGATCCGCGGGGCCCAGCCGGTGGCCCTCAGGCGCCCGGAATCCATCAGCTTGCGGGGCGTTCCATCCGGCTTGGTGGTGTCGCACACGATCTCGCCTTTGAAGCCCACCACCTCACAGATCAGTTGCGCCAGCTCCAGGATGGTCAGGTCGTCCCCGGCGCCGACGTTGACGTGGTCGTGGCCGGAATAGGTCTTCATCAGGTGCACCAGGGCGTCGGCGCAGTCGTCCACGTGCAGGAACTCGCGCCGGGGCGAGCCCGTGCCCCAGATGGTCAGGCGCTCCTGGCCCGCCAGCTTGGCCTCATGGGCCTTGCGCATCAGGGCCGGGGCGACGTGGCTGGAGTTCAGGTCGAAATTGTCGCCCGGGCCGTAGAGGTTGGTGGGCATGGCCGAGATGAAATCGCAGCCGTGCTGGCGGCGGTAGGCCTGGCCGAGCTTGATGCCCGCTATCTTGGCGATGGCGTACCACTCGTTGGTGGGTTCCAGCGGCCCGGTCAGGAGGGCGTCCTCCGGGATCGGCTGGGGGGCGTGCTTGGGGTAGATGCAGCTTGAGCCCAGGAACAGCATCTTCTCGACGCCCAGCCTATGGGCCTGGCTGACGATGTTCCCCTCGATCATCAGGTTGTCGTAGAGAAAGTCTGCCGGATAGCTGTCGTTGGCGAGGATGCCGCCCACGGTGCCGGCGGCCAGGAAGATGGCCTCGGGCTTGTTGTCGGCCATCCAGCTTTCCGTCTCGACCTGGCGGCGCAGATCCACCGTCTCGCGGCCGACGGTCAGGACGGTGCAGTCCTCGGCTTCCAGCCGCCGCACCAGGGCCGAGCCGACCATGCCGCGGTGCCCGGCGACCCAGACCCGCTTGCCCTTCAGGGGAAACAGCGCCTCAGACGGCATGGGGGACCTCGAAGGCAGCGGGGGCGCGGCCCTCGCACCAACCGCGCCACATGGTCCGAAGCGCGGTCTCGAACCGGCGGGCGAAGGCGGGGGCGTCGCAGAGGGTGGAGGCCTGCATAAGGGGCCGAAGGGACTGGCGCAGGTCCGAAAGGCGCGCGGCGTCCTCGGCCAGGCGAACGGCGATCTCGGCGTAGCTCTCGGGGCTGGTCGCCACGAGATCGGAGAGGCCGACGCGGGCAAGGAGGCTCGCCCCCACCCGGGCGGCGTGGCGGTCGCCGCTGAGGGTGACCACAGGCACGCCCATCCACAGGGCTTCGCAGGTCGTTGTCGTGCCGTTGTAGGGGTAGGGGTCCAGCCCGATGTCCACTTCCGCGTAGGTCGCCAGGTGCGAGCCGGTCCCCTGCAGCCAGGAGCGCAGGACCAGGCGGTCCGCGCCGATCCCGTTGGCGGCGAAGCGGGCCAGGGCCAGATTGCGCGCGGCCTCGTCAGCGAAGGGCTTGCCCTTCAGCAGCAGCCTGGCGTCGGGGACGCGCACCAGCAGGCTCGCCCAGAGCCGGATGGTCTCGTCCGAGAGCTTGGTCGGATTGTTGAAGGAGCCGAAGGTGGTGAAGCCGTTCACCAGGAAGGGCGCCGCGGCGACTTCCGGTGCATCGGCCGGGGCGGCGTAACAGAGGAAGCCGTCCTCCAGCCTGACCAGCTTCTCGACCGCGAAGGCGTCCGCCTCTCCGGGCGGGTCGGTGATCGGATCGACGATGCGATAGTCGATCGCGGCCACGCCCGTGGTGTTGGGATAGCCCAGCCAGGTCGCCTGCACCGGCGCGGGTTTGGCGGCGAAGGTCGGCAGGCGGTTGCGGTTGGTGTGGCCGGCGAGGTCGACCAGAACGTCGATGCGGTCGGACCTGATCTGCTCGGCGAGGGCTGCATCGCCGGCGCCCACGGCCTGGCGCCAGTGGTCGGAAAGGCCGCGCAGGCGCATCGTGGTGGCGTCCGGGTTCATCACCTCCGAATAGCAGAACACCTCGACCGCCGCCCGGTCCCGCGCCCGCAGCAGGGGTTCCAGGAAGAAGGCGACCGAATGGGTCTTGAGGTCCCCGGAGACGAAGCCGACCCGCAGGCGCTTGTCGGGGTCCTTCTTGTTGAGGTGCGGCGCGGGCTTGCCCGGCCAGCGGGCGCCTTGCGTCTCGCCCCAGGCCACGTGCTCGGCGAACAGGGCGGCGGGGGAGGCGGCCCCCCGGTAGGTCATGTTGATGAGGAGGTTCGAGCCCGCGTCGGCGTCTCCCGGCTGGACCGCCAGGGCCTGGCGGAAGCTGGCCTCGGCGGCCTCCATCTTCCCCTGGTCCTGCAGCACGGCGCCCAGGTTCATGTGCGCCGGGGCGAGGTCGGGCTGGAGCGCGATGGCCTTTTCGAAGGCCGCCACGGCCTCGTCCAGCCGCCCCATCAGCGCCAGGGCGTTCCCGAGGTTGGAATAGCCGGGGGGCAGATCCGGCTTGATGGCCAGGGCCCGCTGGTAGAAGGGCAGGGCTTCTCCTGCGCGGCCCATCTCCTGCAGCACATTGCCCATGCTGTAGTGGGGATTGTAGTCGGCCGGCTGGATGGCGAGGGCCCGCTCGAACGATGTCTTGGCCTCCTCCAGCCTACCCTGCCGCTGCAGGGCGCCGCCCAGGTTGAGGTGGGCCTCGGGAAGTTGCGCGTCCTGGGCGAGGGCCTGGCGGTAGCTCTCGATCGCCTCGTCCAGCCGCCCCTGCTCCAGCAGGATGTTGGCGAGGTTGTTGTGGCCCTCGGCGTAGTCGGGCTTGAGGGCCAGGGCCTTGCGGTAGGAGGCCGCCGCCTCGTCGGGGCGCCCCAGGGCCTGCAAGGACATGCCGAGGTTGTAGTGGGCCTCCGCGAAGTTGGACTGCTGTCGGATCGACTGGCGGTAGGCGGCGACCGCCTGCTCGGACTGGCCCCGGGACTGGTGGATGTTGCCGAGGTTGTTGTGGGCCCGGGGGTGATTGGCCTGGATCGCCAGGGTCCGCCCGTAGGCCGCCTCCGCCTCGTCCAGGCGCCCCATCTCCTGCAGGGCAAGGCCGTGATGGTAGTGGAAGGTGGGCTGGCGGCCCGCGGCGGCGGCGCGGCCGAACAGGTCCGCGGCCGCGGGCATCTGGCCGAACTGATAGGCCAGTATGCCGAGCTGATTCAGGCTGTCGGCATGGCTCGGGTTGGCCGCCAGGATCTGGCGGTACAGCTGCTCGGCCTCCTGCAGCCGCCCTGCCTGCTGGTTGCGGAGGGCGAGGCTGTAGATCTCGGCGAGACTGGCCATCAGGCGTTGCGCGGCTTTGCGGGCGTCATCGGTTCAAGGCTTAGACCATTTTCCGACGAAATGGAGAGGGCGGCGGGCGCTTCGCCGTCGCACCAGCGGCGCCACATCCTCCGCAGACCCGTCTCGAAGGCGTGGGCGAAGGCGGGGGCGACGCAGAGGGGCGAGGCGCGCAGGCGCTCGCGCAGGCTTTGGCGCAGGTCCGCGAGGCGCGCGGTGTCGGCGATCAGGGACGCCGCGATCTCCACGTAACGGTCCGGGGTGTCGGCGATCAGGGCGGCGAGGCCTACGCGGGAGAGCAGGCTGACCCCGACCCTCCCGGCATGGCGGTCGCCGCTGAGGGTGACGACGGGCACGCCCATCCACAGGGCTTCGCAGGTCGTGGTCGTGCCGTTGTAGGGGAAGGGGTCCAGGGCCACGTCCACCGCGCCATAGGCGGCCAGGTGCTCGGCGCCGTCGTCGAGGTAGGAGCGCAGGTCCAGGCGGGCCGGATCGATCCCCCGCCCGGTGAAGCGTTCGGTCATCAGGCGGCGGGCCTCGGCGTCGGTGAAGGACGAGGCCTTGAGCACCAGGCACGCGGCGGGGACGGCCTTCAGCAGGGCGGCCCAGGCGTCGAGGGTCGCCTCCGACAGCTTCGCCGGGTTGTTGAAGGAGCCGAAGGTGGGGGCCGCGCCGGCCAGGCTCGGCGGCGGTTCGACGACAGGCGCGCCTGCGGGCGGGCCATAGCAGAGGAAGCCGCCCTCGAGGCGGACCAGGGCCTCGGATGACCAGGCCTCGGCGATACCCGGCGGATCGGTGACCGGATCGACGATGCGATAGTCCATGGCCGGCAGGCCGGTGGTGTCCGGATAACCGAGCCAGGTCGCCTGCACCGGAGCGCATCCAAGGGCGAAGGCGGTGATCCGGCCGCGGTTGGTATGGCCGGCGAGGTCGATCAGGACATCTATCCGGTCAGCGCGGACGGCCTCGGCGAGACCCTGGTCGGAGAGCCCGACGGTGGAGCGCCAGTGGTCGCAGAGGCCCTGCAGGCGCGCCGTGACCGCGTCTGGGGCGGCCACCTCGGCGTAGCAAAAGACCTCCATGGCGGAGGGGTCGCGGGCCCGCAGCAGAGGCTCGAGGAAGAACGGGACAGGATGGTCGCGGAAGTCGGGGGAGACGAAGCCGATCCGCAAACGCCGGTCCGGATCGCGTTCGTTGGCGAAGGCGGGTTGGGGCGGGCGGGCGTAACGGGCGCCCCAGCGGTCATGCTCGGCGCGGAGCTCCCCCGGCGTCACGTCGGACCGGTAGTGGAGGGCCAGGAGCCGGTTGCTCGCGGCCGGGCTCATGGGCTCCAGGGCCACGGCCTTGTCATAGGCCGCCATGGCCTCGTCCCGCTGCCCCAGGGCCAGGAGGGCGTTGCCGAGGTTGCTGTGGACCCGCGAGTCCTGGGGGACCAGAGCCAGGGTCCGGCGCAGGGCCGCCACGGCGTCGGCCAGGGCACCCCGTTCGGTCAGGAGCAGGCCGAGGTTGTTGTGGGCGGCGGCCAGGCGAGGATCGAGCGCCGCCGCGCGGGCGTAGGCCTCGACGGCCTCCGGGGCGCGGCCCTGGACGTGCAAGGCCATGCCGACGTTGTTGTGGGCCTTGGCGTGCTTCGGGTCGATGGCGACGGCCCGGCGGAAGGCGTCGAGCGCAGGGTCGAGATGGCCCAGCGCCTGCAGCACCAGGCCGAGGTGGTAGGGATAGCTGGCGACCTTGCCGTCGAGGGCCTCGGCCTGGGCGAACAGCCGCCCGGCCTCGTCGAGGCGCCCCTGCTGGTAGGCGGCAAGCCCCGCCTGGTTCGCCCGGGCCGCCTCCAGGCTCATGGGACGACGCTTCTGGGTTTCACCACGATGGGCTCGGGCGCGCGGTCCTCGCACCAGGTCCGCCACATGGACCGCAGCGCGGATTCGAAGCTGCGGGCGAAGGCGGGGGCGTCGCACAGGCGCGAGTCCTGCACCCGCCGGCGCAGGCCCTTGCGCAGTTCCGAGAGGCGGTCCGGATCTCCTCCCAGCCCCGCGGCAAGCTCGATATAGCCGTGGGCGGACTCGGCGATCAGGACCTCGAGCCCGACGTGGGTCAAAAGGCTCGCGCCCACCCGGCCCGCGTGCCGGTCTCCGCGCAACGCCACCACGGGGACCCCCATCCACAGGGCTTCGCAGGTCGTGGTCGTGCCGTTGTAGGGGAAGGGGTCCAGGGCCACGTCCACTTCCCCATAGGCGCCCAGGTGCCCGCCCGAAGAGGCGATGTAGGACTTCAGGATCAGGCGCGAGGCCTCGATCCCCCGCGTGGCGAAGCGCGCCTCCAGCATGGTGCAGGCGCCCGGGTCGGCGAAGGGGCGGCCCTTCAGCAGCAGGCGCGAGTTGGGGACAGCGGCCAGGATGTCGGCCCAGACGGATATGGTCCGTCCCGAGAGCTTCACCGGATTGTTGAAGGAGCCGAAGGTGACCACGCCCCGCACCAGGCTCGGCGGCAGGTCGGGCTCGGGGGCCTCCTCGGGGGGGGCGTAACAGAGGAAGCCGCCTTCAAGCCGCACCAGCTTCTCCACCGCGAAGGCGTCGGCGCTCCCCGGCGGGTCGGTGATCGGATCGACGATGCGGTAGTCGACGGCCTCCAGCCCCGTGGTGTGGGGATAGCCGAGCCAGCTCGCTTGGATGGGCGCGGGCTTGCGGGCGAAGGCGAGCAGGCGGTTGCGGTCCGTATGGCCGGCGAGGTCGATCAGGATATCGATCCGGTCGGCGGCGATGCGCATCGCCAGCCCCTCGTCGGTCAGGCCCATGGACAAACGCCAGTGGTCGGAAAGGCCCATCAGCCGCTCGGTGACGGGATCGGGGTTCACCACCTCGGCGTAAGCGAAAACCTCCACGGCCGTGCGGTCGAAGGCGCGCAGCAGGGGCTCGAGGAAATAGGCCACCGAGTGGGCGCGAAAGTCCCCGGAAACGAAACCGATCCTGATCCGCCGGTCCGGGTCGCGGTCGTTGAGATAGGCGGCGGGGCGGGGCCGCTCGCCGTGGACCTCGCCCCAGCGGCGATGCTCGGCGAACACCTCCTCGGGCGTGATAGCCGCGCCGTAGTTCAGGCTGAGGGCGAGGTTGGCGCCCGCCACGGCCGAGGCGGGATTCAGGGTGGTGGCCCGGCGGTAGCTCTCCACGGCCTCGTCCAGACGGCCCTGTTCCTTCAAGGCGTTGCCGAGGTTGTTGTGGGTGGCGGCCCGGTCGGGGGCGAGGGCCAGGGCTTTGCGGAAGGCGGCGGTCGCCTCCTCCAGCCGTCCCAGGGCCGTCAGGACGTTGCCGAGGTTGTTGTGGACCTCGACGTAGGCCGGATCGATGGCGAGGGCCCGCTGGTGGGCCAGGATCGCCTCATTCAGCCGGCCCCCCGCGTCCAGCAGGTTGGCGTGGTTGAAGTGGGCCTGGGCGAAGTCGGGCTTGAGGGCCAGGGCCCGCTCGACGGCCATCATCGCCTCGGCGTGGCGGCCTTCCGCGAGCAGGACGGTGGAGAGGTTGTTCCAGGCGTCGACCAGGTCCGGCTTCAGGCCCAGCGCCATGCGCAGGGACTCGTTGGCCTCCTCCAGCCGCCCCTGGTGCTGCAGGGCGACCCCGAGGTTGCCGTAGGCCTCGGCGTAGTTCCGGTGATAGCCGATCGCCCGGCGGTAGCACGCCTCGGCCTCGGCGTAGTGTTCCTGGGACAGGAGGACGTTGCCAAGGTTGAAGTGCGCGTCCGGCGCCGCGGGCTTCAGGGCGACGGCGGCTCGGTGGGCGGCGGCGGCCTCTTCCAGCTTGCCCTGGGCGTGCAGGGTCAGGCCCCGGTTGATGTGGAAGGCGGGCACGCGCGGGTTCAGGGCGATGACGCGGTCGTAGAAGGCCACCGCCTCGCCGTAGCGACCGAGCTGGTGGGCCAGGGCGCCCATGACGTTGAGGCTATGCTGGTGGTTCGGGTCGGCCGCCAGGGCCTGGACGTAGAGCGGCTCGGCGCCCGCCAGGTCCCCCGCCTGGTGCCGCTTCAGCCCGGCTTCGAACAGCTCGTCCGCCCGCGCCATGTCAGCTCCGCCAGCGCAGGACCGCCGCCTCCACGGGATTCACGAAGGCGCGCTTCTCGGCCCGAGCCGCGATCCAGGCGCGCTTGAGGGCGAGGTACCACTTGGCCTGGCGGTCGGCGTCGTCGATCCACATCAGGGGCGGGTCGTACCGCAGCCCCTGGTTCTGCAGGTTCACCATGTCCCCGTCCTGGCGCAGGAACCGGCGCACGGCGGCGCGGATGGCGGGCTTGAGGAAGACGAAGGCCGGGTGGTCGGACCAGATGATCTGCACGATGCGGGTGGAGGTCTCGTTGGCGGGGGTCAGGCAGGTCAGGGCCAGGACCTGGCGCCTGCCGACCTTGATGTGCTCCCAGCGCAGGCCCGGCAGGCGGAACACGATCTCGGTCACCGGCGCCCCGCCCAGCACGGCGTAGGCGCGGCTGTTCTTGGAGGGGGCGTGGTTGGCCATGGCGAAGCCCAGCTCGCGGGGCTCGAAGGCCTTTTCCTTCTCAAGCTGCTCGTGGACCGAGCGCCACCACCACTGCTGGTGGACGTAAGGACCGTGCGCGGGGTCCATCAGGCCCAGGGCCGCGTGGTCGATATGGGCGTCGAAGCTCAGGCGCTCCACCAGCTTGGGCGCCCCGCCGACAACGCCCTCGAACAGGGGGGGCTCGGAGTCCGGCTCGGCGCGAGGATCGGCGGCCATGTAGATCCAGACCAGGCCCTGGCTCTCCCGCACCGGGTAGGACCGCACCTTGATGCGCTCGGTCTCCATCTCCTGGCCCGAGACCAGAGAGGGAATCTTCGAGCAGGCGCCGTCGCCGGTGCGGAACATCCAGCCATGATAGGGGCACTGCACCACCTCCGCGCCGGCGTCGTCGCGGGTGAGACTGCCCGCCGACAGCGGCGCGGCGCGGTGGGGACAGATATCGCGGAGGGCGAAGGCCTTGCCGTCGCGCCCCCGGCCCAGCAGCACCGGCTCGCCCAGAATCTCGTAGCGGGCCAGCTTGCCCGGCTTCAATTCCGAGCCGAGGTCGGCGAAATACCAGAGGTCGCCGAGGAAGCCCTGGCCGAGGCCCGCCGTGGCGCCCCGGCCCGTCGTCTTCGCTGCTGTCGCGCCCTCGGCCATGGCGCTTAGTAGCCGGAACCGGGCCTGCGCCCAAGGTCGTACGCCAAAGGGTGCACGCTTGACCTGCCGCCCCGTCTGCCGTTCATGGCCGCCCCAAAGGGCCGGCCCCCCAAGTAGGAGATGGCGCCATGAGTAAAGACATCGAGGACCCCCAGGACTGGGAAGACGCCACCAAGCTGATCCGCGGGGGCCTGTCTCGCTCGCACTGGGGCGAGACGGCCGAGGCCCTCTACCTGACCCAGAGCTTCGTCTACGACACGGCCGAGCAGGCGGACGAGCGTTTCGCCGGGACCAGCAACACCCCGGGCTTCATCTACTCGCGCTACTCGAACCCCACGACCAAGATGTTCGAGGACCGGCTGGCCCTGCTGGAAGGCGCGCCCTTCTGCCGCTCGACCGCCTCGGGCATGGCGGCGGTGGCGACCTCGCTCGTCGGCCTCTTGAGCGCCGGGGACCATATCCTGGCGAGCAAGGCCCTGTTCGGCTCCTGCCGCTGGATCATCACCCAGTACCTGCCGCGGATGGGGGTGGAGTTCACCACGGTCCAGGGCACGGATCTCGATGCCTGGAAGAAGGCCGTGCGGCCCAACACCAAGGTGCTGTTCTTGGAGAGCCCGGCCAATCCGCTGCTGGAGGTGATCGACGTCGCCGCCGTCGCCGCCATCGCCAAGGAGGCGGGCGCACGGCTGGTGGTGGACAATGTCTTCGCCACCCCCCTGTTCCAGAAGCCCCTGCAGCTGGGCGCCGACATCGTCGTCTATTCCGCCACCAAGCACATCGACGGCGGCGGCCGTGTGCTGGGCGGGGCGATCCTCGGCGACGAGGCCCTGATCGAGGAGTCCTACCGCGACTTCCTGCGCCACACGGGCCCGGCCCTGTCGCCGTTCAACGCCTGGGTGCTGCTGAAGGGGATCGAGACCATCGACCTGCGGGTGCGCCGCCAGTCCGAGACGGCGGCCACTTTGGCCGACCTGCTGGCCGACCATCCGAAGACCAAGCGGGTGTTCTATCCCCTGCGAAAGGACCACCCCCAGTACGAGGTGGCGAAGAAGCAGATGAGCGGCGGCGGCACCCTGATCGCCCTCGACGTGGGCAGCCGCGAGGCCGCGTTCCGCTTTCTGAACGCCCTGCAGCTGGTGGACATCTCCAACAACCTCGGCGACGCCAAGTCCCTGGCGACCCACCCGTCCACCACCACCCACCGCTCCTTCACCGAGGAGGACCGGCTGGCGATCGGCTTGACCGATGGCTGCGTGCGGCTTTCCGTGGGTCTGGAAGGCGCGAACGACCTCGCGCGCGACCTGACCAGGGCGCTGGAGGCGATCTGACCGTGCAGGGCGAGCCGGCCTACGAGGCGATCACGCGCAGCCTGGCTGTGCGCGTGCGCCCGAGCTTCCTGCCCGGCCAGTCGGATCCGGCCAACCGGCGCTGGGTCTGGGCCTACCAGATCGAGATCGAGAACCTCGGCCGTGAGATGGTGCAGCTCCTGACGCGGCACTGGATCATCACCGACGCCTGGGGACGGGTGGAGGAGGTGGAAGGCCCCGGCGTGATCGGCGAACAGCCGGTGATCAAGCCCGGCGAGACCTACGCCTACGGCAGCGGTTGTCCGCTCTCGACGCCGTCGGGGACCATGGTCGGGACCTACCGCATGACCGTGATCGAGACCCGCGAGACCTTCGACATCGCCATCCCCCACTTCTCCCTCGACCTGCCCGGCGGCGGGCGGGTGATGAACTGAGCGTGGAATCCCCGCGCGGCATCGAGATCTTCGTCGACGCTGACGCCTGCCCGGTGAAGGAGGAGATTTACAAGGTCGCCCGCCGCCACGGGCTGCAGGTCCATGTGGTGTCCAACGCCTTCATGATGGTCCCGCGCGAGCCGATGATCACCCAGGTGGTGGTCGATGCCGGCCCCGACATCGCCGATGACTGGATCGCCGAGCGGGCGCAGGCTGGAGACGTGGTGGTCACCTCCGACATCCCGCTGGCCGACCGCTGCCTGAAGGCGGGGGCGTCCGTGATCTCGCCCATCGGCAAGCCCTTCACGGCGGACTCCATCGGTTCGGCCCTGGCCCAGCGTTCGATCATGGAGCACCTGCGCTCGTCCGGAGAAATCACCGGCGGCCCGCGCCCCTTCGCCGCCGCCGACCGCTCGCGGTTTCTGCAGGCCCTGCACGAGGCGGTGGAGCGGTCGAAGCGCCTGAAGCGCTAGGCGGCTTCGCTGTCCAGCGAATAGCCCGCCGAGCGGACGGTGCGGATGGGGTCCATCTCGCTGTCGAGGTTCAGGGCCTTGCGGAGGCGGCCGATGTGGACGTCCACGGTGCGAGCCTCGACATAGACGTCCGAGCCCCAGACGGCGTCCAGGAGCTGCTCGCGACTGAACACCCGGCCGGGGTGCTGCATCAGGTAATCGAGCAGGCGGAACTCGGTGGGGCCGAGGTGCACCTCGCGGCCCGCCCGGCGGACGCGGTGCGAGACCCGGTCCATGACGATGTCCACGAACTCCAACCGATCCTCGGCCAGGCCCGGCCGAATGCGGCGCAGGACCGCCCGGATGCGGGCCGACAGCTCGGTCATGGAGAAGGGCTTGATGATGTAGTCGTCCGCGCCGGTGTCGAGGCCGCGCACCCGGTCGCTCTCCTCGCCGCGGGCGGTCAGCATCAGGATAGGCACGTTGCGGGTCTCGGGGCGGGCGCGCAGGCGCCGGCAGACCTCGATCCCGGAGACCTTGGGCAGCATCCAGTCGAGCAGGACGAGATCCGGCTGGCGCTCGCTGGCCAGGACCAGGGCCTCCTCCCCGTCGGTGGCGACGGCGACCTGATAGCCTTCCTTGTCCAGGTTGTACTGCAGGAGGGTCGCCAGGGCGTCCTCGTCCTCAACGACCAGGATGTAGGGGTTCAAACCGGAGCCTCCGGCGGGTTCGACCGGCCGTCGCCGCCCTTCGGCCGCTCGCCCTCGATCTCTTCGCCGGTGATCTCGTAGAGGGCCATCTCGGCGATGTTGGTCGCGTAGTCGCCGATCCGTTCGAGGTTCTTGGCGATGAAAAGAAGCTGGGTGCAGGACCCGATCGTCCGCGGGTCGCTCATCATGTAGGTCAGGAGCTCGCGGAAGACGCTGTTGTAGTGCTCGTCCACCTCATCGTCCGATTGCCACACGCCGCGGGCGCGTTCGACGGCGCTGGAGGTGTAGGCGTCCAGGGCGTCCTTCAGCCGGCCGACGACCAGCTTGCCCATGCGGACGATGGACCGGGTGACGGGGATGATCGGCTCGCTTTCGGCGATCATCAGCGCGCGCTTGGCGATGGACTTGGCCTGGTCGCCGGTGCGCTCCAGGCTCCAGCTCATCTTCATGGCCGCCACGGTGCGGCGCAGGTCCTGGGCCACGGGCTGGCGCAGGGCGATCATGCGGATGGCCTTGCGCTCGATCTCGTGCTGCAGGACGTCCAGCTTCTCGTCGCGGACCACGACGGCTTGCGCGAGGGCCAGGTCGCGCCGGCCCACGGCTTCCACGGCGTCCGCGACCTGGGTTTCGGCGAGGCCGCCCATGCGGGCCACCTCGGCCTTGAGCTGGTCAAGCTCTTGTCCGAAAAACTTCAGGGTGTGGTCGGTCATGGTCTGCGGGACGGCCTCGGATGGGCGTTCGGACATGGTGCGTCACTGCACCCGTCCGATGACAGTTCTACGACAGATTTGTTGCGCTCACGATAAGGCTGCGGCCGCGGCGGCGGGTTCCTGCCCGGCTTCGGGGCGAGGCTCGACCGGCGGACGAAGGGGAAAATAGGCGGAAAAACAAGTCCCCCGGCCCGGCGCGCTCTCCACCATCAGCCCGCCGCGGTGGCGGATGACAATGTGCTTCACAATGGCCAGACCCAGGCCCGTGCCGGATCGTTCGCCGCTCTTCTGGCCCTCGATGCGGTAGAACCGCTCGGCCAGCCGAGGCAGGTGCTCGCGCGCCATGCCGGGCCCTTGGTCGGTCACCCGCACCACCGCATAGAGCTGGCCATCGGACCGGTCGGGGGTCACGAGGGGAAGCCGACCGCCTGCCGGGTCCCCGAGGCGGGGGCTGGCCGGGTCGCCGGCGGTCGCCTGCTCCAACGACAGGCCGTGGGCCACCTCCACCGTCGCCTTGCCGTCCGGGGGGGAATATTTCAGGGCGTTGTCGAGGAGGTTCTGCACCACCTGAAGAATCTGGTCCCGGTCCCCCAGGATAACGGCGTCGCCGCGGGCGGAAAGGCGGATGTCGAGGCGGGTCTTGGCCGCGTCGGCGATGGTCCCCATGGCGTCGACCACGTCGTTCACCGCCATGGCGAGGTCGCAGGATCCCGACGGGCGGATGTGCTCGTTCAGCTCGATGCGGGAGAGGGAGAGCAGGTCGTTGATCAGGCGGCCCATCCGGTCGGCCTGGGCCGCCATAATCCCCAAGAAGCGGTCCCGGGCCTTCTCGTCGTCGCGGGCCGCGCCGCGCAGGGTCTCGATGAAGCCGGTCAGAGATGCCAGCGGCGTGCGCAGCTCGTGGCTGGCGTTGGCCAGGAAGTCGGCGCGCATGCGCTCGTTGCGGCGGGCGTCGGTCTCGTCGTGCAGCACCACCAGGGCGATCCGCCCCGCGCCTGAGATCCCCGGCAGGCGGGTGGAGGACAGCCGCCAGATGCGTTCCTGCACCCCCCCGGCTTCGAAGGGCACGGTTCGGTCGGGCCCACCGGCAAGGCTTTCCTCGATCGCTTCCAGGGCGTCAGGCCGCCGTAGGGCCTGGACCAGCAGGGGGTTGTCCTCGGTCAGGCGCAGCAGATCGCGGGCGGCGGCGTTGGCGAAGACGATCCTGGCCGCCCCGCCGTCCTGGGCGCGGTCCCCGCCGCCTGCCACCACAAGCAGGGGATCGGGCATGGCCTCGGCCAGGGCCTCGAAGGGAACGGGAAAGCCGCCCGGAACCACCACCGCGTCCGCGACGACCGGGGCCTGGGGCTTGGCGAGGCGGCGGGCCGCGAAGGCCGCCGCGACGGCCACGACCGCGGCGGCGGCGAGCGCCGGCGCA
>CANJID010000063.1 GCA_947474395.1 Caulobacterales bacterium
GACCGCCGCCCGCGCGCTAGATTGCAGAGACTGGACCGCAGAGAGCCCCCTCCCCGACGGGAGGGGGCTTTTCCGCGCGTTCTTCAGGGTTAGAAAGAGCCATGGTTCCGGCCTGAAAGGGCCAAGGGAGGACGACCAGAATGAAATCCTATCTGTCCGCTGCGGCCCTGGCCGCCGCCATCGGCCTGGCCGCGAGCGCCGCCAACGCCCAGCCGCCGGCCGCGGGCCCGCCCGAGGTAGGTCTGCCGTTCATCGCCCTGGACGTGATCGCGCCGACGGGGACCGCCAAGCTGTCGGTCTTCACCCCCGCCTTCCAGAACAATGCGGACATCCCCTTCGAGAACACGTCCTACCGGGCCAACATCTTCCCCGGGCTGAACTGGAACAAGGGACCGGCGGGCACCAAGTCCTTCGCGGTGATCGTCCAGGACACGGACGGCCTGATCAACAACCAGCCGATCCTGCACTTCACCATGTACAACATCCCCGCGGACGTCACCGTCCTCGCCCCCGGCATGACCGCCCCGCCGGCGGGCGCCTCCTTCGGGCCGAACATCCGTGGCCCGAACCAGCCCTACGCGGGCCCCCGCACCCCGCCGGGGCCGCGCCACCACTACCACTTCCAGGTCTTCGCCCTGGACACCGTGATCCCGGCGAGCCCGACCCTGACCTTCGACCAGCTCTCGGCGGCCATGAAGGGCCACGTGCTCGGCAACGGCCAGACCATCGGCATGGGCCTGGTCGACCCGCAGGCGCCGCCCCCGGCGCCGCGTCCGGCCGGCGCCGGCGCGGGTGGACCGCCCCCCGCGCGCTAAGCGTTTCACTCCGGACGACAGCCAGCCCCCGCCCTCACCGGCGGGGGTTTTGCTTTTCTACTTCTGGGCTTGGACGCCCTCCGCCGGATTGCGGGCGGGGGCCTGGGCCAGCGCCTCCCCCTCCAGGCCGGTACGGGCGCCGGGATGGCCACAGTCGATGGCGAGGCCCGCGGCATCGAGGCACTGGCCGAGGGCGGCGGACTTCGGGTGCATGGCGCAGCCGCCCAGGGCCAGGACAAGGGCGGCAAGGACAAGGGACGGTCTCACGGGGCAATCCTCCGGTGTTTCTTCCGGAAGGCGCGCGAAGGCCTGGAGGTTCCGGCTACTTCCTGACGATGCAGGCGTGCTTGGCGGCGCTGAGGGTCTTGCAGAAGGCCTCGGCCTCGACCGTCGAAGCGAAGCCGCCGATCAGGGCCCGGTACAGGGTCGAGGTCCCCGACTTCACCGGCTCGGTCTCGCGAGCGCGGCCGCCGGCGAGGGGCGCCATGGCGGACTTGGCCTGGGCCTCGGAGTTGAAAGCGCCGACCTGGACCCGCACGCCGGACGCCGCCGCCGTGGCGCGTGGCGCGGCGGGAGCGGCCCTGGGCGCGGGGGCCGGAGCGGTCGGGATCGAGGACGCGCGAGGGGCCGGCTGGGCCGGGCGGAGCGGCGGATTGGCGGGGGGCGCGGCCGGCGGGGGCGCGGCGGGAATGGGTGCGGTGGCAATCGGCGCCAGCGGCGCCGGCGCGGCGATGGGGGACGCCTGGGCCACGGTCTGGCCGGTCAGGGGATATTTGAACGAGGTGTCGCAGACGGCCTTGATGTACTCGGCCATGAAGGTGCCCGGCTTCTCCTCGGTCCACTCGTCGGCCAGGGCCAGGCGCTCGACCTTTCCCTGCAGGTTGTTGCCCTCGTAGATCGAGATCAGCACCGGTTTGAAGCGGCGCTTGCGGCAATCGAAGTCGAGCACCTGCACCGAGGAGCGGCCGCGCATGGTGGCGGCGAAGCTGGCGCTGGTGACCTCCTCGCGCACGGTCCGGCGGACGGTGTCGGCGTTGACGCGGGTGGGGGTCTCGGGGACCAGCGAGAAGACGAAATCCGGGCCGAAGGCGATCACCGTCTCCGGGGCCACGGTGGTCTGGGCCTTCAGCCACTGCACCACCGCCTCCTGATCGCCGGCGGGCGGGAAGGCCGGAAAGCCCGGGGCCTCGGCGGCGCGCGCGGACGCCCCCACGAGCGCCAGGGCGCCGGCGGCCAGACCCAGGAGCGCGCGACCGGAACGGAACATCGGCGGGGCCTTCGGGAACGCGAGAGGAAACAGGGCCTTCACGCTAGCACGAGTCGCGAAAGGCGGGCGGGGCCCACCCCGTCATGCCCTAGGCCTTCGCCTTGGCCCGCTCGATCCCTTCCAGCACCATCGCCCTAGCCTCGGCGGCGTCGCCCCAGCGGACGATCTTGACCCACTTGTTCGGCTCCAGAGCCTTGTAGTTGGCGAAGAAGTGCTCGATCTGCTGCAGGGTGATCTCGGGCAGGTCGCGGTAGTCCTGCACGGCGTCATAGCGTTTGGTCAGCCAGCTCGACGGCACGGCCACCAGCTTCTCGTCGCCCCCCGCCTCGTCCTCCATCAGGAGCACGCCGACGATGCGGCAGCTCATCACAGCGCCGGGGATGATGGCCCGGGTGTTGGCCACGATCACGTCGCAGGGGTCCCCGTCCCGCGACAGGGTGTGGGGGATGAAGCCGTAGTTCCCGGGGTAGCGCATGGCCGTGTAGAGGAAGCGGTCCACCACCAGGGCGCCGGAGGCCTTGTCCATCTCGTACTTGATGGGCTCCCCGCCGATCGGCACCTCGATCACCACGTTCACGTCCTCGGGCGGGTTGCGGCCGATGGAGATGGCTTCGAGGCGCATGGGGGTTACTCCGGGCGGTCGGGGGAGGCGGGTCTTTAGGGGAACAGGACCTCGCGGGAAAGAGCCTTGGCTTGCGGGCGGCGGCATGACGCAATCGGGCGATGACGCGAAGCGCGAACCGCATGGAGCTTGGCCGGTGAGGGGCGCACGGTTCCTGCTCGCCGCCCTGGCCGCCCTCGTGCTTGCGGGCTGCATGTCGCTCACGCCCAAGCCGTCGGCCGTGGAGCTTGCCGCCTGCTCGGCCACCGGCGGGCCCTTCGCCGCGGCAGCGCTGGCGAACGCGGCCAGCCTCGACACCCTGGACTGGTCGCCCTTCGGCGCGGCGGAGCACGGATGGCGCGTCTAGGCGTTGAGGCCCGCGGCGGAGAGGGCGGCCGAGGCGTCGATGATCTGCCACGGCTCGGAGACCAGGCCGTGATAGTCGGACCAGGTGGCCCCGATGGGACGGGCCAAGCCGTCGGGGCGGCGATGGTGGGCCAGGAAGCCGACGGTGCGCCCCTGCCGGCTGTAGACGGCCACCGCCGCGTCCGCGCGGACGGCGGCTACGGCGCTGGCGAAGTCCGGGCCGAGCAACGGGCTGGCGAAGGCAGGCGTCGCCGCCTGGATCGCGCGCCAAGCGTCCGTTTGGGCGTCGCTCAGCTCGCCCGGTCGGAGAATCTCGGCTTGGAGCATTTCAGGGCATCCCGACAGGTGTAGGGAGCCTTTTGCAGAAGCCGTACCAACTCGCCTGTCCCAAGAAGAGCCAGGCGACGGATTCCCCTTCTAGGCAGCCGCGGCGGCCTTCCGCTCCGCGATCAGCCTCTTCGTCATGGGCATGAGCACCAGCCAGGCCAGCAGCGCCGCCGCGAGGTCCAGGAAGACCACGATGTAGAAGGCGGTGTTCCAGGAGCCGGTCGCCTTCATCAGCGTGGCGGCCATGGGCCCCCCCAGGACCGAGGCGATGGCCGTGCCGACCAGCAGGTAGCCGAAGTTCTGCACCGCGTAGGCCGGGCCGAAGATGTCGGCCTGCAGGGACGGGAACAGGGAGTAGATCTGGCCCCAGCCGAAGAACACCAGGCTGGAGATCATCACGAAGGCCACGGGGTTATGGCCGAGCTTGAGCAACAGCAGCACCGCCACGCCCTCCAGGGCGAAGGCGATCACCATGGTGATCTCGCGGCCGATGCGGTCGGACAGCCAGCCGAAGAAGGGCCGGGTCACGCCGTTGGCGACGCGGTCCAGGGTCAGGGCGAGCGGCAGGGCGGCGAGGCCCAACACCGTGGTCGCGCTGGTGATCCCGAGGCTGGCGCCGAAGGGACCCAGCTGGGAGATGATCATCAGGCCGCCGATGGCCACCATGGTCATCAGCAGGAGCATCAGCCAGAACACCGGCGTCTTCAGCATCTCGGCGGGACCGATCCCCGCCTGCCCGGCGATGATCGGCTTGTTCCGGTCGGCCGCGATCCCGGGCTTGCGCTTCATGCCGAGCGCCGCCAGGACGACGACCACCGCGAGCCCTATGCCGAAGTTGGTCAGGGTGGTCTGCAGCCCCGCCGCCTTGAGGGAATTGGCGATGGGGAAGGTCGTGACGATGGCGCCGAAGCCGTAGGAGCCCGTGGCCATGCCCACCGCGAAGCCGCGCCGCGTGGGCCAGTACTGCACCATCAGCTCGATGACGCAGACATAGACGAAGCCCGTGCCGATCCCGGAGAGCACCCCGTAGGTCAGCCAGAGCATGGGCGCGCTGGCGGCGTAGGCCGAGGCGACCCAGCTCGCCCCGACCAGGAGACCGCCGAGCGCCACGAACACCCGCGGGGAGAACTTGGCGGCGAGGTGCCCGTGGACCGGGCCGAGGCCGCACTGGAAGATCGAGAACAGGGCGAAGGCCCATTGAACGGCGGCCAGGTCGGCGCCGAGTTTCATCTGGAAGGGCTGGACGAACAGGGTCCACACATACTGCGGGCTGGAGATGGCCATCATCGCCACCACGCCCAGGACCAACTGTGTCCACCGGCCTTTGCCGGCTTCCGCTTCCGTCATCGTCCCCTCCCGAGGGTAATCTTGTTGGGCGCAAGACCACCACGCCACGCGCGGCTTGGCGAGCCCCTTCAGCGCACCGGCTCGAAAACCCCCTTCTCGGTGAGGGTCAGCTGCATGGGGATGTCGTGCGGCTGGGGGTGGATGGTGGGCAGGCGCGCGAGCTCGAAGCTGACGCCGATGCGAAGCGGCAGGGCGTCGTAGGTCGCCAGGGTCCGGTCGTAGTACCCGGCGCCGTAGCCCAGCCGGTAGCCCGCGGGATCGAAACCCGGCATGGGCACGATCAGGGCCTCAGGGCTCACAGCCTCGCCCTCCGCCGGATAGGGGATGTCATAGACGCCCAGCGCCATCTTCACCCCGGGCGCCCAGGAGCGGAACTCCAGCGGCCGGCCCGGTCCGACCACCACCGGCAGGGCCACGCGGCCACCGGCCTCGACCAGGCGGATCAGATAGGGGGTGACGTTGAACTCGCGCCGGAACGGCACGTAGCCGCCGACCAGCTTGCCGGCGAGGTCGTCGAAACGCTCGTCGAGATGGCCCTCGATCACGGCGCTGTATTCGCGGTGCAGCTCGATCGGCAGGGCGCGCCGGGCCTCGATCAGCTCGACCCGCTTGGCCTTGCGCCAGACGCGCACCTCCGGCCAGTCCATGCGACGCCCTCCGAACAAAACACCCGCTCATCCCGGCGGAAGCCGGGACCCAGGTTTTTGATCGGAGAGCGCGTGGCCTTCAGAAAAAGCCTGGGCCCCGACTTTCGTCGGGGTGAGCGGTAATAATCAGGACAGCCCGAAGATCGTGCCGCCGGAGTCCACGGTGATGCCCTCGGCGGAGGGCTTCCGGGGCAGGCCGGGCATGGTCATGATCTCGCCGGCGATGGCGACGATGAACTCGGCGCCGGCCGACAGGCGGACCTCGCGGATCGGGATCACGTGGCCCGAGGGCGCGCCGCGAAGCTCCGGATCGGACGAGAAGCTGTACTGGGTCTTGGCCATGCACACCGGCAGATGGCCGAAGCCCATCTTCTCCAGCTCCTTCAGGCGGTCGGCGGCGGCCTTGGAGGGCACCACCTCGCCGGCGCGGTAGATCTGGAAGGCGATGGTCTCGATCTTCTGCAGCAGGGGCATGTCGTCCGGGTAGAGGACGTGGAAGTTGGCCTTGCCCTCGTCGATCACGGCCACGACGGTCTCGGCCAGGTCCTTGGTCCCGGCGCTGCCCTCCGCCCAGTGGCGGCAGAGCACGGCCTTGACGCCCATCTTGGCGCAGGCGTCGATGATGGCGTCGGACTCGGCGGCGGTGTCGGCGGTAAAGTGGTTGATGCAGACCACGGCGGGCACGCCGAACTTGGCGATGTTCTCCAGGTGGCGCTCCAGGTTCACGAAGCCCTTCTTCACGGCCTCGACGTTCTCGGACCCGAGGTCGGCCTTGGCCACGCCGCCGTGCATCTTCAGGGCGCGGACGGTGGCGACCACCACGACGGCGGACGGGGCGATGCCGGCCTTGCGGCACTTGATGTCGAAGAACTTCTCGGCGCCCAGGTCGGCGCCGAAGCCGGCTTCAGTGACGACGTAGTCGGCGAGCTTCAGGCCGAGGGTGGTGGCGATCACCGAGTTGCAGCCGTGGGCGATGTTGGCGAACGGGCCGCCGTGCACGAACACGGGGTTGTTCTCCAGGGTCTGCACCAGGTTCGGCTTGATGGCGTCCTTCAGGACCGCCGTCATGGCGCCTTCGCCCTTGAAGGCGGCGGCGCGGATCGGCTGCTTGTCACGGGTGTAGCCGACCACGATCTGGGACAGGCGGCGGGCCAGGTCGTCCAGCGAGGTCGAGAGGCACAGGATGGCCATGATCTCGGATGCCACGGTGATGTCGAAACCGTCCTCGCGGGGGAAGCCGTTGGAGACGCCGCCGAGGGACGAGGTGATCTGGCGCAGCGCCCGATCGTTCATGTCCAGGCACCGGCGCCAGGTGATGCGGCGCTGGTCGAGGCCGAGCTCGTTGCCCCAGTAGATGTGGTTGTCGATCAGGGCGGCCAAGAGGTTGTTGGCGATGCCGATGGCGTGGAAATCGCCCGTGAAGTGCAGGTTCAGCTCGTCCATGGGAACGACCTGGGCGTAGCCGCCGCCGGCCGCCCCGCCCTTCACGCCGAAGCAGGGGCCGAGGCTGGGTTCGCGCAGGCAGATCGCCGTCTTCTTGCCGATCAGGTTCAGGGCGTCGCCGAGGCCGACCGTGGTGGTGGTCTTGCCTTCGCCGGCAGGGGTCGGGCTGATGGCGGTGACCAGGATCAGCTTGCCGTCCTTGCCGTTGGCCAGCTGGTCGGCGACGAACTCCATGCCGATCTTGGCCTTGTGGTGCCCGAACGGCTCCACGTGGGCCTCCGGGATGCCGAGCTTGGCGGCGATCTCGCGGATCGGCTTCAGGGTCGCAGCCTGGGCGACGGCCCAGTCGGAGGTTGGCGTCGGCTTACCGGCCATGAGCATTTCCCTTGATTTTAAGACGCAGCTAGCGGGCCTCGGCCCGCTTACGCGGCCGTATCGGCGGCGGCGTTCTCGCCCACGCGGGGTCAAAAGGCAACCGCGTTGCGTCCCACTTTTCGTCCCAATGATCGGAGTGGGACGGCGGAGCGGGTCAGGCGCCCACGAGGACGATCCGCAGGTCGTTGACGTTGGACCCCGTGGCGCCGGGGGCGAAGGCGTCCCCGAGGGCCTCGAAGGCCGGGGCCACGTCGTTGGAGGCGAGGCGGAGCATCAGGTCCACACCGAGCTTGCGGGCCCGCGCCAGGGTGTCGGGGGTGATGAAGGCGCCCGCCGCGCCGGAGCTGCCGTCTATGCCGTCGCTGTCGCCTGCCAGGGCGTAGACGCCGGAGGCGCCCTCAAGGGCGAGCGCCAGGGCGGCGGCGTATTCCTGGTTGGGCCCGCCCCGGCCCTGTCCGCCCACGGTGACGGTCAGCTCGCCGCCGGAGATCAGGGCGTGGCGGATGCGGCGCCCCGCATAGGCGCGGGCGACCAGGGCGTGGGCGGCGCCGACCTCGCGGGCCTCTCCCTCGATCCCTTCCCCCAGCATTTCCGGCACGAAGCCGGCGCGGCGGGCGGCCTCGACCACGGCGGCCAGGGCGGTGCGGGCGGAGGCGACGATGCGAAACTCGGCGCGGGCGAGGCGCGGGTCGCCGGGCTTGACCGTCTCGGACCAGCCCGCGCCGGGGTCCCTGATGCCGTGCCGGGCCAGGAGCGCCTTGGCTTCGGCCACGGTGGAAGGGTCGGCCACGGTCGGGCCCGAGCCGATCGCCTCGGGGGCGTCGGAGACCACGTCGGAGATCGCCAGGGTCAGGACAGGCGCGGGCCAGGCCGCCGCGGCCAGCCGCCCGCCCTTCACCCGCGACAGGTGGCGGCGGACGAGGTTCATGTCCTGGATCGGCGCGCCGGAACGCAGCAAATCACGCGTGAGGGCCTGTTTGGCGGCGAGGGTCAGGCCCTCCCCCGGCAGGCACAGCAGGGACGAGGCGCCTCCCGAGAGCAGGACCAGCACCTGGTCGTCGGCGCCCGCCTTCGCCGCCGCAGTCAGCAGGGCCAGGCCGGCGGCGACGCTGCGCTCGTCCGGGGTGGGGTGGGGCGCTTCCATCAGGGTCAGGCGCTTGAGGTCGCGGGTCTGACCCGGACGGGCGACGACCACCCCGTCCATGGGACCATCCCACGCGCCCTCGACCACCTCGGCCATCTCCACCGCCGACTTGCCGGCGGCCAGCACGATCAGCCTGCCCTTCGGCCGGGGCGGCAGGTGCGCGGCCAGGACGCGGGAGGGCATGCAGGCTTCGACGCCGGCGTGGAACAGGGATTCGAGTATCAGTCGCGGTTCGCTCACCGGGCCTTGCTTCCGTCGCGCTCGGGACAGAGCCTATAACGTGAGCTGCGGATTTCACGAGAGCGTGCATGAGCGCCTGGCCCAAGAACTGTTGGTACGTCGCCGCCTGGGACCACGAGGTCTCGGCGGACGCCCCCTTCGCGCGGACCATCCTGGGCGAGGAGGTGGTGCTGTTCCGCGACCGCGACGGCCGCGCCGCGGCGCTCGCCGACCGCTGCCCGCACCGGCTGGCGCCCCTGTCGCACGGACGCATCGAGGGCGGCGTCCTGCGCTGCATGTACCATGGGCTGGTGTTCGCCGGCTCCGGCGCCTGTATCGAAATCCCCGGCCAGGAGCGCATCCCGCCGAGCCTCTCGGCCCGGGCCTACCCCACGGTCGAGCGCGATCGGTACGTCTGGATCTGGATGGGCGATCCGGCCCTGGCCGACCCCGCCCTGGTGGCGCCCCGGCCCTGGCAGGATTCCCCCGCCTGGCGGTTCACGCCCGGCTACCTGAAGATCGGCGCGGACTACCGGCTGATCATGGACAACCTGCTGGACTTCTCGCACCTGGCCTTCGTGCACGAGAACAGCCTGGGCGGGCCCCGCGCCATCGCCGAGATCCAGCCGGTGATCGAGCGGTTCGACTGGGGCCTGCGGGTCACCCGCTGGTACCTCGGCCATCCCATGCCGCCGTACCTGCTCAGGATCGCCGACTTCCCGGGCCCGGTGGACCGCTGGCAGGTCTACGAGTGGCGTACCGCCGGCAACCTGTTCGACATGGACTCAGGGGTGGCCCCGGCCGGCACGGGCGCGCCGGAAGGCAAGCGGGTCGCCGAATCCCTCGGCTTCCACAACGTCCAGTCGATCACGCCGGAAACCGAGCGCAGCAGCCATTTCTTCTGGAGCTATCCCCACGACTTCGCCCTGCACGACGGAAACATCACCGAGGCCCTCGCCCGCGAACTGGTGCGCGGCTTCGAGGAGGACAAGGCGATCATCGAGGCCCAGCAGGCGGTGATCGACGCCCACCCGCAGGAGCGGATGATCGCCATCGCCGCCGACGCCGGGGTGATGCAGGGCCGCTCGCTGCTTGAGCGCCTGATCGCGGCTGAGGGCGCCTAGCCCGTCCCCTTGCGAATTTTCACACACCGGATTGCGAAGCTCGGCGCATCTGTGCCTAATCTTGGCCGGGGAACCCGATCTCAGTTCTTCCAGGTACTCAGATTTAGTAACGGCGGCGATCCCAGCATTTCGGGGATCGGACCCAACCAAATCCAACGTCCTGTGGGGAGCGACGATGGCCACCTTTTTCTTCGAAACCATGGATGCGGCCGACGGCTTGCGGTTCGCGCAGGGAGACACCCTCGTCTTCAGCGCGACCGGTCAAACGGCCCAGAATACGACCGTCAGGCGCGATCCGAGCACGGGGCAGGTCACCCTCACCTCGGTGGCAGGCAAGTCGGTGACTTTCTTCACGGACGCCTTCGCGTTGCGGTCACCCCTATTTTCCGACGGCAGCAACCTGATCGTGGGCGACTTCAGGGTGCAGATGGCGACAGGCCTGATAATGCCCGACTTCCTCCTCGGGGGAGACGGCGCCGACGCCCTGAACGGCGGCGCCGGCAATGACATGCTGCGGGGCGAACAGGGCGACGACATTATAGAGCCCGGCAGCGGCAACGACGTCGTCTTCGGCGACGCTGGCGTCGACGTGGCGGTCATGTCGGGAACGTCGAAGGACTTTGTCCTCAGCTATCAGCCCAACTCCAGCGGCCCCACCCAGTACTTCACCATCGGGACCTCCGGAGCCCTGGTCCTGGACACCACCGCCAAGCCCACGGTCATTCCGCCGGGCCCGCAGGACGCCCGCTTCGACACGGAGGCCGCCACGGCCCCGGCGGCGGACGCGCAATGGAAGATCATCGATATCCGGGCGGGCTCACCCGACGGGACGGACAGGCTGATCGGCGTCGAGACGCTCCGCTTCACCGACCGCGACGCGACCATCGGCGTCAATTTGCCGGACGCCACCAACACCACGTTCCTGCGGGTGCTGCGCGCCAGCCCCTCCTCGCCGAACGCCCTGGCCACGGGGATCACCGAGGCGGCGAAGCTCGCGGGCGGAGCCGGCGCGGCGACCATCATCCAGGACGTCGTCAGGGCCGCCGCCGCCACCACCTCGGTGGCGACCCTGTCCTATCAGTTCTTCACCAACAAGGCGCCGAGCGCGGGGGGGATCGACTATCTGGTCGCGCCGACAGGAGCCAACCCGAACAACCTCAACTCGACCTACTACCAGTCCTTCAACCTGGAGAACCGCTACATCAATTTCGCGGTGAACCTGGGGCGGGACGGCGAAGGCAAGGCGGCCTTCGCGGCGGCCTATGGCTCCAAGACCCTCTTCGACTCCACCAAGGCGGCCTACACGACGATCTTCGGGGGCACGCCCAGCGACGCCAAGGTCCACGCCCTGATCGACTCCCGGGTCGATTACTTCGCCTTCTACGGGCAGGACGGCGCCAACGGGATCGGGACCAAGGCCGCCATGGTCGGCTGGCTCCTGGCCGAGGCGTCGAAAGCGAACGTGGGCATGTTCGTCCTGTCGAACAACGCCTTCCTCACGGCGGTGGCGACCAACAACGCGCCTTTCGCCGTCGACATCGTCGGGACCTACGGACAGGGCAATTTCAACTTCGATCCGAACTAGCTGGCTAGAACAGGTCCGTATCGATCGGGCGGCGCGGGGCGGCCGGCGGGGCGGGCGCAGGTTCGGCGGGACGCGGGGTCTCGGCGGCGGGCGCCGGCACGGCAGGGCCTGCGGCCTTGGCGGGTGGAGCGCCCGCCTTGCCGGGCGCCGCGGCGGCCTTGGCCGGAGCTTCCGCGCCCAGGGAGGTGTCCGGCGTCGCCGCCGGCTTGGGCGCGGCGCGCACGCCCAGGGTGGCCTGGGCTTCCTCGCGGGCGATGCGGCGGATGGCGGCCTCGTCCAGGGGCCCGCCGCGAGCGATATCCGCCGCGCTCAGGGCCGTGGCCGCCGGGACATTGGCGCTGGAGGTGGAGGCCACCGTGGCGAAGGCGTCCCCGCCCTGGGGCCCGTTACGGTTCCAGCCGAGGTACAGGCCGAGCAGCGCGACGCCGAGCAGGATCGCGGCGGCCGTCCAGACGATCTTCTTGGGCATGGCGGACATGGGGAAAAGCTAGCGTGGATTGACGGGGCGGCAAGGGGCCTTGGACCGTTTTCCCGCGCCCCTCAACCGCGCGCCTGCTGCAAAGCCTTGCGGAGGTCCTCGGCCTGGAACGGTTTGCCGACCACGATGGCGGACGGATAGCTGTCCTTCACCGCCATCTCGCCGTAGCCGCTGACGATGATGAAGGGCACGCCCTTGGCCTGCAGGGCGTCGGCCACGGGGCGCCCGCTCTCGCCGTTGAGGTTCATGTCCACCACGGCGCAGTCGACGGCGGCCTCGGCCACCAGCTCCAGAGCCTTGCTCACGGTCGAGGCCGAGCCGGCCACGGTGCAGCCGAGGTCGTCGAGGATATCCTCCAGCAACATGGCGACCAGGGCCTCGTCTTCGACGATCAGCACCCGGCATCCGTCCAGGGAATCACCCACGCCTTGTCCGCCCCTTTTTAAAGCGCGGCTATTTTGGCCCAGCTAACCTGTTCAGTCGAGGGTCGTGCGATAGCGGATCATCGCCAGGGTCGATACGGCCAGGACGAACAGCACCAGGGCCCCGAGGCTGGAGGTCATGTCGCCGAAGCTTTCCCCCTTCAGAAGCGCGCCGCGCACCACCCGCAGGAAGTGGGTCACCGGCAGGATGGTCCCAAGCGCCTGGGCCCAGCCGGGCATGCCGCGGAAGGGGAAGGCGAAGCCCGAGAGCAGGATCGAGGGCAACATGTAGAAGAAGGTCATCTGCATGGCCTGGAGCTGGCTCTTGGCCACGGTCGAGATCAGGAAGCCCAGCGCCAGACTGCCGACGATGAAGAGGAGCGAGCCCACGGTGAGCGCGCTCCAGCCGGCGAAACTGTCGGCCATGGGCACATCGAACAGGCCCCGCGCGCAGGTCAGCACCACCACCGTCTGGATCAGGCCGACGATGACATAGGGCGACAACTTTCCCACCATCACCTCGAGCGGCAGGACCGGCGTGGCCAGGAGGCTCTCCATGGTGCCCCGCTCGCGTTCGCGGGTGACGCCGAGGGCCGTCATCATCACCAGGGTCAGGGTCAGGATCACGCCCAAGAGGCCCGGCACGATGTTGTAGGCGGTGATGGTCTCGGGATTGTAGCGCCGGTGGACCACCACCTCGAAGGGGGGCGGGGCGGCCGCGGTGGGCCCGAGCGCTCCGTCGAGGTCGTGCTTCAGGGCCTCGTTCGCGAGGTTCGCCAGGGCCGCCACGGCCCCGCCGGTCGCGGCCGGGTCGGAGGCGTCGGCCTCGACGAGGAGCTGGGGCCTGTCCCGCCGGACCAGGCGGCGGGTGAAGTCGGCCGGGATGGTGACCGCGAACTGGATGTCGCCCCGCGACATCATCCGGTCGAGCTCGGCGGGGGTGCGCACCGCCGCCACGATGTCGAAATAGCCGGTGGCCTTCAGGGCCGCGAGCGTGGAGCGGGCGAACCGCCCCTGGTCCTGCACCAGCACGGCGGTCGGCAGGTTCTTCGGGTCGTTGTTGATGGCGTAGCCGAACAGCAGGAGCTGCATGATCGGGATCAGGAGGATCATGGCGTAGGTCAGCCGCTCGCGGGTCAGCTGCGTGAACTCCTTGGCCAGGACCGCCAGGACGCGGGTGAAGGAGAAGCCGTCCATCAGGCGGGCTCCGACGCTCGGGCCATCAGGCGGATGAAGACGTCCTCCAGGGTCGGCTCCACCTCGGTCCAGAGATAAGGCGCGCGGCGGTAGGGCGCGATGGCGGCCTCCAGCGCCCCCCGGTCGATCCCGCTGACGTGCAGGGCTTGGCCGAAGGGGGTGGCCATGGCGACGCCGGGCGCCTTCTCCAGCTCATGGGCGAGGCGGTCCGCCCCCTGCCCCTCGGCGCGGAAGGTGACGAGCTTGCTCTGGTCGATGATCTCGGCGGCGGTCCCCCGCGCGATCAGCTCCCCGTTCACGATGTAGGCGATGTCGTGGCAGCGCTCGGCCTCGTCCATGTAGTGGGTGGAGACCAGCACCGTCAGGCCGCGCGCCGCGAGCGCATGGATCTCGTCCCAGAAGTCCCGCCGCGCCTTCGGGTCGACCCCGGCGGTGGGCTCGTCGAGCAGCAGCAAATCGGGCTCGTGCATCGTGCAGGCGGCCAGGGCGAGGCGCTGCTTCCACCCGCCGGAGAGCTGTCCCGCGAGCTGGGTGCGCCGGTCGGTCAGGCCCAGTCGGTCCAGGGCCTCGGCCACCCGTTCGTGGCGCCGATCCAGGCTGTGGATGCGGGCGACGAACTTGAGGTTCTCCTCGATGGTCAGGTCCTCGTAGAGCGAGAACTTCTGGGTCATGTAGCCGGTGCGCATCTTGATCGCCCGGGTGTCGCGGATCAGGTCGAGGCCGAGGCAGGTCCCCTCCCCCGAGTCCGGCTTCAACAGACCGCAGAGCATGCGAAGCGTGGTGGTCTTGCCCGAGCCGTTGGGGCCGAGGAAGCCGCAGATGCGCCCCTCCTCCACCCGGATGGCGACGTCCCTGACGACGTGCTTCGCGCCGAAGCTCTTGTTCAGCCCGCGCACGTCGATGGCGAGGCTCACCGGGCGCGACCCAGGGGCGTGACGTCCACCGGCAGACCGGGCGTCAGTCCCGACGCGCCGGTCGGTTCAGCCTCGACCAGGAACACCAGGCGGTCGCGGGTCTTGCGGCTGTAGATCACCGGCGGGGTGAATTCGGGGCGCGGGCTGACGTAGGCGATCCGCGCGGACCGGGCCTGGCCGCAGCTGTCGCAGGTGAAGCTGACCGTCCCGCCGGGGCGGTAGAGAGCCGCCTCCTTCTCCGGCACGAAGAAGCGCAGCTTCACCTTGGCGTCGGGGAGCAGGCTGACCACCGGCTGGTTGGCGGCGGCCCATTCCCCGGCCTGGAAATAGACCTCCTCCACGCGGGCCGGTCCCGGGGCACGGGGCGCGAGCTGGTCGAGCTTCACCCGGGTCTCGGTCAGGCCGGCCCTGGCCTGGAGAGCCCCCGCCCGAGCCTGGGCCGCGCCCGCCCCGGCGCCGGCGATCTGGGCGGCGGCTGCGGCGAGGCGCTGGTCGGCGGCCTTGGCCTGGTCCGCGGTAGTGGCCGCGCTCAGCCGCGCCCGGTCGGCCTCCTGGGCCGAGACCGCGCCCTGGCCCAGCCGCTCCAGGGCGGTATAGCGGGCGGCGTCCCTGGCCGCGGTGTCGGCCGCCGAATGGGCGGCGCCTGCGTCGGCGCGGAGCTGGCCGAGGCTCGCCTGCGCCTGGGTGATCGCGGCGTTCGCCTGGCTCACGCCGGCTTCGGCCTGGGCGATGCGGGCGTCGCCCTGCTCGCGGGTCGCCTGAAGGGTCTGGGCGTCCATGGCGAAGAGGGGATCTCCGGCCTGCACCCTCTGACCACGCACCACCGACACCTTGGCCACCGGCCCGGCGACGGGGGCGGAGAGGTACAGGGCCTCGCCCTCGATGTAGCCGGAGAGCACGTCCGCGTCGGCCGGCTTGGGCCGCCAGATCAGCCAGGCGGCGAGAGCCGCCACGGACAGGACCACAACGATGGCGACGACGCGCACCAGCGGTTTCATCGGCGCGCCTCCACCAGCATCCCGTCCATCAGCACGCCGGCGTGTTGAGCGGCGAGTTTGTGCAGGTCGATCGGCGCGCCGCCCGCGGGAACCGCCACCTCGGTCCACAGCACCCCCATGATCATCGGCCCCAGCAGGGAAAGACCGTAGAGGCGCGGATCGCCGGCCCGCACCTCGCCCTTCTTCTGAGCCTGCTCGACGAGTTGCACGATCATGCTGAGGGCCCGCTCGATCACCGCCTCGCGCCACACGCTGGCGATCTCAGGGAAATTGCGGCTCTCGCCGATCACCATCTTGGCGATGCCGCCGAGCGGCATGTCCTCCGCCACCTTGGCGATGCCGGACAGGATCACCGGCATCATCTCGGCGAAGCGGCCCGGCTCGCCATCGACCAGGGGGCGCAGGCGCTCGATATTGGGCGCGGCTACCTGGTTGGCCACGGCCCGGAAGAGATCGGTCTTGGTCTCGAAATAGACGTAGAGGGCGGCCTTGGAGACCCCCGCCTTTGCCGCGATGTCCGATAACCGCGCGGCGGCGAAGCCCTTGTCCGCGAACACCGCCAGCGCCGCTTCCAGGATTTCCCCCGGCCGCGCCGTCTTGCGCCTGCGCCACCGCGGCTCACCGTCGGCCATGGCCCTCGCCCTTAAATGACCCTGGAGTCAGTTATGGGCCGCACGACATGTAAAGTCGAGCCCACCCACTCTGCCCCCTCTGGGGGAAGTACCCCCGAAGGGCGGAAGGGGGCTGCAGGGCGCGGCGTTTGGCGGACGGTGCCGAGGGCGCGGCTGGAAGGAAAACGGGCGAGCCCTCGAGCCCCTTCGGCGCTACGGCTTCTTGCCCGCCGGCAGGGCCGCGACTTCCAACGGGGTCAGGCGCTCGATGTGCAGGACCGGACAGCGTTGCGTGCCGACGCTGGAGCTGGGAACCAGCAGGTCCGCGTCGCCGCCGCTGCAGATATAGCCGCTGCCCCGGGACTGGATGCCGATGCCGGTCGCCCAATCCACGTCATTGCAGCCGCCCAGGCCGCTGAGCCGGAAGTAGCGGTCGACCCCGATCCGCATCACCACGGTGTCGTTGTTCTGCGCGCTGAAGCCGCGCACCTCGCGGGCGGTGAAGCACTGGTCGACGCTGCGACCGGTGCGGGCGATCCGCTCAGGCCGCCCGGCGTCCTCGGCGCAGGCGGCGAGGGTCGCGGACAGGGCTATGGCGGCGATCGCGAACTTGATTGGGAATTTGGCGGACATGATGCGGCCCTCCGGCCAACTGACCATGCCGCAACGTCCCACCGGACGCGAAGTTCGCAAAGCGATGATCGAAGGCGCGTTAGAGTTTCGCAGCGCTCAGGCGGCAACGGTGGCCGGCGCTTTCGGCTGGGTGGCCCACAGCATGGGGCCGATCTCGGCGGCGGGCTTGGGGCGGCTGAGCAGGAAACCCTGCACCTCCGTCACCCCTTCGGAGCGCACCTGCTCGAGCTGTTCGGAGGTCTCGACCCCCTCGGCCGTGGTCTCCATGCCGAGGTTGGCGCCCAGGCTCGCCACGGCCCGGACGATCGCCAGGCAGTCGCCGCTTTCGGGCAGGTCTTTCACGAAGGAACGGTCGATCTTGATCTTGTCGAAGGGGAAGCTGCGCAGGTAGTGCAGCGAGGAATAGCCCGCTCCGAAATCGTCCATCGAGATGCGCACGCCCAGGGCCCGCAGCCTGTGCAGCGGGGTCAGGTTGATCTCGCTGTCCTGCAAGAGGACGGACTCGGTGATCTCCAGCTCCAGCCGGTCGGCGGACATGCCCGCGGACGAAAGGGCGACCATCACCGCCTGCACCAGGTTGGGGCTCTTGAACTGGGCCGGCGAGAGGTTGACGGCGATCTTCATGTGCGAGGGCCAGGTCGAGGCCTCGGCGCAGGCCTGGCGCAGGATCCACTCGCCCATGGGCACGATCAGCCCGACCTCTTCGGCGAGGGGGATGAAGTCCATCGGCGGGACCAGGCCGCGTTCGGGATGGCGCCAGCGCACCAGGGCCTCGCAGCCCACGGTCTGGCTGGTCGCGGCGTTGTAGAGGGGCTGGTAGTGCAGCTCGAACTGGCCCTGCTCCAGGGCGACGCGCAGCTCCAGCTCCATCTTGCGGCGCAGGGCCACGGTCGCGGGCATCATGGCGGCGCGCAGGGGAGTCGGCTCGGCCTGGCCACGGCGGGTCATCAGGTAGGCGACAAGGGCGCTCGGCCCGGAGGCGAGCAGCGCTCCCAGGGCCAGCCACAGTCCCGGATGGGTCGCAAAACCGGTCGCCAGAGTGGTCATTCTTCCCCCGAACCTCGCAAACCTAAGGCGGATGCCTGAACATCGGGTGTACGTGGGCGCACTGGATCGCAGGCCCCGCGAAGTGCTCTATTAGCGGTCATGGTCGCCGCCGTCGCCCTTCCCCGCATCCTTCGCATCGGCGCCGGCGCCTCGGCCGCCCTGCCCGAGGCCCTGAGCGTGCTGGGCCTGTCCCGTCCCCTGATCGTCACCGACCGCTTCCTGCTGGAGCGGGGCCTCGGCGACGCCCTGTTCGCCGCCCTGGACAAGGCCGGGATCGAGCACCGCATCTTCGCCGACACCGTTCCCGACCCGACCGTCGCGAGCTGCGGAGCGGCGCTCGCCTTCCTGCAGGAGGGCGAGCACGACTGCGTGGTCGGCTTCGGCGGCGGCAGCCCGCTGGACACCGCCAAGATGATTGCGGTCCTGGCCGTACACGGCGGTTCGGTGTCCGCGCTGAAGACCCCCCACGTCCAGGACGCGCCGGGCCTGCCGATCCTGGCCGTGCCCACCACCGCAGGCACCGGCTCGGAAGCCACCCGCTTCGCCGTCATCACGGACGAGATCACCGACGAGAAGATGCTGTGCGCGGGCCTCGCCTACCTGCCCACCGCCGCCCTGGTCGACTATGAGCTGACCCTGTCCAAGCCCGCGCGGCTGACCGCCGACACCGGCATCGATTCCCTGACCCACGCCATCGAGGCCTATGTCTCGAAGCGCGCCAACCCCTTCTCGGACGGCTTCGCGCTTTCCGCCATGCGCCGCCTGGCCCCCAACCTGCGCCGCGTCTGCGAGGCGCCCCACGACCGGGCCGCCCGCGAGGCCATGATGCTGGGCGCGACCGAGGCGGGGATCGCCTTCTCCAACGCCTCCGTGGCCCTGGTGCATGGGATGAGCCGGCCCATCGGCGCCCACTTCCATGTGCCGCACGGCCTTTCCAACGCCATGCTGCTGCCGGTGGTCACCGCCTGGTCGGCGCAATCGGCCCTGGATCGATATGCGACCTGCGCCCGCACCATGGGCGTCGCGTCAGGGGACGAGGGCGACCAGTCCGCCGTCGCCCGCCTGCTGGACGAGCTTTCCGCCCTCAACCGCGACCTCGCCGTCCCCTCGCCTTCCGCCTACGGCATAGACGAAGCCCGCTGGACCGGCCTCCTCGACCACATGGCCGCCCAGGCCCTCGCCTCCGGCTCCCCCGCCAACAACCCGCGCGTCCCCAGCCCCGACGAGATCGTGGCCCTGTACCGGCAGGCGTGGAGCTGAAGCCCTTCAGCGAGAACCCAGGTCGCGTAGCGGAGAGAAGATCACGCCGATCCATCCGAGAACGATGACCGCGCGGAGGACCAAGCTCGCACGCCAGCAAAGGACGAGGAAAGAGACCCGCCTATCGGCGGGGTGAGCCACCACCGCGTAGGCCATCCTTCTGAGGAGTCGATCCCAGGGGCCAGGAGGAGGAGCGCCTTCGGGCGGGGATGGGGAAAGATCCGGCCAGCCGCCGTGCCCCGTCCTGTCGACCTGCCCGGCCCGTGCGCCGATGGCGGAGACCAGGACAGAGCCTATCCAGCCAAGCCCTACATAGGCGACAAACGCGCCCAACAGCGCGGCGTTGAAGGCAAAGTGGATTTCTTCCTTCGTCATCGAGCCGCCCCCCGGCGCCAGCCTGCCTCTTGGTCTCTTGAATACCATCGCCGATTGTTCGCGGCCGCCCGAAAGCACGCTAGAAGCTCCTCATGAGCCTCGAACAATCCCCCCCCCCCCCCCGCCCC
>CANJID010000064.1 GCA_947474395.1 Caulobacterales bacterium
GCTCCGCGTCCGGCCGGCGCACCGGCCGCGGCCGGACCTCCCGGCGGTCTGGCGGGCGGCGGCGGCGGCGCCCGCGCGGCCCTGCCCCCGGGCGTGGTCGTGCCGGGGCGCATCGTCACCCCGCCGCCGTTCAAGGCCGAGTACCTGGCCGAATTCCAGGCCATGGCCATCGCCTCCCGCGAGGCCGACCGCAAGGGCGAGCCCATCGCCATCAACTCGACGCAGTGCCTGCCCGAGGGGATGATCCCGATGATGAACGCCATCTTCCCGATGGAAATCCTTGAGACCCCGGGCCAGGTCACCATCATCCAGGAGAGCTACAATCAGGTCCGCCGCATCTACCTCGACGAGCCGCAGGGCGTTGTGGGCGACGTGGAGCCGGTCTGGTTCGGCCACTCGGTCGGCAAGTGGGAGGGCGACACCCTGGTGGTCGACACCATCGGGGTGAAGGAGGAGGCCCGCTTCCGCCAGGGCGCCGAGCCCATGGTCAAGCACTCCCTGGAGATGCGGATCAGCGAGCGCTTCAAGCTGCTCTCGCCCGACTATCTGCAGGACGAGGTGACGATCACCGACCCGGTCTTCCTGACCGCCCCGTGGAAGTTCACCTACCTGTACCGCCGCAACCCCGGCTACAAAATCCAGGAGTACATCTGCGAGGCCAACCACGCCTACGTGGACGACGAGGGCAAGACGCGGGTGGACTTCGGGGATTCGAACGTCCGGAAGAAGTAGGGCTTTTTACTCTTCCCCCTCTGGGGGAGGTACCCGCGAAGCGGGGGAAGGGGGCTAAACGCGACGCCCTTCAGCCCCCTTCGTCCGCCCGTTCGGGCGGACACTTCCCCCAGAGGGGGAAGAGCCTAAGCCCCGCCCAGGATCAGCGAGCCACGTTCCTTGAGTGGCGCGAGGAAGAGGTCGGCGTAGTCATCCGGGACCGATTCGCGGACGCTGGGCCGTTCGGCCAGGGCCTTGGCCCAGGCGGCGACCTTGGGGAAGCCGTCCAGCAGGCCCGCGCCCCCCACGTCGTTCAGCACGCCGATCTGGCGCAGGGCCGGGGCGAAGGTGGCGTCCACCACGCTGAACGACTTGCCGCCGAAGTAGGGGCCGTCGCCGAGTTCGGCCTCGATGCGCCCCAGCTTGGCGGAGAGGTTGGTCCGGGCGCCCGCCAGGTCCTCCTCGGCCGTCGCCATCTGGATGCGCCAGAGGTCCATCAAGACCTGCGAGCCGACCTCGACCCAGGCCCGGTGCTGGGCCCGCTCCAGCGGATCGGACGGGTGCAGGGCGACGCCCCCCGCCGTCTCCTCCAGGTACTCCACGATCACCGCGCTCTCGAACACCGCCGCGTCCGGCTTGCCCGGCCGCTCGACCTTCAGCACCGGCACCTTGCCGAGCGGGGAGATGGCCAGGAACCAGTCCGGCTTATTGCCGAGGTCGATGTAGACCACGTCGAAATCCGCCTTTTTCTCCTTCAGGGCGATGATCGCCCGCTGCACGAAGGGGCAGGTCGGAAAGCTGATGACGGTGAACTTGGACAAGGTCGGTGCTCCGGCTGGCCGCGGCGTCTTGGGGGTGACCTAGCACAGGCAGCTTGGGCGGCAACCCGGCTCAGCCCGGCGAGCGGGCGGTGACGATCCAAACCGCCGCGCCGAGCCGGACCCCATCGGGACCGTCGTGGGCGGCCAGCGCAGCCCGGACCAGGGGGACGACGGGTTCGCGCAGCTCCGGGTTCTCGCGCAGAATCCCGCCCAGACCGCCGATGCGGAAGGACAGGGCCAGGGTGGTCTCCAGGTCGCCGGGGCTGACCAGCTCGTCGTAAGGCGTGAAGGCGACATCCTCGAAACCAGCCGTCGTCAGCAGGCGGCCGGTGCGGCCCGCGTCGGCGAAGGCGAAGGGGCCGGGGGCCTCGGGGTCCGACGGCGGCTGCGGCGGCAGGAGGGGCGCGGCCGCCTGCATGGGCAGGACCATCATCGGGTTCTCCGCCGGGGGGCGCCAGCAGACGAAGGCGAGGCGCCCGCCGGGCTTGAGGGCCTTGCGGATATTGGCGAAGGCGGCCGCCGGATCGGCGAAGAACATGACGCCGAAGCGCGAGAAGACGCCGTCGAACCCGCCGGGCTGGAAGGCGAACACCTGGGCGTCGCCCTCGGCGAAGCTCAGCCCCGGCACGCCCTCGGCGCGGCGGCGCGCCACCTCCAGCAGGGTCGCCGATATGTCCACGCCCAGGACCGCGCCGTCCGCGCCGACGGCCCGCGCCAGCTCCAGGCTGGTCTGGCCGGTCCCGCAGCCCACGTCGAGGATGCGCTCGCCCGCCTTGGCCGCCAGGGCCGCCATGCCGCGCCGCCCGAGGCCCTCGAGCTGCCGGTCGAGCTGGCCTTGCACCTCCGCCCAGGTCGGGCCCGCCTGGTCGTTCCAGTAGGTCGCCTGCGCCGCATTGGGCTCGTTCATCGCGTTTCCCATCGTCCGTGGAGTTCGAGGATAGGGGACGGCGGAGGGCGAGACCATGAGCGGCGCGCGCCTTGGCGGCGCCGGCTCACAAGGATGTAAGTGGCGTCGGCCGCGTTCCGGCCGCAGGCTCCGCTGATGACCAGTGGAGGGGTCGCCCAGATGAACCGTACGCTCGCTATCCTCGCCGCGCTCGCCATGGCGGCCAGCGCCTTTTCCGCCGACGCCGCGGCCTGCCGCGACGCCAAGGGCAAGTTCATGAAGTGCCCGCCCGCGGCGACCGCCAAGACCGCCGCAAAAGCCGCCCCCTGCAAGGACGCCAAGGGCCGCTTCACCAAGTGCCCGGCGACGGCGGTCGCCAAGAAGTAGTCACCGCCACGGCGGACTCCGGGACCTGGCTCCGGAGTCCGGTCCGCCCTGCGATCGGCGCTGACTTATCGGCGCAAAACCCTTTGCCTTGGGCAGGGGGCGAAGGCCATATGGCCGCCCCAAAAGCACAGCGTGGCGACCCCGGTCACGATCCGAGGAGGCGTTTCCCATGGCCATGGACATCCCCGCCCTGACGGCGAAGATCAAGGACCTCGGCCGGGACCTGACCCCCGGCCTGCTGGAAGGCTCCGGCCCCTTGATGCTGCCCTTCCACGAGCAGGAGCCCTACCAGGACATCGTCGTGACGCGGGACCGCACCTACGGAACCCATGCGCGCCACCGCCTGGACGTGTTCCAGCCCCTGACCGCCTCCGGGCCTCTGCCGGTGTTCGTATTCGTGCACGGCGGCGGCTTCATGCGCGGCGACAAGAAAATGCCGGGCTCGCCCTACAACGACAACGTCCCCCTGTGGGCGGCGCGGCACGGCATGGTGGGGGTCAATATCACCTACCGCTACGCCCCCGAGATCCAGTGGCCGGAAGGCTCGCGCGACGTGGGCGACGCCATCGCCTGGGTCCGCGCCAACATCGCCCAGCACGGGGGCGATCCCGACCGCATCATCCTGGCCGGCACCTCGGCCGGCGGCACCCACGCGGCCTCCTACGTCACCGAGAAGGACCTGCACGTGGGCGGCAGCCATGGGCTCGCGGGGGTGATCTTCTTCTCGGGCATCTACGACTTCGACCGGGCCGACCGCAGTCCGATGCAGCAGTCCTACCTCGGCGACGACGAGAAGACCTGGGGCCGGGCCACCTCGGTGCAGGGGATCGTGGACAGCGGCGTGCCCCTGCTGGTGGCGGTGGCCGAGTTCGACCCCGTGGACTTCCAGAAACAGGCCGCCAACCTGATCGCCGCCTATGCCGCCAAGAACGGCAAGTGGCCGCGGGTGATCCAGGCCGTCGGCCACAACCACCTGACCCTGACCCAGCACCTGAACACCCCCGACACCCGCGTCGGCGACCAGGTGATGGCCTTCATCGCCGAGAACACTTAAGGGCCGAGCGGGGAAGACGGCCGGGCCGGCGGCGACTAGAAGCGGCCGTCCGGCCGGACCGGGAAAGCGTCCCAGGAAATCCTGATGAGTCTGTATCTGTTTCTCAGAGCCGCACACGAACTCGGCGTCCTGGCGCTGTTCGGCGTTCCCCTGGCGGCGTTCTACTTCGTCACCACGGCCCGGCGCAGCGGCGACGCCGCCCTGGCGGCGCGTACCGCCCGGCGCGTGGTGATGTCGGACCTGGTGATGACCGCCACCGCGGTGGTGGCCCAGCCGGTGACGGGGATCGCCCTGGCCAACATCACCGGCCAGTCGGTGTTCGAGGGCTGGATCCTCGTCAGCCTGGTCTTCTACGTGGCCATCGGCGTCCTGTGGCTGCCGGTGATGATCACCCAGGCCAAGATGCGGGAGGTCGCCGACGCCGCCGCCGAGACGGGCGCGGCGTTGCCGCCGCGCTACCACAGCCTCCATCGGCGCTGGGTGACGCTGGGCTCGGTGGTGGCAGTGGCCCTGGCCGCCCTGACCGTGCTGATGATCGTCAAGCCGTCGATACCGGCCCTGCAGGCCAGGCCCGCGTCAGTCGGGCGCGACACGACCGGCCCGGCCGGTTCCGTCGCCCGGACGCGGGGCGTCCCGGCCTATCTGCGGAGAGGGAAGGGGGCGTCGGGGCCCGCGGGGCGCGAGGGTCCAGGAGGGCAGACCCCTCCAGCCGTGGCCAAGTGATTTCATCCCGTCTCTCCCGCCGCGGTCGTCGGCGCTGAAGGGACAACGCGGCGGTTGCAGAAATGATCCCGGCCTAATCCTGGTCGGGAGCGGCCTCTATGCTGTCGATGTCGTCGTCGGAGAGGCCGAAGTGGTGGCCGATCTCGTGCACCAGGACGTGCTCGACCAGCTCATCCAGGCTGAGGTCGCCGCGCTCGGCCCATTCGTCCAGGATCGGCCGGCGATAGAGGAACACCCGCGGGGTCGGCGGCAGCGGGTCCGAGACCGACCGCTGGTTCAGCTCCAGACCCAGATAGAGCCCGGTCAGCTCGAAGGCGTCCTCGATCCCCATCGAGTCCAGGGTCTCCTCGTCGGCGAAGTCCTGCACATGCAGCACCACGTCCGCGGCCAGCCGCCGGAACGGCTGGGGCAGGCGGTCGAGCGCCCGGCGGGCCAGGTCCATCATCTCGTCCAGTGAGGGGGCCGCCCGGCCGGTCCAGTCGCTCATCCCGCTTGATTATCCTTATGGTTCACCTGAGGACAGCCGCCTTGCAGCGCCAGGGCCGGCGGGTTATGCCGCCCCGGCGGCGACGCCGGGGATCGCCGAGGGCGATGCGCGCCCGTCGCGTATGGTGAGCTTGTGAACCCCGGAGCGCCGCAATCCGTTGGAGAGCGGCGGCTCATGGCTTGGTCGAGGAAACAATGACGTCGGACTCACTGCACGCCTTCACCGACTGGCTGTCGAGAACGCCGCCAAGCCTCGTGATCCAGAACGTCACCTGGATCGTGCCCGCGGTCCAGACGGTCCACATCGCCTGCATCGCCATCGTCATGGGCGCCATGGTGATGCTCGACTTCCGCATCCTGGGCCTTGCGGGCCGCGGCCAGCCCCTGTCGGTGCTGATCAACCGGCTGATGCCGTGGGTGTGGTGGGCGCTGATCGTCCTGCTGCTTACCGGCGCCGCCCTGATCACCGGCGAGCCGGCGCGCTCGCTCGAGAACCCGGCCTTCCAGCTGAAGATGGTCCTGCTGCTCTGCGCCTGCGCCCTGGTCCTGACCGTCGAGCGCGGCGTGCGGACGGACTCGGCCTTCTGGGACATGAAGCCTTCGCGCAAGACGGCGGCCAAGATCATCGCCATCGCCTCGCTGTTCCTGTTCGCGGCGATCGTCTTCGCCGGCCGCTGGATCGCCTACTTCGAAGTCTACTAGCTGCACGCGCCAGCACACTCCGCCGGTCGGCGCCGTGGGCGCGCGCACCGGGTATTAACTGGGACTAGGAACGGCTGAATGACCCCCAACGAGTTCTTCCTCTGGCTGCAGGACACGCCCCTCGGGGTGTCGATCCGCGAGAGCGGCTTCCTGTTTCCCTGGATCGAAAGCGTGCACGTGCTGGCGATCACCATCGTCCTGGGCACCATCCTGATCGTCGACCTGCGGCTGATGGGCGTGGCCTCGCGGGCGTTCCCCGTCTCCAAGGTGATGCACGACACCCTGCCGTTCACGGTGGCCAACTTCGTGCTGGCGGTGATCACGGGCACGGCGCTTTTCACCTCGAACTCGGCCAAGTACGCCGAGAACTTCCCGTTCCAGATGAAGATGGTCCTGATGCTGCTGGCGTTCGTGAACCTGACCGCCTTCCACTTCATCACCATGCGCGACATCGCCAAGTGGGACGCCCAGGAGAAGGCTCCCGCGGCCGTGGGATTCGCCGGCCTGTCCTCGATCGTCCTGTGGCTGGGCGTGGTCGCGTTCGGCCGCTGGATCGGCTTCACCATGGGCGTGTAACTAGCGCCCGTTGCAAACTTAGCAGCGATACGGTGGAACTGAGCCGGTGACGGGAACCCCCCGGATAAGCGAGGGGGAGCAGGGAAACGCATATGAAGTTCGGAATCTTCGACCACGTCGACGATAGCGGCGTCGGTCCCACTCAGTACTTCGAGGACCGGCTGAACCTGGTCGAGGCGATGGATCGCCTGGGCTTCCACGGCTACCACGTGGCCGAGCACCACGGCACGCCGCTGGGCATGGCCGGCTCGCCGAACGTCTACCTCTCGTCGGTGGCCCAGCGCACCAAGCGCCTGCGCTTCGGGCCGCTGGTCTATCTGCCGGTGATGTACCACCCCCTGCGGCTGGCCGAGGAAGTGGCCATGCTCGACCATCTCAGCCACGGACGGCTGGAGATGGGCATCGGCCGGGGCGCGGTGTTCATCGAGCAGCAGTCCTTCGGGGTGAATCCCGAGGAGGTCCCCGAGCGCTACAACGAGGCGCGGGACATCCTGCTGCAGGCCCTGACCAGCGACACGGTCAATTTCCGGGGCAAGCACTACACCTTCGAGGACTTCAAGGTGATGATCCGGCCCTACCAGCAGCCGCACCCGCCGCTGTGGTACGGCCTGTCGAGCCCGGAGACCGCCGTCTGGTGCGCGGCCAACAACGTCAACGCCGTGTCGCTGGCCCCAGCCTCCCGGGCGGCCGTGCCGTTCGCCCGCTATCGCGAGGAATGGGACAAGCTGGGGAAGCCGGCCGCGGACATCCCGCTGATGGGGATCAACCGTCACATCGTGGTCGCGCCGACTGAGGCCGAAGCCCGCAAGACCGCGATCGCGGCCTATGACAAGTGGTACGCGAACTTCCGCCAGCTGTGGGAGCGCAAGGGCGTTCCGACGCCTCCCGCCTTCCCGGTCAGCTGGGAAGCGAGCGAGGCCGCGGGCCTCGGCGTGGCCGGTCCGCCGGACAAGGTGAGGGACTTTGTGGCCGACCAGCTGAGGACCGCGGGGGCGAGCTACATCGTCGGCCAGATGATCTTTGGCGACATACCGTATCAAGGAGCCTTGCAGTCTCTCGCGATGTTCGCCAAAGAGGTCGCGCCGGGACTGGGCGGATAAGCCCACCGGGCAGTGCGAGGGACGATGGGAGTGATTTTCCGGGGTCCGGCGTACTTATCGCTGGTTATGAAATTTATGTCTGACAACGCTGCATTTGTTCGCCTATGGTCGCGGGCAATTGGGGAGGGGAGCCTCAAATGCATCTGATTCCGGCGTCTTGGGCGCACCTGCACATTCTCGCCAGCGTCTTTCCGTCCGTCGGACTGATTTTCGCGCTGGGCTTCTACGTGGCGGCCATGCGCCTCCACAGCGAAACCAAGCGGCGCGCCTGCCTGTTCGTCTTCGCGGGCATCGGCCTTTTGACCCTGCCGACCTACTTCAGCGGCGTCGGCTCCATGGTGAAGCTGGCGGCGAACCCGAAGTTCTCCACTGACCTGATGGACCTGCACGCCGCATGGGCCTGGGTCGCGATGTTCTTCCTCGCCCTCACCGGCATCGCCGCCATGATCACCCTGTGGCGGTCGTGGAAAAAGCCTGCGATTTCAGAGGACGCCCTGCACCTGGTGCTGGGCCTGGCGCTGCTGACCCTGCTGGTCGTCGGCATTGTGGCCTGGAACGGCTGGGACATCGCCCACCGCGAGCTGCGCTTCGCGCCGATCGAGGGCAAGACCCCGCAGATCTGGTCGCACATCCACATCATCCTGAACCACTTCACCACCGTGGGCTTCGTGTTCGCCCTGTTCTTCTTCATCACGGGCATCATCACCAAGACGGACGCGATGAAGCGGGCCTCCTACGTCGCCCTGGTGATCTGCGGCATCCTCGGCGCCCCCACCTTCGTGACCGGCTCCTCGGCCATGTGGGCCCTGACCGATCCCCCGGTGGTCGGCATCACCAAGGCGGTGATCAACGCCCACCGCGACTTCGCCGTCTTCTCCCTGTTCGGCCTCGCCGCCACCGGCTGCGCCGCCTGGATCGAGATCTGGCGCTACCGCTACTCGGGGACCTTCTCCAAGACCTCGACCTGGATCATCCTGGCCCTGGCCTTCATCACCCTGGCGCTGATGGCCGAGACCGGCCACCGCGGCGGCCAGATCAACCACCCGGAAATCCTGACGGCCACCGATCACCTGCGCACCAACGCGGATATCGGCGTGGCCCAGCGCACCGAAATCCTGATCAACAACGTGATCTGGTTCGTGCCTTGGCAGACCATCCACTTCTTCGGCTACACCCTGGTGTTCGCCACCGTGCTGGCCGTGACCATGCGCATCTTCGGCCTGTGGAAATCCATCCCCTTCTCGGCCATCCACCGCATCCTGCCGATCGGGGTGCTGGGGGTGATGATGAACGTCTTCACGGGCATGCTGATGCTCATGGCGGACACCTTCCGCTACGTGAACGAGCCGGCGTTCTGGCCGAAGATGATGTTCCTGCCGATCGGAGCGATCGCGGTTCTGTACTTCTCGCTGTCCGACAAGCTGTGGGCCGTGAAGGCGGGTGAAGACGCGCCGATCAAGGCCAAGTGGGTCGCGGCCCTGGTCCTGTTTTCCTGGACCACCGTCATCATGGGCGGCCGTTTGCTGCCCTACATCACGCTCTGACGCGGAGGCCTTTCGGTGGATATCTTTCTTATGGTCGTCGCCGTCGCGGTGGTCGTCCTGGCGGTCGCTTTCACGGCCCTGTTCTTCATGAACAAGACGGTGGATCCGAGCGACCACGGTTGATGATCTCGGCAGAGACAAAGGATTAGGGGGAACCAGTGCTCCAAGCGCTGCAGGATTCGGCCTACGCGGAATGGGTCAGGTCGTCGTGGGGTTGGGCGATCGCCCTGACCATCCACGCCTTCGGGGTGGCGACGGTCGCCGGCCTCATCTTCATCATGGGACTGCGGCTGTTCGGATTCTTCCGGACGGTGCCGCCCACGTCTCTCGGCAAGTTCTTCCCGTTCATCTGGGTGGGCATCGCCCTCCAGTTCGTCAGCGGGTTCACCCTGTGGTGCACCAAGCCGATGGACTACCTGAAGGACCTGGTGTTCGACATCAAGTTCACCTCGGTGGTCGTGGGCGTGGTCATCACCTTCTACTTCCAGAAGTTCCTGAAGCGGGAAGCCGCCGGGTTCCAGGAGTCGGGCGTGATCACCAAGCGCGGCGTCTACTGGGGCGTGGCCGCCAGCCTGATCTGGGCGATCGTCATCATCACCGGCCGCCTCACCGCCTATCTCGGCACGCTCTACAGCGGCAGCGGCGGCTGACACTTCCCCGCCTCGGCGGGACGGCCTGAATTGCGAAGGGGGCGACAGCGATGTCGCCCCCTTTTCTATTCCCCTCCCCGACGAGGGGGGAGGCGCTCCACGGCAACGAAAAGGGGGCGGAATGATCCGCCCCCTTCGCCGTCTCTGCGATGTGGTCCGTGTCAGGCGACGGTGGCCGCCAGGCCGTGCTTGGCGATGTTGATCACCTTGGCCTGGGTGAACTCGGCCAGGCCGTCCTCGCCCATCTCCACGCCGACCCCCGACTCCTTCGCGCCGCCCATGGGGATGTCGTAGGGCAGGTCCAGGTGCTGGTTGACCCAGATGGTGCCGCTGTCGATCTGCTGCGCGACCTCGTAGGCGTGCTTCAGGTCGTTGCCCCAGACCGTGCCGGCGAGGCCGTAGGTGGTGGCGTTGGCCCGGGCGATGGCGTCGTTGAGGTCGGCGTACTTCAGCACCGGCAGGACCGGGCCGAACTGCTCTTCCTGAACCAGGCGGCTGTCCTCGGGCATGTCGCGCACGATGGTCGGGCGCACGAAGTAGCCCTTGCGGTCGTTGGACTCGCCGCCGGCGACGATCTTGCCCTTCTGACGGGCTTCCTCGATGTAGCCGAGCACCTTGTCGTACTGGGCCTTGTTCTGGATCGGGCCGAGCTGGGTGCCCTGCTCCAGGCCATCGCCGACCACGGCCGCCTCGGCCAGCCGGCCGAGCTCCTCGCACATGGCGTCGTACTGGCTCTCGTGGACGTAGACGCGCTTCACGGCCATGCAGATCTGGCCGGAGTTCAGGGTGGCGCCGGCGAACACCTTGGCGGCGACCTCCTTGGTGTCGGAGTTCTCCAGCACGATGGCCGCGTCGTTGCCGCCCAGCTCCAGGGTCAGGCGCTTCAGGCTGCCCGCCGCGCTTTGCATCACCTTCTTGCCGGTGGCGGTGGAGCCGGTGAAGGAGACCTTGGCCACGTCCGGGTGGCCGGTCAGGGCCGCGCCCAGGTCGTTGGCGTCGCCGATGATGTTGATCACCCCGTCAGGCACGAGGCCGACGCAGAGTTCGCCGAACAGCATGGCCGTCAGCGGCGTGGTCGGGGCGGGCTTGCAGACCACGGTGTTGCCGACGCTGATCGCCGGGGCGATCTTCGAGCACAGCATGATCATCGGGAAGTTCCACGGCATGATCGCCGCCACCACACCCAGCGGCGTGTGGTGCTGGACGATCCGCACATTGTCGTCCTCGCGCAGCACCTTGGTCGGGGTGTCGCGGCCGGCGAAATAGCGCAGCATGCCAAGGGCGATCGAGACCTCGAACATGGCGAAGTCGAGGGGCTTGCCCTGCTCCTCGGTCAGCAAGCGGGCGAACTCGGCGTGGCGGGCCTCCAGGGCGTCGGCCAGCCTGTTCAGCACCTCGCCGCGCTCGGCGGTGGTCTTCGCCGACCAGGCCGGGAAGGCGCGCTTGGCGGCGGCGACCGCCTGGTTCAGCTGCGTCAGGTCGGCGCGGGGGCACAGGCCCAGCACCTCCTCGGTCGCCGGGTTGACGACGTCCAGCGTCGAGGCGCCCGCCACCAGCTTGCCGTCGATGAGAAGCTTGTAGTCCTTCATGACCGATCCCTTTGAAACCTTGGCCCCCAGATAGCGCGAGAGCGGCCCTGAGACCAGAGATCGCCGTTCAGTTGGGGGCTCCGCCGCTAGCGGACGCGGGTCCCGGCGGCGGCGTCCCAGTGCAGCGGCGCGCCCTTGGGCAGGGGGGCGTCGGCGGCGCCGGCCGTGACCCCGTATTTCCAGCCGGGCGGGCAGATGGCGACGTAGCGGGCGTAGCCGCCGGTTCCGCCCTTTAACTTCGGATAGCCGATGGCGACCAGGCAGCCGGTCGGCGGGACCTGGTCGAGGTTGGCCACGCCCTCGGCCTGGGCGTAGCCGTTGTGCATCAGCCAGGCCTCGCCCTCGAGGGTCGGGGTGGTGTCCGTGTCCAGCGGCTCGTGGCCGTGAAACAGGATGTGGCGCTGCTCCTGCAGCAGCTTGAGCGCCGCCAGGCTGACGCCGGGGAAGACCTTCTCCTGGGCGAGTTGAGGGTCGGGCCAGCGCTTCGACCAGTCCGAGCGGACGAACACCACCGACCCCGCCGGGATGGTCCCGTGCGCCGTCTCGAAGGCCTCGATGTCGGCGACCTGAAGGTGATAGCCCGGGTCCTTCGCCACCTGCTCCGTGATCGGGATCACCACCAGGGGGCGGATCGTGTAGCTGGCCGGCAGCTCGTCGATGGACGGGTATTCCGGCGCCCAGTGGGCCGGCGGGTCGAGCTGGGTGCCGAGCTGGTCGGTGGAGAGGTCGTAATGCGTCGCCTCGAACCCGTCCTTGCCATAGGCGTACGCCTTACCCGTCTTGGGATCGACGGCGGGGGCGAACTTCGAAGGCCCGAAGCCGTACCAGACCGGGCTCGACGGCTCGATCGTGTGGGTCAGGTCGACGTACTTGGCCCCCTTCAGCGCCTGGTCGTAGACGGCCCAGAGGTCGGTCTTGGCGGGAGGCGTCGGTCCGCAGGCGGCGAGGACGAGGGTCGCCGCCAATCCTGCCGCCATCGATCCCCGCATGGTCGCCTCCCCAGGTTTGTCAGGCGAAGGAGCAGAAGTAGTAGGGGCCCTGCAAGGGCCGGCAAAGAAGCAGGAAACCTCTGAACAGGGGCTTGCCCCGCCCTTGGTCGGTCATGACGATTCCGCTCTCGTCGTGCACCACCCCCGCCCAGCCGTGGCCGGACCTCGCCCAGACGAAGCCCACACGGACGGGTGGACCCTCGTCGACGCGGACCGTGCCGGTGTCGTCGACGGCCCCGTCATTCACGGCCAGGATCGCCTTGTCGTAGTCGCCCTTGACCATCAGGAACTTGATGAAGGCCCCGGTGTCCGTCAGGGGCTGCGCTGCGGCGACCAGTAGCCCCGCGGCCGCCACGAAGCCCACGGCGGCGATCAGGCTTCCCCTGCGCCAGATGGTGGCGACCAGGCAGGCGAGGGCGAGGCCGGTCCCGAGGGCGACGAAGGCGAGGTAGATCGGGACCATGCCGGCCAGGGAGACCAGTCCCAGCAACGGCCAGTGCTCCAGCCGGAGCGCGACGCCGAGCACGGTCCAGATCAGGAGCGCGCTGAGCGTCCACCGCGGGGGCCGCCAGCGGGGCGGGAGGCGGAAACCCGTGGGCCGGGGCGGATCGACCGCCGTCAACCGGCCGCCTCACCCGGGGCGCGCACCATCAGCCGAGCGCCGTCCAGGACGGCCATGACCTCGATCCGTTCACCGCGGGCGATGGGCGCGAGATCCTCGGCCTCCGCCGCCCACTCCTTGCCGTCGACGAAGACGCGGCCGCGCCCGCCCTGGAAGGCTTCGGCAGCTTGGCCATGGTGGCCGATCAGGCGGGGCAAGGGGTCGTTGATGTCCGCGCCTATGGCGAGGCGCGCATTGGGCCAGAAGCGGCGCGCGGTCAGGGTGGTGACCAGGGTCAGGATGGCGAAGAGCAAGAGATCGCCGGCCAGGCCGAGCCGGACTCCGAACAGGGCCAGCACCGCCATCGCCGCCGCCGAGCCCGCCGGCCACAGCAGGTATCCCGAGCCGGTGGCGACCTCGATCCCCAGCACGGCCGCGCCGACCCCCGCCCACAGCCAGAAGGGCTGGCTCAGGTACAAGCCGTAGAGCGGTTCCATGGCCGCCTCACTCCGTCCGCGGCGCAGCCGGCCCGCGGCGTTGCTGCGGCGGCGGTGTCGGGGCGTTGCGGGACGCGTCGGCGCTGCGGACCAGGTCGCCGATCCCGGCGATGGAGCCCACCAGGGCGCTCATCTCGGTGGGCACCACGATCATCTTGGCGTTGGGCGATTCCGCCAGCTTGGAGAAGGCGTCCACGTAGCGCTGGGCGATGAAGTAGTTCACCGCATTAACGTCGCCCTTGGCGATGGCGGCGGAGACGTCCTCGGTGGCCTTGGCCTCGGCATGGGCCAGCCGCTCGCGGGCCTCGGCGTCGCGGAAGGCGGCTTCCTTGCGGCCCTCCGCCTCCAGGATCGCGGCCTGTTTGGAGCCCTCGGCGCGGGCGATCTGGGCCTGCTTCTCGCCGTCCGCCTCGGTGATCACGGCGCGGCGCTCGCGCTCGGCCTTCATTTGCCGGGCCATGGCGTTGGTGATGTCCGGCGGGGGCTGCAGGTCCTTGATCTCGATGCGCGCGACCTTGACGCCCCAGGGGCCGGTGGCGGCGTCTATGACTTCAAGAAGCCGGCTGTTGATGTGGTCGCGGTTGGACAGCACCTCGTCCAACTCCATCGAGCCGACCACGGTGCGCAGGTTGGTCATGGTGAGCTGCGAGATGGCGAAGTCGAGATTGGCCACGCGATAGGCCGCCGAGGAGGCGTCCATCACCTGGATGAAGACGATGGCGTCCACCTTCACCCCGACGTTGTCCCTGGTGATGACCTCCTGGCTGGGGACCTCCATCACCTGCTCCATCATATTGATCTTGCGCCCCACCCCCTCGACGAAGGGCGTGAGGAAGCTGATGCCGGGCTTCAGGGTGCGGGCGTAGCGGCCGAACCGCTCCACCGTGAACTCGTGCCCTTGCGGCACGATCTTGATCGCCCGCAGCAGCACGACGGCGGCGAGGAAGAGGAAGATTCCGGCAATGACCATTGGTCGCCCCCCTGAGCGCCGTTAAGACTAGCCTATGGGCACGGTCTCGGCTACGGAGCGCGCTCCGCGCGGCCGATTCATTCATGGATCGGCGGCGCATGCTATCGGCGCGGCATGAAATTGGCAGACGCCCGGCCGAACGCGTAAGATCGACGCCAACCGGGATTCCGTAAGGCCTGCGGCCTCGCCGGACTATTGATGGGTAGGGAGAGCGTACTTGACCTCGGCTTCCACGATTCCCGGGCTGGACCCGGCCCCCACCAAGCACCGCAAACTCGTCGCCTGGGTGCGCGAGATGGCCGAGCTGATGCAGCCCGACCGGGTGCACTGGTGCGACGGCTCCGACGAGGAATGGACCGCCCTGACCGGCGACCTGATCAAGTCCGGCACCTTGCGCCAGCTCAACCCCGAAAAGCGTCCCAACTCCTTCTACGCCGCTTCCGACCCGCGGGACGTCGCCCGTGTCGAGAGCCGCACCTACATCTGCTCCGAGGACAAGGACGACGCCGGTCCGACCAACAACTGGATGGCGCCGGACGAGATGCGCGCCACGCTGAAGCCGCTCTTCACCGGCGCCATGCGCGGCCGCACCATGTATGTGGTTCCCTTCTCCATGGGCCCGGTCGGCTCCAAGATCTCCGCCCTCGGCGTCGAGATCACCGACAGCGCCTATGTGGCCATCTCGATGCGCGTCATGACCCGCATGGGCAAGGCGGCGCTGGACGCCATCGGCGAGGACGGCTTCTTCGTCCCGGCCGTGCATACCCTGGGGGCCCCGCTGGCACCCGGCCAGCAGGACGTGGCCTGGCCCTGCAACGAGACCAAGTACATCGTGCATTACCCCGAGAGCCGGGAGATCTGGTCCTACGGCTCCGGCTACGGCGGCAACGCCCTCCTCGGCAAGAAGTGCTACGCCCTGCGCATCGCCTCGATCATGGCCCGCGACGAGGGATGGCTGGCCGAGCACATGCTCATCCTCAAGCTGACCTCGCCCGAGGGCGCGTCGCACTATGTCGCCGGCGCCTTCCCCTCGGCCTGCGGCAAGACCAACCTCGCCATGCTGCAGCCCACCATTCCGGGCTGGAAGGCCGAGACCATCGGCGACGACATCTGCTGGATGCGCTTCGGCGACGACGGCCGCCTCTACGCCATCAACCCGGAAGCGGGCCTGTTCGGCGTGGCGCCGGGCACGGGCCTATCGACCAACAAGAACGCCATCGACAGCCTCTACGCCAACAGCGTTTTCACCAACGTGGCCCTGACCGATGACGGCGACGTCTGGTGGGAAGGCCTGACCGACACCCCCCCGGCGCACCTCACCGACTGGAAGGGCCGCTCCTGGACCCCCGACAGTCCCGAGCCCGCCGCCCACCCCAACGCCCGCTTCACCGTGCCGGCGAGCCAGGTGCCGATCATCGCCCCCGAGTGGGAAGACCCCAAGGGCGTGCCGATCTCGGCCATCCTGTTCGGCGGCCGTCGAGCCACCGCCGTGCCGCTGGTCACCGAGGCGTTCAACTGGCGCCACGGGGTTTTCCTGGCCTCCAACGTCGCCTCCGAAGGCACCGCCGCCGCCGAGAACAAGGTGGGCGAGCTGCGCCGCGACCCCTTCGCCATGCTGCCGTTCTGCGGCTACAACATGGGCGACTACTTCGGCCACTGGCTGAAGATGGGCAAGAAGGCGGACCCCGCGAAGCTGCCCCGCATCTACTTCGTCAACTGGTTCCGCAAGGACCTGCACGGCAAGTTCGTGTGGCCGGGCTTCGGCGACAACAGCCGGGTCCTGAAGTGGATCGTCGAGCGGCTGGAAGGCAAGGCCGACGCCCACGCCACCCCGATCGGCAACCTGCCCACCCGCGACTCGCTTGACGTCTCCGGCCTGAACCTCAGCGACCATGCCCTGGAGCTGCTGCTCTCGGTCGATCGCTCGGTCTGGAAGGAAGAGGCTTCCCTCATCCCCGAAGGCTACGAGAAGTTCGGCGACCGCCTGCCGGCCGAGCTGTGGGAAGAGCACGAAGCCCTGCTGGACCGCCTGGAGACCTGGCCCGCCGGGCTGGGCCACAACGAGTTCCGCAAGCTGGCGCCCGCCGAGGCCTGAGCGCCGTTTAATTCATGTGGCGGCCCTGCCGGGCCATCCCTAAAGTCCCGCCCAAGAAAAGTGGAGGGAGTAGGCATGCCCGAGGGCGATCGCATGGACGCCGAGCGCAGGATCGTGGTCCAGCCGCCCGAACCCGACATGACGCCGGCGACCCTGATCGAGCGGGCGCGGGCCCTGCGCCCCATGCTGCGCGCGCAGCAGGAAGAGGCCGACAAGCGCGGCTACTACACCGACGAGGTGCACGAGGCGATCAAGGCGGCCGGGCTCTACCGGACGGTCCAGCCGCGCATGTTCGGCGGCTACCAGTTCGACATGGAGACCCTGTTCAAGATCGTCATCGAGATCTCCAGAGGTCATCCGTCCAGCGGCTGGTGCTACACCCTGGCGACGTCCCACGCCCTGCTGGTCGGCGCGCACTTCTCGGAGAAGGCGCAAGCAGAGATCTTCGGCCCCGACGGCGATTTCCGCGCTCCGCACCGGGCGCCCCCCGCGGGCAAGTGGGAGAAGGCCGAGGGCGGCTGGCGGGTCTCGGGGACCTGGGCCTATTCCTCGGGCAGCCCGGTCTCGACCCACTTCATCGGCGGGGCGGTGATCCCCAACGACGACGGCTCGCCGCGCGGCATCAACTTCATCGTCCGCCGCGACCAAGTGAAGATACTGGAGGACAGCTGGGGCGGGGACACGGCGCTGGGCATGCAGGGCTCCGGCTCGCACGCGGTGGTGGTCGACAACGTCTTCGTGCCCGACGACCACATCATCACCTCCAGCGTGCTGCTGTCGTCCGAGTACGCGCCCGAGGGCACGGTGGGCCTGCGCCTGCACGGCGACGTCAGCTTCCTCGGGGTGGTGGGGGGGATCTACCAGGCGACCTTCGGCGCCATCCTCACCGGTACGGCGCGGGCGGCGATCGACGAGTACGAGGAGATCATCAAGACCTCCAAGTCCTACCATGTCCCCGGCCTGCCCCGGACCGAGGAGGCCGAGACCCAGCGCGTGCTCGGCAAGGCCATACAGCTCACCGACGCGGCCGAAGCCCTGACCCTGCGCTGCGCGACCATCTACCGCGAGCAGTGCGAGAACTGGGCGGCGACCGGCAAGCCGATCACCACGGAAGACACCCTGCGCCTGTGGGGCGTGGCCCAGGAGACCTGCTTCATGGCCTGCGAGGCCGTGACCATGCTGTTCCACACCGCCGGCGTCCGCGCCGCCGGGCGAGGCCAGAAGCTGCAGCGCTACTTCCGGGACATCCAGATGTACCTGGTCCACCCCTCGTCCCAGTCGGTGATCAGCTCGTCCATCGCCCAGCTCGAACTCGGCGTGCCGATGCAGGCCTTCGGGGGCCGCGGGAAATAGGCCCGCCCCTTTTTGGCGTGTTCGCGACATAAGTCGGCAGCTTGTCGATAGCGCGCCTCGCGCTTTGGCCGCATCATTCCACCTCGAAACGGGGAGGGGGCGGCCATGCCCAACAACGTCGGTTATTTCGCCATCGAGTGCGACGACGTGGAGCGCGCCAAGCGCTTCTACGAGGCGGTGATGGGTTGGCGGATCGAGCCCTGGGGACCGCCGGGCTACTACCACATCTACACCGGGACCAAGAACAAGCCCGGCATCCTGGGCGCCCTGCAGGGCCGGCGCGGGCCCAAGGGCCCCGGCAACCACGGCTTCGAATGCACCGTCAACGTCGAGGACCTGGACGCGGTGATCGCGGCGGTGGAGGCGGGCGGCGGTCGGATCGACATGCCCAGGTACCGGATCGAGGGCGTGGGGGTGCTGATCTATTTCGAGGACACCGAGGGCAACCGCGTCGGCGCCATGCAATACGACGGCCCGCAGGTCTGGCCCGAGGGCGTGCTCGGTACGAGCTGAGCCATGGCGACGGACGTCCGCACCCTCGCCTGCACCTACTACGACGGCTACCACATCGAGCCGCACGCCCATGCCTGGGGCCAGCTGATCTACGCCGCCGAAGGGGTGATGCGGGTGGAGGCGGGGGGCCGGTCCTGGCTGGTCCCGCCGGCCCGGGCGGTCTGGGCGCCGCCGGGCCTCACTCATGAGATTCGGGCGCGCGGCGACTTCGTCATGCGCACGGTCTACCTGCCCCCCGACCTCGCCGTGGAGGCGCCCGCCGATTGCCGCGCCATTGAGGTCGCGCCCCTGCTGCGAGAGCTGGTGCTGGAGCTGGTGGGACGGGGGCTGAAGGCGAGGGGGGTGCTGCCCCTGGCCGATCCCGTCAACGAGCATCTGACGCGGACGCTGCTCGACCAGCTCACGGCCGCGCCGGTCCTGCCGCTTTGCCTGCCCATGCCGACCGACCGGCGCTGTCTCGCCGTCGCCGAGCGCCTGGCGCGCGACCCGGCGGACGACGCCTCCCTGGAGCAGATCGCCCGGGATGCGGGCGCGAGCCCCCGCACCCTGCAGCGCCTGTTCCGCGACGAGACCGGCCTGCGCTTTTCCGAATGGCGCCAGAGGCTGCGCCTGCTGCACGCCGCCGCCCTGCTGGGCGGCGGGGCCTCCGTCACCGAGGCGGGGCTGGAGGCGGGCTACGCCGGGGCGAGCGCCTTCATAGCCGCTTTCCGGCGACAGATGGGACACACCCCGGCGCGCTATCGGCCGGGCGGCTAGCCGAAGGCCGGCGAAGCCAAACCGCTCACACTGTCGCCTGACGCGCTCTAGCCAGCGACAGGTTCGACGCGATCCAGATAGTCGGACAAGTCCGTCACCCACTTGCGCGACGCATCGCTGTCAGCGCTCCC
>CANJID010000065.1 GCA_947474395.1 Caulobacterales bacterium
CCGAGGCCCTGGCCGCCGAGAGCGCGGACCTGATCTACCATTGGCTGGTGCTTCTCGCCGCCAGCGGGGTCTCCACCGACGCCGTGGCCGAAAGGCTGGAGGCGCGGGAGGGCAAATCGGGCCTGGAAGAGAAGGCGTCGCGAAACCCCTAGGTTAATTAGACCCGGACGATATTTGCCAAATTTATTTTATCCGGGTATTTAATCGGCGATCCCAATCCGGAGACGCCGTCCATGCCTGCCGCCCCGTCAAATTGCACCGCCTTCGCCGGCGACCGCTGTATCGCTTCCGGCGACCGGAAGGCCGTGGCCCTGGCGGTGAAACGCACCCTCGCCTGGGGCGAGGACAGGCCGGTCCTGATCTTCGAGGACGCCACAGGGGCCCAGATCGACTTCGACCTGAGCGGCACCCCCGCCGAGGTGCTCGGCAGGCTGACGCGGGAAGAACCGCCTGAAGAGGCGCCCCCCGGCCCGCGCGGACGGGGCCGCCCTAAACTCGGCGTCACCCCCCGCGAGGTGACCCTCCTTCCTCGCCACTGGGAATGGCTGAACGGCCAGCCCGGGGGCGCGTCGGTCGCCCTGCGCAAGCTGGTGGAACAGGCCTCCCGGGGCCCCGAGGGCAAGGCCCGCGACGCCCGCGACGCCGGCTACCGCTTCATCGCCGCCCTGGCGGGGGACTTCCAAGGCTTCGAGGAGGCGGCGCGGGCGCTCTATGCCCGGGACACGGCGGCGTTCGACGCCTTGACCGGGCCCTGGCCCTCGGACGTGCGCGCCCACGCCCGGCGGCTGGCGGGGGCTTGGCTGGAGCTTCAGGCGTCCAGCGCGGCGTAGAGGGCGCGGGCTTCGGCGGGCGGGCCCCGGCGCTCGCCCAGGGCCTCCACCCTGACCGCGAACACCCGGCCGCCGAGGGCGAAGACCAGGCTGTCTCCCGGACGCACCGGCCGGCTCGCCTTGTCGAGGCGGCTCTCGGCCCCTGCACGGGTGATGCGCACGCGGCCCTCGTCGACGAAGCGGGCGGCGATGCTGCGGGTCTTGAAGAAGCGCGCCCGCCACAGCCACACATCGATCCGGGCCGCGGCCTCGGTCACGAGGCGACCGTGGTAGCGCGCAACCTGCGGCGGGGCTTGCGGCGGGGCCGCTTGGCGGGGGGCGGCGCGTTGAGCACGGCGAGGGCCGCGAAGGGGGAGTTGGGCGCGGGCTTGTCTGGCGCGGCCTTGGCGGCGGGTTCGGTCCGGCGCCGCCACAGGACCGGCTTGCCGGGGACGGGCTTGCGGGCGGGGGCGTAGCCGAGGGCCTTCAGAATCGGGGCGAGGGCGGCCTCCTCCCAGCCGAGGGTCGCGGCGGCGTCGGCGCCCAGGGCCGAGCCGCCCGCCTGGCGCGGCGAGTCGCGCAAGAGCTGGTCAAGACGTTCGAGCTCCTCCACCGGCACGGCCCAGGCGGCGACCGCGCGGCGGCCGCGCCAGGCCAGGGCCTGGGACGACGGGGCGGGGGCGGGCAGGCGGACAAGACCGTCGGGCGCCGGGGTCCAGTGCGGGGCCTCCAGCCCGGCGAAGGCGCTGACGAGGGGGCGGGCGAGGTCGGAGAGCAGGCCCGGCAGGAACAGGCTGAAGGCCCCGAAACGAACCCCGAAGCTCCTCAGGTCGCGGCGCTCGGCCTGGGAGAGGGCCGAAACCTCGGCGGCGACGAGGCGGCGGTCGATCACGCCCCCCGCTTCCAAGAGGCGATAGGCGATCCCGCGCGCCAGGCCCTTGAGGGCGCCGTCGGCCATGGCGGTCTCGAGACGGCGCAGGGACGAGAGGCGACGGCCGGCCTCGGCGGCGAGATAGGCCTCCAGCCGGCGCTGGGCGCGCTCGCGGGCCGGCTCGGGGCCCATCTCTCCGAACAGGCGGACGCGGGGGCTGAAGGGCCGCCCGCCCGCGAGCTGGCCCGCGGCCTCCCCGTTCCAGGTGATCAGGCCGTCGGGCAGGACAGCGAAGGCGTCGTCATCGGACCCGGCCAGGGCGCCGAGGCGGCGGGCGAGCTCGGGACCGACCGCGCGCTGGGCGGCGGCGCGAAGGGCCTTGTCCTCCAGGGCCGAGTCCCCCTTGGCCGCGTCGAACAGCAGGCCGCGCAGGCGCCCCACCACCTCGCCCTCCACAGTGACCGAGCCATCGACGCCGACCCCCGCCAGAATCTCGTCGGGGACGCGAAGGGAGCGCATCAGGACGCTGGTGCGCCGGTCGATGAACCGCTGCATCAGCCGCTCGTGCAGGATGTCGGAGAGCTTTTCCTCCAGCCCGCGGGTCTTCGCTTGCCAATGACTGGGGTCCCGCAGCCAGTCGGGGCGGTTGGCGGCGTAGGCGAGGGTCCGCACCCCGGCGAGGCGCTGGGCCAGGACGTCGATGTCCCCGGCGGTGTGGTCCAGGGCCGCGAACTGGCCGGCGATATAGTCTTCGTCCACCCGGGCGCTGCGCGACGTCAGGTGCTCGAACACGGTGCGGACCAGGCGCAGGTGGTCGTCCAGGGTGGTCTTGCGGAAGTCCGGGGTCTGGCAGACTTCCCAGAGGCGGCGCAGGTGCGCGCGGTTCCGCCCGCAGCGGGCCTCGATATCGGGATCGGCGGCGAGGATCTTGAGGCTGGTCTCGTCGATGGCCTCGGCGGCCAACTTCAGCCCGTCCATGGTGGGCGGGCGGGTCAGGGAGCGGACCAGGCCTTTGAGGGAATCAAAGTCGAGCTCGGAGGTGCGCCACTCGGCGGCGGTCAGGGCCTCGTAGCGGTGGTTCTCGACCGCCTCGATCACGTCCTCGTCGATGGGCGGCGCCTCTCCCGTCACCCCGAAGGTGCCGTCGGTGGTGTAGCGGCCCGCCCGTCCGGCGATCTGGCCGATCTCCTGGGGGAGCAGCCAGCGGGTGCGCTTGCCGTCGAATTTTCGCAGGCCCGCGAAGGCCACATGGTCGACGTCCATGTTCAGGCCCATGCCGATGGCGTCGGTCGCCACCAGGAAGTCGACCTCCCCGGACTGGTACAGGCCTACCTGGGCGTTGCGCGTGCGGGGGCTGAGCGAGCCCATCACCACCGCCGCCCCGCCCCTCTGGCGGCGGATCAGTTCGGCGATGGCGTAGACGGCGTCGGCGGAGAAGGCGACGACCGCCGAGCGGCGCGGCAGGCGGGTCAGTTTCTTTGAGCCCTCGTAGGTCAGGCTGGAGAAACGTTCGCGGGTGACGAACTCCGCGCCGGGGAGCAGGCGGCGGATCAGGGGGCCGGCGGTGGCCGCCCCCATGAACATGGTCTCGTACCTGCCGCGCGCATGCAGCAGGCGGTGGGTGAAGACGTGGCCCCTGTTGGGGTCGGCGCAGAGCTGGATTTCGTCCACGGCCAGGAACTCGACCTCGCGGGTGAGCGGCATGGCCTCGACGGTGCAGACGAAATAGACCGCCCTCGGTGGGACGATCTTCTCCTCGCCGGTGATCAGGGCGACCGAGCGCGCGCCCCTCAGCTTGACGATCCGGTCGTAGATCTCCCGCGCCAGGAGGCGCAGCGGCAGGCCGATCATGCCGGAGGCGTGGCCGAGCATCCTCTCGACCGCGAGGTGGGTCTTTCCGGTGTTGGTGGGGCCCAGCACGGCGACGAGGCGCGAGGGGGCCGCTCCGGTGGACCGGTCGCTCATGAAGCAAAGGTGGGACGCGGCCGCCTCTCTGGCAAGCGGCGCTTCGTCACCCTCGGGTCGCAGAGGAAACCCAAGCGGTCCAAGGGGTTAATGAGGTCCGACCGTTCGTGCGAACAGGGGTGAAACGAACCGTGTCCGAATCAGTGGCTCTCCCGTGATTCAGCCTTTGTTCCATACCAGATGTGGTGGGAGCGGCCCTGGCCCCACACAAGCACGTTCTATTTCGCCGCGTCCGGATCCGGGCAGTCGGCCGCCAGCCATTTTGCGTCGACCGAGGCGGTGGGGCTGATCGGCAGGCCGCCGATGCTGGTCCCCAGGGTGGCGTCCAGGTGGAAGGCCTTGGGGGCGTAGCTCCCGACCGCCGAGACCTTGGCCTCGCGGCCGCGCTTGTCTCGGCAAACCCCCTCGAAGCGGGCCTTGCCCCCGCCGACCACGCGGGTGGGATAGTCGCATTTGTAGTGGCGGTTGGAGGGACCGGCGAGGAACTTGTCCACGTCCTCGGGCTTGACGCAGCGCTTCTCGACCTTGGTGTCGGTGAACAGGAACTCGAGCCGGTTGGTGTATTCCCAATATCCGGGAAGAATCCGGTTCTCGTCCCGAGCGGCGGGCGCGGCTTGCCCGGGGATGATGGCGGAGAAGGCCACGAAGGCGGCCGCAGCAAGCAATCTCATCCCGTCCTCACGAAAACGCCCTGGCCGGCCCACCCCAACCACTTGGGGGCGGGGTTCGCCCGCGCCAAGTCCTTCGCTCTCCTTGACGCCCTCGCGCAGGGAAGGGTATATGCCCGGCCTTCGCGCCGGGGCCTTGCCCGGGCGCTGCCCTATTTTCTCGCGTCAAAGGTTCAGCACATGTCGCGCCGCTGCGAACTCACGGGGGTCGGCCCCATGGTCGGCAACAACGTGAGCCACTCCAACACCAAGACCAAGCGCCGCTTCCTGCCCTCGCTGACCGAACTCAGCCTGCAGTCGGACGCGCTCGGCCAGAGCTATCGCCTGAAGATCAGCAACGCGGCCCTGCGCACCCTCGACTTCCGCGGCGGCCTCGACCCCTTCCTGCTGAAGGCCAAGGACGAGGTGCTCTCGCTCCGCGCCCGCCGCCTCAAGCGGCAGGTGAAGGCCAAGCTGGCGGCCCAGCCGCAGCCGCAAGCTTAGGTTTTTGGCCTAGACGACCTTCCAATCCCGACAAGCAAAACCCCGCCGGGCGCTCCCGGCGGGGTTTTTCGTTGTGGTTGGTCGCCTCTAGGCTTTTTGGGGCTTAGCGGCCGGCGATGATCGAGGCGATCAGGCCGGTGGCGACGGCGGCCAGGACATAGTCGTTGTCGGCCCTGACCCAGTGGTAGCCGCGGGGAGGCTGGCGCAGGTGGCGGGCGCGCCAGTCGTTCACGACATAGCGGTTGCTACGGTAGGTGGTCGGCAGGCGCTGACCCTTCTTCCAGCCGTGGTGGCCGTTGAAGGCCTGGCCGCGGTTGTCGTGCTTAGCGTCGCGTTTTTCTTCGTGCCGCTGGTCATGGCCCGGAGGGCCGCCGTAGGGCTGGGCCGAGGCGGCGCCGGCGATCAGAGTCAGGGCGACAGCCCCGCAAAGCAGTTTCTTCATCTGAGGTCTCCTTCGGACCTGCGCCCGGGGAGGGGCGCTGCGGCGACCTGTTATGTCGTCGACGATCCGTTTGGCCGTTCGGGCTCGAACCCCACCTGAACGCCAAATCTCAGAATCAGTTCACGAATCTCACAAATTTGCGAGGAGAGTGCGATCCGCCTTGGTGACGTCGGTGCAGCCGGTGAGGGCCATGGCGGCGGCCAACTCGGCGCGCAGGGTGGCCAGGATGTGGCTGACACCCGCTTCGCCGTGGGCGGCCAGGGCGTAGGCCCAGGCCCGGCCGATCAGAACGCCCTTGGCGCCGAGGGCCATGGCTTTCAGGATGTCGAGGCCGTTGCGCACGCCCCCGTCCATCAAGACGGTCAGGTCGTCGCCCACCGCGTCGGCGATGGCGGGCAGGGCGGCGATGGAGGACAGGGCGCCGTCGAGCTGGCGGCCCCCATGGTTGGAGACGACGATCCCCTCGGCGCCAACCCGTACGCATTCCTTCGCGTCCTCGGGGTCGAGCACGCCCTTGATGACGATGGGGCCGTCCCAGTGCTCCCGGATCCAGGCGAAGTCGTTCCAGGTCAGGCTGGGGTCGAAGTTGTTGCGGATCCAGGCCCAGTAGTCCGCGCCCGCCTCAGCCTCCGCGATGGCCGCCTGCAGGTTGCCGAAGTCGTGCGGGCGGCCTTGCAGGTACACGTCCCAGAACCAGTCCGGATGAGTGATCCCGTCCCAGGCGCGCTTGATGTGGTCCAGGGTCGAGAGGGTCCCGGTCAGGCCGGTGCGGTAATCGCGGTAGCGGGTCCCGGGCACCGGCAGGTCCACGGTGAAGAGCAGGCACCCGACCTTGGCGTCCTTGGCGCGCTGAAGCAGGGCGCGCATGTAGCCCCGGTCCTTGACCATGTAGAGCTGGTACCAGATCGGCGCGGCCCTCGAGACCTCCTCGATCCCGCAGATGGAAAGGGTGGAGAGGGCGTGGACCAGCCCCGCCTTGTGGGCGGCGCGGGCGGCGGAGCACTCCCCCCGGCGGCTGTACATGCCGGACATCCCCACCGGCCCCAGCATCAGGGGCATGGAGAGCTGCTGGCCGAACAGCTCGACGGCCATGTTCAGCTTGGAGACGTCCACCAGCACCCGTTGGCGCAGGGCGAGGGCCTCCATGTCCTCGACGTTCCGCCGCAGCGTCACCTCGGCGTAGGAGCCCCCGTCCATGTACTGGAACAGGATGGCGGGCAGGCGCCGGCGGGCGAGTTCGCGGTAGTCGGCGACGGAGGCGGGCTGGGTCATTCGGGGTCCCGGATTCGTTGGAGTCCAACCTTAGTGGCGGGAAGGCCCCGGTTTCCAGTCGAAGGCGAGCAGCAAGGTGCGCTGGGTCTTCGAATAGTTGTCATCCGAGACGATGTAGAGCCGGAACCCCCCGTCCGGCAGGGCGACGGCGGCGACGCCCTCGAAGTTGTCGACGTTGAGCGGCACGGCGAGGCGGGCGAGCTCGGTGACCTGTTTGTCGGCGCCGGGACGGATCCAGGCGATCAGGCCGCGCATGCCCTGGAACAGGCTGAAGGCGCGATAGACGGCGATCAGCCCCTCGCCGCCCGGCAGGGCGTCCAGCCCCGTGAGGGCGAAGTCCTTGTCCGGCCCGTCGCGGGCGCGGTCGAGGAGCTGGCGGCAGTCCGCTCCTCCCGTGTCGCAGGACCAGGCCCGGCCGTCCTCGGCGCCTTCAACGAGACGCAGCTGCCCGGTCGCCGGGTCGCGCCATTCGGCCAGGGCCTCGACGCCCTCGTTGGGCTGTAGGGTCTCTAGGGCGGGCGGCGGGGCGAGACGCCTGCCCGCGCCGGTCCCGGTGTAGGCGACGATACGGTGGTCCTGCTCGTAGGCGATCGCGAAGCCGCCGCCCGTCAGCAGGGTGACGTCCTCGGCGTCGGCGTCGCTCTTCTTCTGGGCGGTCTGGCCCTGTTCGTCGGTGAGGCGGGCGATGGTGGCCTCGGTCAGGCCCGCTAGGCGCCCCGCCTTGTCGAGGACGATGCGGGCGCGGATCAGGTCGCCCGTGTCGGTCTGGGCGATCAGCCGGCCGTCGGCGGCGACGTCCAGACCGGACAGCCCCCCGAAGCTGGAGGTGCCCTCGGCGGTCAGGCGCAGGCCCCCGGCGTAGGTCAGCTCGCCGACCTTGGTCTGGCGCCGGTCGAAGGGGTTCAGGGGCAGGGCCTGGGCCTTGATGGTGAAGGGATAGGCGGGGGTTTGCGCCATGCCCCCGGCGGGCAGGAGCGCGACCATGGCGGCCAGGAGGACGGATGCGGGACGAATGACCATCCCCTCCCCGATAAGGCTCCTGCGTGACAGGCGCCAGCACAGGCGTTGCGGCGAGCGGATTTGCCTGATTGGATCGGCCCCCGTCCGGGGCGGCGCCACGCCTCCCCACGCGAGCCGAAGGAGCCGACCATGGCCAGGGACAAGTTCGCCGCCACACGGCGGAGCGTGTTGGGTGGCGTAAGCGCAGTCGCCGTGGCCGGGGTCCTGCCCGGCATGGCTCTTTCCAGCAAGGCTCTCGCCGGAGCGGCGGCGAAGCCGAAGATCGGCTTCATCGGCTCGGGCCGGATGGGCAGCGGGCTGGCCAAGCTGTGGGCGACGGCAGGCTACAAGGTGATGCTCTCGGCCCGCGACCTTGGGCCGGTGCGCGAACTGGCCAAGTCGATCGGCCCCAACGCCAGCGTCGGCACCCCCGCGGAGGCGGCGGCCTTCGGAGACGTGGTGGTGGTCACCGTGCCCTACAACGCCCTGCCGCAGGTGGGTAAGGACTACGCCGCCCAACTGAAGGGCAAGATCGTGCTCGACACCTGCAACCCCAACCGCAACCGCGACGGGGACATGGTCAAGGACGCCCTGGAGAAGGGCACCGGGGTGATGGACCAGATCTACCTGCCGGGGACGCGGCTGGTGCGGGCCTTCAACGCCATTCCCTTCACCATCCTGGCCCCCGAGGCGCACTCGACGGGGGAGAAGATCGGCATCGAGCTCGCGGCCGACGACCAGGGGGCGCTGGCCGTCGCCAAGCAGCTGGTGATCGACGCGGGCTTCGAGCCTGTGGTGGTGGGCGGACTTTCGACCGCCAAGCTGTTCGACGCCGGCACGCCGATCTATCCGAAGGCCCTCCCGGCGAGCCAGGTCCGCCAGATGCTGGGCGTGAAGTAGGCCGCCTCAGTAATCTGGGGCTAAATCGTTGATCCGGCGCGCTTAACCACTTCGGTTTGCGCGCCCTTAAGCTGTGGTGGTCCAGCCTTCCGGAAAAGAGGGGTGGGCTCCATGGGGAACATGACGAGCGCGCGGTCGGGCGCGCGGTCGGGCGCGCCGGCGGCGGCTGCCGCCGAGGATCGCCGGGCGGAGACGAGGGCGCCGACGGCGCGGCCGGCACGGTTGTTCCAGGGCCGGTTCGCCTCCGACTGCGTGATCTCCAACGCCTCGCCGGGCGGCGCCAAGCTGACCGGCGTGGGCAAGCTGCCCTCCTCGGCGCCGGTGCTGGTCATCGATCTCGACGGCGGCGTGGCGTACGAAGGCTCGGTGGCCTGGATCGCGGGCGGCGAGATGGGCGTCCGTTTCCTGGCCAACTGGGACCTGCGCGGCGCCGTGCCGATGTGGCTGCGGGCCGCCAAGGGCTACTGGGAACAGCGCCAGCCTGTGGTCGCGGTGGCCTGAGTTACTCGGCTGGGGCGGGCTCGGTCGATGCTTCGACCCCCCGCACCGCCTCGTATCGCTTGCCCAGCATCCAGGCGATGGGGAACCAGATGGCGGAGATGATCACCCCCGCGACGGCGAGACCCGCCACGCCGAAGGGCAGGACCGCGGCGCTGAGCCAGGCCGAGGTCAGGTCGCCAAAGCGGTAGACCACGGTGTCGATGACGTTCTTGGCCTTGTACTTGGCCTCCTGGTCCACGACCGTGAACAGCATCTCGCGGCTGGGCTTGGCGATGGCGTACTCGGCGAAGCGGCGGACCACCTGGACGGAGCCCAGCACCATCAAGACCGGCGAGAAGACCACGGTCAGGAAGGCGATCACCATGATCACCGGATTGACCAGCAGCCCCGCGGTGACGCCGAAACGGCCGATAAAGCGGCTGGTGCCGAAGAGCTGCACCAGGACCGCGATGCTGTTGGTGGCCAGATCGATCACCGCATAGGCCTGGGTGCGCTCGGCCTTGGTGGCGAACTCCTTGGAGATCGTGTCCGCCAGCTGGAAGTAGATCACCGTCGAGATGGTGGTCATGGCCAGGATGAAGAGGGCGATCATCATCAGGTAGGGCGAGCGGAACAGCAGCATGAACCCCTCGAACGGGTTGCCCCCCAGGCGACGGTCGAGGCTGGTTTTCTGCGCGTCGGGGCTGGCCAGGGCGAGCTTCTTCTTCTCTGTCTCCAGGGCGCGGACCAGGAACATGGTCACGAGGAAGCCGCCGGCCGAGATCAGCAGCAGGTTGTCCGTCCCCACGGATTTCACGAACAGGGCGGTGAAGGCGGGGGCGGCGATGGTGCCGACGGTGCCGCCCGCGGCGACGAAGCCGAACAGGCGCTTGGCCTGCTTCGAGGAGAAGATGTCCGCCATCAGGCTCCAGAACACCGAGATGGTCAGGAGGTTGAACGTCGAGACCCAGACGTAGAAGGTCGCGGCGATCCAGCGGTTCTCCGGGGCGGCGCGGAACAGGGCGTAGAAGACTACCATGGTGACGGCGATGAAGCCGTAGACCCAGGGCAGGAAGCTCGCGAGCCGGAAGCGGGAGGCGAGGCCCGCATAGATGGGCGCGACGATGAAGCTGACCACGAAGGTGCCGGTGAACAGCTCCTGCAGGTGGTCGGCCCCATAGATCGTCCCCATGGCGTCCCGCAGGGGCCGCAGGATGAAGTAGCTGGCCATCAGGAAGAAGAAGTAGGCGAAGGCGGTCAGCACCGCCTTGACCTCGTGCGGCTCCACCTCGGCGACCATGCGCAGCAGGCGCAGGTGCGGCTTCTCGGCGGCGGCGTCAGTCATGGCGTTCCCCCTGCCGCCTGCGCGGCCTCAGATTTCCGCTACGGCGTGGCGGCCTAGTCAAGAGCGGGCCTCGACCAGGGTCCGATAGCGCCGCCCCAGCCCCACGGCCACCAGGGCCCAGGCGGCGGAGACCCCGATCCCCAGCGCCACCGCCCCGATCAGCCCGGCCCCCGCGGCCCGCAGTCCCGCCTGCATCCAGGCCGCGGTCAGGTCGCCGAAGCGGTAGACCACGGTGTCGATGACGTTCTTGGCCTTGTACTTCTCCTGCTGGTCCACGACCGTAAACAGGACCTCGCGGCTGGGCCTGGCGATAGCGTACTGGGAGATGCGCTGGGCGGCGCGGGCGACCTGCACCATGAACAGGGTCGGCGAGATGACGATGCCGATGCAGGCCACGATCATGATGAGGGGGCTAAGCACGAGGCTCGCCGTCACCCCGAACCGCTTCAGCACCCGCCCCAGGCCGAAGATCAGGATGAAGGCCGCGACGCTGTTGACGAAGAGGTCGACATCGGCGAACGCCACGGTCCGGGCCGCGACCTCCGAGTAGGCATTGGCGATCAGGTCGGTCTGCAGGAAATAGACGACCGTGGCGATCCAGGTCATCAGGAGGATGAAGGCCGCCTGGCCCATCATGTAGGGCGATCGGGCCAGGAGCTGGAAACCCCGGAAGGGGTTGCCCGGCAGGACATGGTCCAGGGTGGTCGCTTGCGCGTCTTCGCCCTGGTCCTCCGCCGCAGCGCGCAGGCGCACTTTCTCGCGCATCAACAGGTGGACGACGGCGATCACGCCGACAAAGCCGCCGGCGGCGATGAAGAGCAGCCCCCCCACCCCGACCGTCGCCGCCGAGGCCTTGGTGACCAGGGGGCCGGCTATGGCGCCCAGGCTCCCCCCCGCCGCCACGAAGGCGAACAGGCGCGTGGCCTGGGCGGCCGAGAAGACGTCCGCCATCAGGGTCCAGAACACCGAGACCAGGATCAGGTTGACCACGCTGAACCACCAGAAGAAGGCGGCGGCGAGCCAGCGGCTCTCGGGGACCAGGCGGAACAGGCCGTAGAAGACCAGAAGGTTCGCCAACAGGAACCAAAACACCCCCGGCAGGAAGCGAGCGAGGGTCAGCTTCGAGGCGGCCCAGGCGAACACCGGGGCGGACAGCAGCATGATGACGAAGGTGCCGGTGAAAAGGTTCTGCAGCTGGTCCGGGCCGAACACCGTGGCCATGGTGTCCCGCAGCGGGCGCAGGATGTAGTAGACGCCCAGGAGGACGAAGTTGCAGGCGAAGGCCAGCAGCAGGGCCTTCACCTCGTGGCTGCGCACCTCCACGACCAGGGACAGCACGCGGGCAAGGGGCGACCGGGACGCTGGCTCCATGTTCCCGGCCGCCGCGCGCGCTTTACGCGAACGCCTCCATGATCTTCTGCATTTCCGCCCGCTCCTTGGCGTCCGGCATGCGGCCGCGTCCGGCGTCCATGTTGTCGATCATGTGGTCGGCGCTGGAGGTGCCGGGGATGACGGCGGTGATCGCCGGATGGGCCAGGATCCACTTCAGGAAGAACTGGGCCCAGGTGGCGCACTCAAGCTCCTTGGCGAGCGGCGGGAGGGGCTTGTCCAGGGCGTTGCGGAACACCCGCCCTCGGCCGAACGGCAGGGCCACCAGCACGGCCGAGCCTGCGTCGATGCAGGCTGGCAGCAGCCGGTCCTCGGCCTCGCGATTGTTGATGGCGTAGTCCAGCTCCACGAAGTCGGGCTTCTCGCGCTTGACGATCGCCTCGCAGGCCGGGTAGTCGCGCTCGAAGGTGGTGGTCACCCCGGTGTAGCGGCACAGGCCCTTGGCCTTCAGCGCATTGACCCCGGCCATGCTCTGGTCGGCGGCGCGGACGTTGTGCAGGTGGAGCAGGTCCACCTTGTCGGTCTTCAGCCGGACCAGCAGCTCCTTGGTCTCGGCCTCCTCCTCGCCGGGGCGGAATCGCTCCAGCTTCGTGGAGATGAAGACGCGGGACCGCAGGTTGGATTCCGCCACGATCGCGCCGACCACCGCCTCGGCGTTCTGGTAGGAGGGCGCCGTGTCGATCAGGGTCGCGCCGCCCGCCACCAGGGCCTTGACCACTGCGGTGGGGCCCGCGCGGGCGGCGGGGTCCAGGCCGGTGTTGAAGACGATCGAGGTGCCGACCCCGACAACGGGGATGGTTTCGCTGCGGTTGTGCGGAATTGCGCGCCGGATCATGGGGCGCTGGGCGGCGGCGCCCGCTTCCGCCAATTGGGGCGCCAGGAGGCCCGCGCCCGCGGCCGCGCCCATCGCCATCGCGCCGCGACGGGAGAGGTGTCGTTCTGGATTGTTCATTGGTCCCACCCGGGTGGTCGCGGTTCGCCCGCGAGCTCGCTGCCGCTCCCACAAGCGGCGGGCGAGTGTGCTGGGCGCAAAAAGGCGGAAATGTGTCCAGAATTCCCGCTTGGGCGGAGGCGCGGGTCACTCGGCCGGGACGAGCCCCCGCGAGCCCTTGACCGGCGCCTGGAGGAGGGTGCGGGTGTGGCCGCGGACGGCGCCGCGGGGGGCCTCGTCGAACAGTTCGGCCAGCTTCTCGGTCATGGCCCCGCCGAGCTGCTCCACGTCGACGATGGTGACGGCGCGGCGGTAGTAGCGGGTGACGTCGTGGCCGATGCCGATGGCGATCAGCTCCACGCCTGAGCCGCCCTCGATCTCGCCGATTACCTGGCGCAGGTGGCGCTCCAGGTAGTGACCGGAATTGACCGACAGGGTGGAGTCGTCCACCGGCGCCCCGTCGGAGATGACCATCAGGATGCGCCGCTGCTCGGGTCGTGCGGCCAGGCGCCGGTAGGCCCAGATCAGGGCCTCGCCGTCGATGTTCTCCTTCAGGAGGCCCTCGCGCATCATCAGGCCGAGGTTCTTGCGCGCGCGGCGCCAGGGGGCGTCGGCGGACTTGTAGATGATGTGGCGCAGGTCGTTGAGCCGGCCCGGCATGGCGGGCTTGCCGGCCTTGATCCAGGCGTCGCGGGAGACCCCGCCCTTCCAGGCGCGCGTGGTGAAGCCGAGAATCTCCACCTTGACCGCGCAGCGCTCCAGGGTGCGGGCCAGGATGTCGGCGCAGACGGCGGCGACCATGATGGGGCGGCCCCGCATGGAGCCGGAATTGTCGATCAAGAGGCTCACCACCGTGTCGCGGAACTCGGTGTCCTCCTCCTGCTTGAAGGACAGCGCCGCCATGGGGTCGATGATCACCCGGGTCAGGCGGGCGGCGTCCAGCACCCCCTCCTCCAGGTCGAAAGTCCAGGAGCGGTTCTGCTTGGCCATCAGGCGGCGCTGCAGCCGGTTGGCGAGGCGCGAAACCACGCTGGAGAGGGCCTCGAGCTGCTGGTCGAGGTAGGCGCGCAGCCGCGACAGCTCCTCCGGATCGCACAGCTCCTCGGCCTCGACCGTCTCGTCGTGGGCGGTGGTGTAGACCTTGTAGGCGGGCTCGGCCGTGCCGGGGTCCTTGAAGTCCGGACGCACCGGCTTCTTGGCCTCCCCGGTGTCGGCGTCCTCCTCGTCGTCGATGTCCTGGGCGTCGTCCATCTGGGCGGACTGTTCCTCGGTGGACTCCGCGTCGGCGTCCGAAGCCTCGGTGCGTTCGGAGGAGGCGCCCTCCTGCGGATCGGCCTCGCCGCCCTCCTCGTCCGAGTCGCTGGTGTCGGGCTGGTCCTCGCCGCCGTCCTCCGATTCCTCGTCGCCCTCGACATCCGTGTCGTCGGCCATGTCGAGGTCTTTCAGGATCGACCGCGATATCCGCCCGTAGGCGGCCTGGTCGTCCACGGCCGCCACCAGCCGGTCGAGGTCCGCGCCGGCCTTCTCCTCGATCTCGGTGCGGAAGGCGTCCACCAGGGCCTTGGCGATCTCGGGGGGCGCGTCCCCGGTCAGGCGCTCGCGCACCAGCATCTGCAGGACGTCGGAGAACGGGGCGCGGGAGCGGTCCTCGAGGCGGGCGAGGCCCTTGCGCTCGATCGACGCCTCCAGGGCGGCGCGCAGGTTCTGGCGGACGCCGCCGAGCGCATTGGAGCCGATTGCCTCGATGCGGGCCTGCTCCATGGCCTCGAAGGCGGCGGCGGCGTTGGGGTCGTGGGGGCGCAGGCGGGCGGCGGCGCGTTCGTCATGGTGGGCCAGGCGCAGGGCCATCTGGTCGGCCAGGCCCCGGATGCGGGCGGCCTCCTTGCCCGACATGTCCCGCGGCGGATGGGGCAGGGTCGCCCGGTTGCCCACCAGGGACGGGCCCTCGCCGGAGAACACCACCTCCAGGTCCGGCGTCTCGGCGAGCGAGCGGGCGGCGTGCGCCAGCGCACGCTTGAACGGCTCGGTCGGGCTCTCGGACTTGGTCGCCATGGCCAGGGTCACATAGCGCGGGCGGTTGACGGGATGAAGGCCGCTCTTCACCCTTTCGGCGCGATGGGGGCTGGTTTGATGGAAAGCGGGCGGCTGACGGCGTTCAGCGACGGGGTGATGGCCATCATCATCACCATCATGGTGCTGGAGCTGCGCCCTCCGCACGAGCCCACCCTGGAAGGCCTCGCGGCGGTGGCGCCCATCTTCCTGAGCTACGTGCTCAGCTTCATCTACGTGGCCATCTACTGGAACAACCACCACCACATGATGTTCACGGTCCGCCACGTGAACGGGGCGATCCTGTGGGCCAATATGAACCTGCTGTTCTGGCTCTCGCTATTGCCCTTCACGACGGCCTGGATGGGCGAGACCGGCGCGGCCAAGTGGCCGACGGTGGTCTACGGCGCGTCGCTCCTGGGCCCGGCGATCGCCTACTACGTCCTGCAGACCATCATTATCCGGGCGCACGGCCCCGACCATGTGCTGAAGCGCGCCATCGGCGGCGACTGGAAGGGACGCGCCTCGCCCCTGTTCTACCTGACGGGCATTGGCCTCGCCTTCGTGCAGCCCTGGATGGGCCTTGTCCTGTTCGTCGCGGTCGCCCTGATCTGGCTGATCCCGGATGGGCGGATCGAGCGGGCGCTGACGGAAAAATAGGGCGTTGGGCGCCACCACAGGAAGCCCGCTCACCCCGGTAAGCCGGGCCCCGGATTTGTTCTGACCGCGGGGCGCCGTACGATGCAGCGCCTGGGTCCCAGCCTCCGCAGGAAGGCCGACCCGTTGAAGCTTTGGACCTGAGAATATGAACAGGCTGAAGGGACGCATCGTTTTGGCGGCCGTTCCGATCGCGGCGGCAGGCTTGGCGACGACGGCCTTGGCGCTGGGCGCTGCGGGCCCGACGGTCAGGGCGGGCTGGTGGGAGATGAACCTCACGGGCGGCGGCCAGGGACAGGCTCTCCAGATGTGCCTGGACGACGCGACAGCGAAGACGACCTCGGTTTTCCCCAACAGCGGCGGCGCGCCTTGCGCGAACCAGTCGGTCCGCGAGACCGCGACGGGGTATGACTTCACGTCCACCTGCAACATCGGCGGCCAGGTCATAATGACGACGGCCACGGCGACGGGCGACTTTCAAACCAGCTATAAGGTGGAGGTGACGTCTCGCAGGACCCCGGCGCCGACGCCGACCCTGGGCGAGACGCACAGCACCATGGAGGCGAAGTGGTCCGGCGCCTGTCCGTCGGGGCGCGCGGCGGGGGACATAGTGGTCAACGGCAAGGTCGTTGGCCACGAGGGGAAGTAAAGATGATCGGTTTCCTGCTGCGCGCGGTGATCGCCGGCTTCGGCCTGTGGCTTTCGGCCCAGATCATACCGGGCGTTGTCTTCACCAAGGTCGAGAGCCTGATGGCGGCGGCCGTCCTGCTGGGCGTCGTCAACGCGGTGGTTCGGCCGATCGTCTTCTTCCTGACCCTGCCGCTGACGGTCCTGACGCTGGGCCTGTTCCTGCTGGTGGTGAACGCGGCGATGATCGGCCTCGTCGCCATGCTGCTCGGCGGCTTCCAGGTGAACGGTCTCGTCCCCGGCATCCTGTGCGCCATCGTCACCGGTATTACCGGCTGGATCGGCTCGGCCTTCATCGGGCAGCACGGGCGGTTCCAGCGTTACGAGCGTTACGAGCGCTGAGCGCGTCGCCGGTCCGTAGTCAGCGCCCCGGCCGCTCCTCGTAGACGAAGTCGATCTGCGCGCGGACGCCGTCGTGGTTGGCGGGATCGCCGTCGAGGGCCTGGTGCATGGCGGCCACCATGGCTTCGAAATCGGCGCGCACATTCACGTGCGGAAAGGGTGTGTCGGGCACGGACACGCCGAGGAAGGCGCAGAGCGGCTCCCAGCCGTCGCCGGCCTGAAAAACCAGCAACCGCTCCTTCGGGATCGCGGCCATGACAGCGTCGTTATGGCGTCGGAAATAGTCGGTGATGAAGGCGCGGTCGCCGAAATGGCCCACGTAGTCCTTGTAGACGACCTCCTCGAAGAACGCCTTCTCCGGCAGGCGGGCGGTCAGGTCGCGGATGCCTTCCGACAGGATGGTCTCGCGGGTGGATTCGAACCAGCGATCGGGATCGCGCACCGACAGGACCACCTTCGCCTCGGGATAGCGGGCGGCGAGCTCGCGCCAGAAGCCGCAAACCGGATAGTCGACCGCCGCGACATAGCCGTCGAAGATCGCGTCCCAGTCGGGCTTTCCCTTCGAGGCGTTAAGCCAGAGCGGCGGATAGGCGGGATTCCCGAAGGCTTCGCTCATGTGGTAGCAGCGCCCGCCCAATAGCTGCTCGAGCGCGACCTTCAGCGAAGCGGTTCCGGTGCGGCCGAGACCCGCCCCGATGACCTTCAGCGACATGCGTTCCCCCTGATCCGATCGGCGCCGAACCTTGGCCGTCCGGGGTATAGGAGGGCGCCCGAGGGGCCGTCGCAAGCCGGGGGCTGACAAGCCCATTTGGGCAGCCTATATTGCTCGCAACATCGTCCGTTTGCGCTGGATGGCGCCTACGAGCGGCGGGCTTCGGCCCCGCCGCTTTTTTGTTGGGTTTTTGAAACTTGCGCGGAAAGACGCCTGACGACCGCAGACTTCTGGAGCTGCTCGACCCGGTGGCGGAAGCCGTGGGTTACGACATCGTGCGCCTGCGCCTGATGGGCGGCGAGCGGTCGGGGCGCACCCTGCAGATCATGGCCGAGCGCCCCGCCGACGGGGACATGGGCATCGACGACTGCACCAAGCTGTCGCGGGCCATCTCCGACGTGATCGACGCCGCCGATCCGGTGGCGGGGGAGTTCCGGCTGGAGGTCTCCTCCCCGGGCGTCGACCGGCCCCTGACGCGGCTGAAGGATTTTACGACCTACGAGGGGCTGGAGGCGAAACTGGAGCTGGATCGCCTCGCCGAGAACCGCAAGCGTTTCCGCGGCGTCCTGGCCGGTATCGAGGGGGACGACGTCCTCCTGGATATCGAGGGCGAGGAAGAGACCGCCCAAATCCCCTTCGCCTGGATCGCCGAGGCCAAGCTGGTCCTGAGCGACGCCCTTCTGAAGCGGGGGGCCGAGACGCGCGCCGCCCGTTTGGCTGAACAACAATCCGAATCCGAATCCGACACTGACTCTGACCCAGAGGAGCAAGCCTGATGGCTCTCACCGGCATTTCCGCGAACCGTCTCGAGCTGCTGCAAATCGCCGAGGCGGTCGCCCGCGAGAAGTCGATCGACAAGGAGATCGTCATCGAGGCGATCGAGGAGGCGATCACGAAAGGCGCGAGGGCGCGTTACGGCGCCGAGCACGACATCCGCGCCGCGATCGACACCAGGACCGGCGAGCTGACCCTGAAGCGCTACGTCGAGATCGTCCCCGACGACTACGAGATGGAAGGCGCCCTGGGCAAGGTGACCATCACCGACGCCAAGGCCCGGGACAAGAAGGCCGCCGTCGGCCAGATCACCGAGGAGCTGCTGCCGCCCTTCGAATTCGGCCGGGTGCAGACCCAGATGGCCCGCCAGGTCGTGACCCATAAGGTCCGCGAGGCCGAGCGCGAGCGCCAGTTCGAGGAGTTCAAGGACCGCGTGGGCGAGATCGTCAACGGGGTGGTCAAGCGGGTCGAGTACGGCAACACCATCGTCGACCTCGGCCGCGGCGAAGGCATCATGCGCCGCGACCAGTCGATCCCCCGGGAGAACTTCAACATCGGCGACCGGATCCGCTGCTACATCTACGACGTGCGGCGCGAGACCAAGGGCCCGCAGATCATGCTCAGCCGGGCCCACCCCGGCTTCATGGCCAAGCTGTTCGCCCAGGAAGTGCCGGAGGTCTACGACGGGGTCATCGAGATCCGCGCCGTGGCCCGCGACCCGGGCAGCCGCGCCAAGATGGCGGTGCTCTCCAACGAAAGCTCGATCGATCCCGTCGGCGCCTGCGTCGGCATGCGCGGCTCTCGCGTGCAGGCGGTGGTGGCCGAGCTGCAGGGCGAGAAGATCGACATCATCCAGTGGAGCCCGGACGAGGCCACCTTCATCGTCAACGGCCTGGCCCCCGCCGAAGTCACCAAGGTGGTGATGGACGAGGACGACGCCCGGGTGGAAGTGGTGGTGCCCGACGAACAGCTGTCGCTGGCCATCGGCCGCCGCGGCCAGAACGTGCGCCTGGCCTCCCAGCTGACCGGCTGGCAGATCGACATCATGACCGAGAGCCAGGAGTCCGAGCGCCGGCAGAAGGAGTTCACCGAGCGCACCGCCCTGTTCCAGGAAGCCCTGGACGTGGACGAGGTCATCGCCCAGCTGCTGGTCACCGAAGGCTTCGCC
>CANJID010000066.1 GCA_947474395.1 Caulobacterales bacterium
CGCATGGGCAAGACCCGGATCATCGCCGAGACCGGCGCCGGCCAGCACGGGGTGGCGACCGCCACCGTCTGCGCCCGCTTCGGCCTGCCCTGCGTGGTCTATATGGGCTCGGTGGACGTGGAGCGGCAGAAGCCCAACGTCTTCCGCATGAACCTCCTCGGCGCCGAGGTCCGGCCTGTGACGTCAGGCGCGGCGACCCTGAAGGACGCCATGAACGAGGCCCTGCGCGACTGGGTCACCAACGTCCACGACACCTACTACCTGATCGGCACGGCGGCGGGCCCGCACCCCTATCCGGCCATGGTGCGCGACTTCCAGGCCGTGATCGGCTCGGAAACCCGCAGCCAGATGCTGGAGATGGAGGGCCGTCTCCCCGACGCGGTGATCGCCTGCGTGGGCGGGGGCTCCAACGCCATCGGCATGTTCCACCCCTTCCTCAACGACGAGAGCGTCAAGCTGGTCGGCGTGGAGGCGGCGGGCCTGGGCCTGGAGAGCAAGCACGCGGCGTCCATCGCCGGCGGGCGGCCGGGGGTGCTCCACGGCAACAAGACCTACCTGCTGCAGGACGCGGACGGGCAGATCCTCGACGCCCACTCGATCTCGGCGGGCCTCGACTATCCGGGGATCGGGCCGGAGCACAGCTGGCTGCACGATGTCGGCCGGGCCGAGTACCGCTCCTGCACCGACGAGGAGGCCCTGGAGGCCTTCAAGCTCTGCGCGGAACTGGAAGGCATTATTCCGGCGCTTGAATCGGCCCACGCCATCGCCCGCGTCGGCGAGCTGGCCCGGGAGGTCGGCAAGGGCGGGCTGGTGGCCCTGGCGCTGTCCGGGCGCGGCGACAAGGACATCTTCACCGTGGCCGCGGCTCTGGGGCGCACGATTTGAGCACCCGGATCGAGGACCGCTTCGCCGCCTGCAAGGCCGAAGGCCGCGCGGCCTTCGTCGCCTATGTCATGGCCGGGGACCCCGACGCGGACACCGCGTTCCAGATCGTCAAGGGCTTGCCGGGCGCGGGCGTGGACGTGATCGAGCTCGGCATCCCCTTCTCCGACCCTATGGCCGAGGGCCCCACCATCCAGAAGGCGGCCCAGCGCGCCCTGAAGGCCGGCATGACCGTGAAGGGCGTGCTGGCGACCGTGCGGCGTTTCCGTGAAAACGATGATGCGACCCCGATCATCCTGATGGGCTACCTCAACCCGGTGCTGTCCTATGGCTTCGAGGCCTTCGCCAATGACGCGGCGGCCGCGGGCGTGGACGGCCTGATCGCCGTGGACTGCCCGCCCGAGGAGGAGAAGCCCCTGGCCGATCCCCTGGACGCGGCGGGCGTGGCCCTGATCCGCTTCGCCACCCCCACCACCGACGACCACCGCCTGACCACGGTCTCCCGGCGCACACGGGGCTTCGTCTATTACGTCTCGGTCGCGGGCGTGACGGGGGTCAAGGCCGCCGACGCCGAGTCGGTGGCGCCCGCCGTGGCGCGGGTCCGCAAGGCCACCGGCCTGCCGGTGGCCGTCGGCTTCGGCATCCGCACCCCCGAAATGGCAGCTTCCATCGCCCGTGTGGCGGATGGGGTGGTGGTCGGCTCGGCCTTCGTGGACGAGATCGCCGCGGGGCTCGACGCGAACCAATCCCCCGTGCCGAAAGTTCTGGCATTGGCCACCCGTCTCGCGCAGGCTGTCCGCGCGGGCCGCGGGCCCCGTGAGCAGGCTTGAAAGAGCATGGCCGAAGCACGCGACGACATCCCATCGACACGCGGTCCTGATAGGGCCGGCGAGCGTTCGTCGGGACGCCCGCGCCGGGCCGGCTGGTTCTCCAAGATCGCGCCGGGCGTGCGCAAGCTGGTCAAGCCGAAGGCCAGCGACACCCCTGAGAACCTCTGGGTCAAATGCCCCGACACCGGGGAGATGATCTATCGGCCCGACCTGGAGGCGGCCCTGTGGGTCACCCCGGCGGGGCGGCACATGCGGATCGGGCCCGACTTGCGCTTCCGCTACACCTTCGACCGCGGCGCGTTCGAGGCCATCGACATGCCGCGGGTGTTCGACGACCCGCTGCAGTTCACCGACGGCAAGCCCTACGTCGAGCGCTTGGCCTCGGCCCGCAAGACCACCGGCGAGCATGACGCGGTCCAGGCCGGATTCGGCAGGATCAGCGACGTTCCGGCCGTGATCATGGTGCAGGACTTCGCCTTCATGGGCGGATCGCTGGGCATGGCGGCGGGCGAGGGCTTCGTCGCCGCGGCCAAGGCGGCCGTCGAGCGGGACGCGCCCATGGTGGCCTTCGTCGCCGCCGGCGGGGCGCGGATGCAGGAAGGGGCGCTCTCCCTGATGCAGATGGCGCGCACCACCCTCGCCATCCAGGACCTGAAGATCGCCAAGCTGCCCTACGTCGTCGTCCTGACCGACCCGACCACGGGGGGCGTCACCGCCTCCTACGCCATGCTCGGCGACGTGCACCTGGCCGAACCCGGCGCACTGATCGGCTTCGCGGGACCCCGGGTGATCGAGCAGACCATCCGCGAGACCCTCCCCGCAGGCTTCCAGCGTTCGGAATACCTGGTCGAGAAGGGCATGGTCGACCGCGTGACCCCCCGCCAGGAGCTGCCCCTGGTTCTGGGCTCGATCCTCAAAACCCTGATGATGGGCCGGGCCCGCAGCCAAGCGGCTTAGCGTGACCGACGAGCTGCGCGCCATCGACGCCGCCCTCAAGCGATTGCAGGGCCTTCACCCGAAGAAGATCGACCTGTCGCTGGGCCGCATCGAGGCCCTCCTGGAAAAGCTCGGCCGGCCGCAGGACCGGCTGCCCCCGGTGGTGCATGTGGCGGGCACCAACGGCAAGGGCTCGACCGTCGCCTTCGTGCGCGCCATCGCCGAGGCGGCGGGGCTGAGGGTCCACGTCTACACCTCCCCGCACCTGGTCCGCTTCGCCGAGCGCATTCGCCTGGCCGGCGACTTGATCAACGAGGATCAACTGGCCGACACCCTGGCCCGGGTGGAGAAGGCCAATGGCGGCGAGCCGATCACCTTCTTCGAGATCACCGCGGCGGCCGCCCTGCTGGCCTTCGCCGAGACCCCGGCCGATCTCTGCGTGGTCGAGGTGGGGCTGGGCGGCCGGTTCGACGCCACCAATGTGATCAGGAACCCGGCGGTCTGCGCCATCGCTCCGGTCGACTTCGACCATAAGGAATTCCTGGGTGACAACCTGGCCGGGATCGCAGGCGAGAAGGCGGGGATCCTGAAAGCGGGCGTTCCCGCCGCCGTCGCCCGCCAGCAGCCGGACGCCATCGCGGTCATCGAGGCGGAAGCGGAAAAGGTCGGCGCGCCCCTGTTCGAGGCCGGGCGGGACTTCGACGCCTACGCTCAGGGCGACGGCATGGTGTTCCAGGGCCCGTCGAGCCTCCTGGATTTGCCGCGCCCCAGCCTTCCCGGCGCGCACCAGATCGACAATGCGGGCCTGGCCATCGCCGCCCTCATGGCCCTGAACCACCCGAGGATCGACGCCGCCGCCATCGCCCGGGGCGTTGCCGGGGCGAGCTGGCCGGGGCGGATGCAGCGCCTGACCGGCGGGCCCCTGGGCGCCCACGCGGAGCTGGAAGGCGCCGACCTCTGGCTCGACGGAGGCCATAACCCCCACGCGGCGCGAGCCCTGGCCGATGCGCTGGCGGCCCTGTCGGCGCGGGACGGCCGGCCGGTGGCCCTGGTGGTGGGGATGCTGGCCAACAAGGACGCGGCGGGATTCTTCGACGCCTTCAAGGACTTGAAGCCCCGCATCGTGACCGTTCGCTGCGAGGCGGAAGCCGCGGCCTCGTCGGAAAGCCTTGCGGCGGCGGCCATGGCGGCGGGTCTCGTCGCCGAGGCCAAGGAAGACCTGATCGACGGCTTCGCCTGGGCCCTGTCGGCGCCCCAGCCCGCCCCGCACCTGTGCATCTGCGGCAGTCTTTATCTCGTCGGCGAAGCCCTGGCCTTGTCCCCGGACACCTGGCCGACCTGAGAGCCTGTTCGCCTCGGCCTGACACATTTCCAAACAGGCTCTAAGCTCTCCCCATGAACACTGACGACGCGCCGATTCCCGCCCCCGAGGCCTATGACGAGGACACCCTGGCCTTCTACGAGCGCGAGGCGGCCAACTACGCCCGCTGGAAGGGCGGCACGGCGGTCAACGCCGCGCGCTGGATGGACGGGTTCCTGGCGCGGATGGAGCCGGGCGCGCGGATTCTGGAGCTTGGCTGCGGCTCGGGCCGGGACGCCGAGACCATGATCGGCCGGGGCTTCGACGTCACCCCCACCGACGGAGCCGCTGGCATGGCCCAGGCGGCGGCGAAACGCCTTGGTCGTCCTGTGAAGGTGATGCGCTTCGAGGAGCTCGAGGCGGAGAACGAATACGACGGGGTCTGGGCCAGCGCCGCCCTGCTGCACGCCCCGGCCGCCGCCCTTCCGGACATGCTGAGCCGGGTGCGCAGGGCCCTCAAGCCCGGCGGGACCTTCTACGCCAGCTACAAGAAGGGCGTCGGCAAGGGCGAGGGGCGGGACGGCATGGGTCGGCTCTACAACTATCCCACCACCCCGGCCCTCTACGGCGCCTACGCCGCCTCGGGCCCCTGGGCGGGGATGACCCTCGAGGAGGGGACGGGGATGAGCTACGACGGGGCCATGGCCGTCATCCAGCACGTCCTGGCGGTCAAGCCGTGAAGCCCCCCTCGGGCGCGCCCCTGGCGCCCGGTCTTTATGTGGTCTCCACGCCGATCGGCAACCTGCGGGACCTGACCTTCCGCGCGCTCGACGTGCTCACCGCCGCCGACCTTGTCTTGGCCGAGGACACCCGCGTCACCGCCAAGCTCCTCAACGCCTACGACCTCTCCAAGAAGGTCGAGCGCTACGACGACCACGCGGGCGAGCGCGTAAGGCCGAAGGTCATGGCCCTGCTGGCCGAGGGCGGGCGGGTGGCCCTGGTTTCGGACGCCGGTACACCCCTGGTCTCGGACCCGGGGTATCGGCTGGTGCGGGAAGCCATCGACGCCGGATATGCGGTGATCCCGATCCCCGGCGCCAGCGCGGCGCTGGCGGCCCTGGCGGTCGCGGGCCTGCCCACCGACCGCTTCCTGTTCGCGGGGTTCACCCCGGTGAAGTCCGGACCCCGCCGGGCCATGTTCGAGGAACTGGCCGGGGTGCGCTCGACCCTGGTGTTCTACGAGACGGGGCCGCGCCTGGCCGACAGCCTGGCCGACATGCTCGCCGTGTTCGGGCCCCGCGAGGCCGCCGTCGCCCGCGAGCTGACCAAGCTCTACGAGACCGTGGTGCGCGGTCCCCTCGACGCCCTGGCGGTGGACAGCCGCCTCCAAGGGCCCAAGGGGGAGATCGTGGTGCTGGTGGCGCCGGGCCGCGAGACCGCCGCCGCGCCCGAGGACGCCGACCGGGCCCTGACCGAGGCCCTGGCCCGGCTGAAGCCCGCGGACGCCGCCTCCGAGGTGGCCAAGGCGCTCGGCCTGCCCCGGCGGGACCTCTACCGCCGGGCGCTCACGCTCAAGGAAGAAGCCCAAATCGAAGAGGGAAAAAAGTGATACGGCCCGAGGCCCAGGCCCAGGCCCAGGCCCAGGCCCAGGCCGAGCGGCGCGAGCGTCGGCGGGTCCGCGGCCTCGCCGCCCGCAGGTCGGGACGCTGGGCCGAAGTGCTGGCCGCAGCGATGCTGATGGCCAGGGGCTGGCGCATCCTCGGCTTCCGGCTGCAGGCGACGGGGGCGGAGATCGACCTGTTGGCGGTGCGCGGCAAGGTGCTGGCGGTGGTGGAGGTCAAGGCGCGGACCGACCTCGCCACGGCGCTGCAGGCGGTGTCGGCTGACCAGGCGTCGCGCCTGATCCGCGCGGGGGAGGCCCTGGCCTCGCGGCGGTTCGCGGGGCGCGGGCTTTCGGTGCGGCTGGACCTGGTGGCGCTCGCTCCCGGCCGTCTGCCCCGTCACATTCCTGACGCCTGGGGCTATTCCGGCGCCCGTTCCCCGCGCTATTCCGGCGCCCAGGCAGGGCACGAGGCCTTCCGGGAGCCATGACGCGCCCATGACGCGCAACGAGGCGGAAGAGGCCCTGGCGGCGGCGGGCGCGGCGCCCGACGAGCGGTTCCCCCTGTTCGAGGCGAGCCTGTCCTGCGCCCTGCACGAGGACCCGACCCGCGATCCGGGCCCCGCCCGCGCCCTGCTGGACGAGGCGGAGGAGCGGTTGCGCTACCGGCTGAAGCGCGAGCCGGCCGAGGACGCCCTCTGCGAGGCCCTCGGCGGGGACCTCGGCCTGACCGGCGACCTGATGACCTACGAGGACCCGGCCAATACCGACATGATCTCGGTCTGCGCCCGCCGGAAGGGCCTGCCGGTCTCGCTGGGGGTGATCTACCTCGACGTCGCGCGCCGCTGCGGGCTGAACGTTTCGGGCGTCGACTTTCCGGGGCACTTCCTGCTTCGGATCGAGACCGACGAGGGGCCGATGGCGCTCGACCCCTTCGCCGGCGGGCGGATCGTCATGCCCTCGGAGCTGACCCGCCGCGCCCTGCAGACCGGCCTGCCGCCGGACGCCGCCGACCGCATGGACACCCTGATGGCGCCGGTGCGCGACCGCCAGGTGGCGATCCGGCTGCAGAACAACATCTTCGCCCGGGCCATCGCCATCCGCGACTACCCCCGCGCCGAGCGCTCGGCCGTCCGCCGGGCCCTGCTCGACCCCCACGACCACCGCCCCTGGCTGGATGTGGCCGCCGCCCGCGAGGGTCAGGGCGCGCTCGCCGGCGCCCTGGAGGCCCTGGCCCGGGCCCAGCTCCTCGACGGCGGCGCCGCCATCGCCGCCCGCGCCGCCCGAGAGCGGGTGAGGATGCGGTTGAACTAGAACAGCGAGGCGATCAGCGGCATCGGCCTCCGCGCACGCAGGGGCGCAGCATCGGCGCGACCGTCCCACCGGCCACGAAGTCGCTTGAGGGCGTCGGCCAGCCGCCACGGTCGAGGCGGCTTTCCAGCATCTCCAGGGCCGCCAGGACCGCGCTCGCCGGCAGGCGGCAGTGGCCCGCCCCCTCGTACCAGAGCGCGCGGGCCATGGTCCTGGGCGCGGCCTCCACATAGGCGCGCTGCAGGGACGGGGAGGTCAAGCCGTCGCCGAGGGCCTGGAGCGAGGCGATGGGCGCCCGCGGCTTCGCGGTGGGGGTGTAGTTGGCCATCATATAGGCGACGGCCTTCGGCGCCCCCTTGATCCGCGGCGCGGCGGCCAGCGTCCTGAGGTCGGCCTCGAGGTCGAGGCCGGCCCGCTTGTAGAGCGCCTCCACGAAGGCCCGCCGGCCGGAGAGCCTCAGCTGCTCCCCGTAATTGACCCCCTCATTCCAGGAGAAGGCCCCACCGGCGCGGCGCTCCTGGTCCACGCGGGGAAGGAAGACGCCCATGACGAGGGCGGCGCCGATCTCGTCGACCTTGGCCCCGTCGTCGGAGGGCGCCGGGCGGGGCTTATCCGTCCGCGTCCAGTCCGGCAGTCCGCCGAGGACCCCCGCCAGAGCCACCCTCGCCCGCCCGGCGGGATCGCGCAGGGCCTGATCCAGGGCCGCCTGGGCCCGGCGGCTGTTGGCCATGTCGTCGCGGACGTTGACCAGCTCCAGGCCGGCGTCCGGCGCGACCAGGGCGCGGAAGGCGAAGGCGCCGTCCAGCCCCATGTTCATCATGCCCACGGCGCCGCCGATCGACGGACAGAGCGCCAGGCCCCCGTCGACCCGGGGCCGGCTGTCCTCGACCAGGGCGGTGGTGACGAGGCCGCCCATGGAGGAGCCCCAGGCGATCACCCGGCGAGGCTTGCCCGCCGCGCCCTCGAAGGCCGCGACCGCCTCCCGCTGGGCGGGAACCGCCTGCTCCAGCGACCAGCCGCCCGCCCCGTAGTCGGAGGCGAGCAGGGCGTATCCTTTGGCGAAGAGGGCGTCGCGGTATTCGCGGGGCGCGGTGTCCGGCGGATCGATGCGGGGGGAGTAGCCGTGGCTCCACAAGAGTACGCGGCCGTTCCAGTCGGCGGGGACATCGGCGCGCCACTTGGCCCCGCCGGACAGCACGCCTTCGTAGGTGCGGGGGGCGACGCCGGCCGCGGGCGCGGTCCCGGCGATGGCCAGCACCGCCGCTCCCGCGAGCAGGGCGCCCGTCCGCCGCCAAGTCTTCGGATCGACCGCCATTAGAGAGTTCCCGGTGATGAAGGCGCAGCTTGGCATGACAGGCGGGCGCGCAAAACCGAGCCTCTAGTGTTTTCGCATTGGCGCGAGGGGCGCTATTGATCGGCCAGGTCACGCGCGGAGTCTTCATGCCCCTCAAGGTCGCCATCCAGATGGATCCCATCGAGGGGATCAACATAGAGACCGACACCACCTTCTTCATGATGCTGGAGGCCCAGGTCCGGGGCCACGCCCTCTGGCACTTCACTCCCGACCGGCTGTCGATGGAGGACGGGCGGGTCACCGCCCGCGCCCGGCCGCTGAACCTGCGCGCCGTCAAGGGCGACCACCACAAGCTGGGCGACCCGACGGTGCTGGACCTCGCGGAGATGGACGTGGTGCTGATGCGCCAGGACCCCCCCTTCGACATGGCCTACATCACGGCCACGCACCTGTTGGAAAAGATCCACCCCAAGACCCTGGTGGTGAACAATCCGGCGGAGGTCAGGAACGCTCCAGAGAAGATTTTCGTCACCGATTTTCCCGGCCTGCAGCCCCCGACCCTGATCACCTCCGATCCGGATGCCATCCGCGACTTCCAGGCCCGCCATGGCGACATGGTCCTGAAGCCCCTCTACGGCGGCGGCGGCTCCGGGGTGGTGCGGCTGAAGATCGGCGATCCCAACCTCGACGCCCTGCTCGAGCTGCACGCCATGATCGGCCGCGAGCCGGTGATCGCCCAGAAGTTCATCCCGGCGGTGAGCGAGGGCGACAAGCGCGTCCTGCTGATCGACGGCGAACCGGTGGGCGCTATCAACCGCATCCCCGCCAAGGACCAGGTGCGCTCCAACCTCGCCCGCGGCGGCCGGGCCGAGGCGGTGGAGCTGACGGCCCGCGACCGCGAGATCTGCGCCATCATCGGCCCGGAGCTGAAGCGGCGGGGCCTCCTCTTCGTCGGCATCGACGTGATCGGCGACTACCTGACCGAGATCAACGTCACCTCCCCCACCGGCGCCCAGCAGCTGCACAAGTTCGGCGGGGCCAACGCGGCGACGGCGCTGTGGGAACGGATCGAGGCGATCCGCTGGGAGTAGGTTCCTAATTTGTTCTTGCGCGTCTCCCGGCGGTTTGGCAGGGTCGGTCCCGGCTGAGCGGGAGCGGACGACGGCGATGGTCGCGCGGATCACCACGGTGGCGTTCGAGGGGGTTGAGGCCCGGCGGGTCGACGTCGAGGTGCAGCTCTCCTCGGGCGTGGTCAATCTCGTGGTCGTCGGGCTCGGCGACAAGGCGGTGGACGAGAGCCGCGAGCGGGTGCGGGCCGCCTTCGCCGGCATGGGCCTCGCTTTGCCCCCGCAGCGGATGGTGATCAACCTGGCGCCGGCGGACCTGCCCAAGGAGGGCAGCCACTACGACCTGCCGATCGCCCTGGGCCTGATGGGCTGCATGGGCATCATCCCGCCGGACGCCCTGACCGGCTGGCTGGCCTTCGGCGAGCTGAGCCTGGACGGCCAGATCGTGCCGACGGCCGGGGCGCTCCCGGCGGCCATGGCGGCGAGTCAGTTCGGGCTTGGCCTGATCTGCCCGGAGGCCTCCGGGCCGGAAGCCGCCTGGGCGGGGGAGCTGCGCATCCTCGCCCCGCGCTCCCTGATCGGGGTGATCAACCACCTGCGCGGCAGCCAGCTCTGTTCGCCGCCCAAGGCCGGGCCGGTGCTGGAGGGCCCGCCGGGGCCGGACCTGCGCGAAGTGAAGGGCCAGGAACAGGCCAAGCGCGCCCTGGAGATCGCCGCGGCGGGGGGACACAACCTGCTCTTCGTCGGCCCGCCGGGGTCGGGCAAGTCGATGCTGGCCCAGCGCCTTCCGGGCCTCTTGCCGCCGCTCTCACCGAAGGAGCTGCTCGAGACCTCCATGGTCCATTCGGTGGCCGGGCTGATCGCCAAGGGCGCCCTGACCCGCGCCCGCCCGTTCCGCGCCCCCCACCACTCGGCCAGCATGGCGGCCCTGACGGGCGGCGGCATCCGCGCCAAGCCGGGGGAGGTGTCGCTTGCGCACAATGGAGTCCTGTTTTTAGATGAGCTGCCGGAGTTCGGGGCCCAGGCTTTGGACTCGCTTCGTCAGCCCCTGGAGACCGGCGAGGTGCTGGTGGCGCGGGCCAATTTCCACATCCGCTATCCGGCTCGGGTGCAGCTCATCGCCGCCATGAACCCCTGCCGCTGCGGCCACGGCGGCGCCGGGCGCGGCGCCTGCGGGCGGGCCCCTCGGTGCATCCGCGACTACCAGTCCAAGGTCTCCGGCCCCCTGATGGACCGCATCGACCTGGTGGTGGAGGTCCCGCCCGTCACCGCCGCCGACCTCGCCCTGCCCGCAGCGGCGGAAGGAACGGCGGAGGCCGCCGCCCGCGTGCTGGTAGCGCGCAACCTGCAGGACGAGCGCGCCGATTCGAACGGCGCGACGGGGAGCGGCCTCAACGCCCGCATGGAAGGGGCGCTCCTGGAGCGGGTCGCCGCCCCAGACGCGCCGGGCAAGGCCCTCCTGACCCGCGCGGCCGAGGCCGGGGGTCTGTCGGCGCGGGGATGGACCCGCACCCTTCGCCTCGCCCGCACCATCGCCGACCTGGAAGGCGCCGACGCCGTCCGCCGGGTGCACATCGCCGAGGCCCTGATCTACCGCAAGGCGGCCCTGGAAGGGTCCGAGGTCGCGGCGTGAGCGCCCCGCCCTCTCCTTGACGGCGCGCACGACGCCCCTTCAAAGATAGGCCATGGCGAAGGCTCTCATCTGCGGCGTCAGCGGCCAGGACGGGGCGCTTCTGGCCAGGTTGCTCCTGGGGCGCGGCTACCAGGTCGCAGGCACGAGCCGCGATCCCACCGCCGCCGAAGCGGGGAACCTCGCGCGCCTTGGGATCTCGGGGCGGGTTGGGCTCCTGCCGACCCCCGCCGCGAACCTGCCCGCCCTTTCGGCCCTGCTGCAGGCGGAAGCGCCGGAAGAGGTCTATCTCCTCGGGGGCCTCTCCTCGGTCAGCCTGTCCTTCGAGCGGCCGGTGGAGGCGATGGAGAGCATCGTCCCCTTCGCCCTCAACATGCTGGAGGCGATCCGGCTCTCGGGCGCCCCGGTGCGGCTCTACAACGCCTCGACCAGCGAGGGCTTCGGCGACATGACCGCCGCCCCCGCCGACGAGGAGAGCGGCTTCCACCCGCGCAGCCCCTATGCGGTCGCCAAGGCGGCCTCGCACCTCCTGGTGCGGACCTACCGCGACTCCTATGGCCTGCACGCCTCCAACGGCATCGCCTTCAATCACGAGTCCTGGCTGCGCCCCGAGCGCTTCGTCACCGGCAAGATCGCGGCGGCCGCCCGGCGCATCCGCGACGGGAGCGGGGAGCGGCTGAAGCTCGGCCGCCTCGACGTGGTCCGCGACTGGGGCTGGGCGCCCGAATACGTCGAGGCCATGGCCCTGGTCACCCGCCAGGACGAGGCCTCGGACTACATCCTGGCGACGGGGGAATCCCATTCGCTGGAGGAGCTGACGGCGGCCATGTTCGCGGCCGGGGGCATGGACTGGCGCGAGCACGTGGACGCGGACGCCGCCGCCATGATTCGCCCCTCCGAGCTCCGCGTCAGCCGGGGCGATCCCGCCCGCGCCGCCCGCCGCCTCGGCTGGCGCGCCAGGAGCCACATGCCCGACGTGGCGCGGATGATGATGCTGTCTGACGCGGAGGCCGACGCGGCTTCCGCCCCCGTGGCCGATCCGGTTCCGTGATCGGTTTCGGCCGGCTGACGCTGGCCGCCGCCCTCGGTCTGGCCGGTTGCGCCGCGAGCGCCGACGGCTCGCCGCCGCTTTTGCGCGGCCCCGACGGCGCGGGGACCCTCAGCCGGGTCATCTGCCCGAACGGCGTCATCCCGGTCCGCGTCGATTTCGCGGACAAGCTGACCCTACGGCTGGAGCAGCGCTTTCCTCCAGGATCTGACGAGGCCCTGTTGGTCGCGGTGCTGGCGCGGGAGAAGTTCGTCCTTGCCACCGCCTGCAGCGACCACTCGGTCCATACCGCCGACTACGAAAGCCGAAGCGGCGACCGCGCCGCCACGATCTACTGGCAGGCCGACGGGGGGGGCCGGATGCTCTGGATCGGCGCCAGCCTCAGCTACACGCCTTAGTATAGCGGAGGGCATGGCCAGCGAATTGGGCTGGGGTGGCTATGAAGGTTGAGGTGCCTCTTGTCGCGCCTGAGCGGGCACGGCGTAAAAACAAGCGGCGTCGTTTCCTCACGATGCCTTGCACCTCTGGGTTCTCGCGCTCAAGCTATACGCGGACGATTTCCGAGGCGCCGTGATCAGCGCGACTGCGCTTGCAACAAATCCCCTCGCCCTAGGGGTGCTGGAAAACCTAATCGCTGCCGCAATCGGCGGGGCGATGACGGCTGGCGCTGCATTAGCGTTTACCCGCGTCAAGAACCTAGTCTCAGAACGCCGGTTTCGGCTTGGCGGGGTGTACATATCCAAATTTGACGACACTCAAGAGGGCAAACGCATTCAAGTGTTGGCGCGAGTTAAGCTTAAGCAAAAGGGGCGTCGTTTAGAGGGGGATTCTGAGGCCTTCGCGAGACAGCCCGGTAAAGAGCGTTCCTGGAGATTGCGAGCGGAAATTTTCGATCCATGTACAGTATTGGGGTCTTACGTTTGCACCACGCCGGCACAAACGGGTATGGGGACATTTTCGCTAGAAATTCGTGGCCAAGCCCTCGTTGGATATTGGAGCGGGTACGATAGTGAAAATCATATAATGAATTTCGGCCAGTACGAATTTTTTCGAGAGGCAGATGTAAGGATTCGGCCATACACCACCACAGATCGAGCTGCTGTAGTTCGCATTGCGGCGGAAACGCTCGGAAGTGGATATTTTAATTCGCCCGGCGAATATTTGGATACATCAACACCATCGAGAGCGTTGGTGATACTGGCCGCAGATAAAAGAAATAAGAGCCCGCTCGGGTTCGCGGCGGGCCGGATTCTCCAAGATGACGAACTAGATAACCTGTACCCCGCCGGAAGGCAGCAAAAGCCGCTCGACATCCGAGAGGCAAGCGCCAGGGGTGAGGTGGGGTTAATTCAAACGGTCGCGGTCGCCATAAACGCGCAGGGCAGGGGCGTTGGAATTCGCCTCGTGGCGGAACTTGAGCAGCAGTTGGGCGAGCTAGGCGCCTCAACATTTGTAGTGCCTGCGTGGGCAGTCGAGGGAAAGGTGAACATAGGCGGCGTGCTAACTGCACTTGGCTACGAAAGGTATGCAGAACTAAAGGGATTTTGGGCAAAAGCATGCCGAAACAAAGAGTTTTTTTGCCCTGCGAACGCCGGCAGAGGGTGCGTCTGCGACCTAATACTTTATAAGCGATAATACTATCTGCGCTTATCCAAAGGACAAGCTGCGGGTTGCTAGGACCGCACCGCGGCGGGTTTCAGACCGCCTTGAAGTGTCCGCTATTTCACAAGGGGCTCGGGCTACTGCGTGAATGACGCCCCTTCGACCGCCTGTGCGGGAGCCCCCGTTGCCGCGGCCGGATCGGGTGAGCGGCCTTGAACCCGGTGTTAAGCGGCGGCCCTTAAGGTCCGCGCCCATGTCCGACGCCGTCGCCGTGCTCTCCGCCCTCGACCGCCCCGCCGCCCTGATGGGCGCGGACGGCGAACGCCTGGGGGCCAACGCCGCCTTCAACGCCCTGCCCGCGGCCCTGCGCGCCCGGGCGCTCTCGCCCCTGCCGCCTCCGGGCTGGCGCACGCGGGACCTCCCCGGCGGGCAGCGCCTGGTGCTGGGCGCGGCTTCGGCCGAGGACGACCGGCTGTTGGCGCGCGAACGGTTCCTGGCGACCCTGAGCCACGAGATCCGCACGCCCCTGAACGGGGTGCTTGGGATGGCGGGCCTCCTCCACGGCACCCGCCTCGACGCGACGCAGCACAACTACCTCGACGCCCTGAAGGATTCGGCCGAGCACCTGCTCAGCCTGGTCAACGACGTGCTCAACTTCGCCAAGCTGGATTCCGGCAAGGTGGAGCTGGAGCCGGCGCCCACCGACATCGAGCGCCTGCTGCAGGGCGTGTGCGAACTGCTCAGCCCCCGGGCCCATGAGTCGGGCCTGGAGATCGCCTGGGGGGTCGAGCGCGGCCTGCCGCCGGTGATGGCGGACGACGGGCGCCTCCGGCAGATCCTGTTCAACCTCGCCGGCAATGCGGTGAAGATGACCCCCGCGGGCGGGGTGCTGGTCACCGCCGAGCGGCGCAACAACCCGCGCGAAGGCGAGGCCCTGCGCCTGCGCTTCTGCGTCCGCGACACCGGGCCGGGGCTGGAGCCCGAGGCCCAGGCGCGCATCTTCGAGGAATTCGTCCAGACCGAGGCCGGCGCCCGCGCGGGCGGGGCGGGGCTGGGCCTCGCCATCGTCAAGCGCCTCGCCGAGGCCTTCGACGGCACGGTGGGCCTGGACTCCAAGCCGGGCGCCGGCGCCAGTTTCTGGTTCGAGGCCGAATTTCACCCGGCGGGAACGCCGGAAGGCGGGCGCGAGCTCGGCGGCCTGACGGTAGGCGTGGTCTCCGCTTCTTCCATCGTGCGCGAGGCCGCGGCCCGCCAGGTAGTCGCCTGCGGCGGCCGGGCCCTGACCTTCGCCACGGCGGCGGAAGCGGCGGGCCAAGCGCTCGCCCTGATGCTGATCGACCCCGACGATAAAGGCCGGCGCCTGACCGCGCCGCCGAAGACCCTGCCCGCCCTGGTCCTGCTGGCGCCCGAGGCGCGGGGCAAGATCAACCGCTACCGGGCGGCGGGCTACGCCGGCTACCTGATCAAGCCGCTGCGGCGGGCGTCCCTGGCGGCGCGGGTGCGCGCGGCCCTGGACCAGACCCCGGACCTGCCGGTCGCCGCCCCCGCCGCCGGCGTCGGCGAGGACGAACGCGCCGCGCCCCTGGGCAGCTGCCGGGCGCGGGTGCTGCTGGCCGAGGACAATGCGGTCAACGCCCTCCTGGCGCGGGCGCTGCTGGAGCGCGAGGGCTGTTCGGTGGACCGGGTGGCCAACGGCGAGGAGGCCATCGCCGCCGTGGCCGCCGCGCCTTACGACATCGTTCTGATGGACGTGCGCATGCCGGTGATGGACGGGCTCACCGCCACTCGGGCCCTGCGCGCCCAGGGGTTCCGGACCCCGGTGGTGGCCATGACCGCCGACGCCTTCGACGATGACCGCCGGGCCTGCCTGGAAGCGGGGATGAACGACTTCCTGTCCAAGCCAATCGACATGGCGGCCCTGCGTGCGGCCTTGGCCCGCTGGACGGGGCGCGAAGAGGAAGCCAAGCTCGCCTCCTGATTTGGGCCGTCCCGCGGCGGCCCCCCAAGAGGCCGCCCGATGACCACGCCCGCTACGCCTGCGAAGCCCAAGCGCCCGAAGCTGGGCGAGGTGCTGGCCTCGCTGAAGAACCCCCGTGTCACGGTGATGCTGGCCCTGGGCTTCGCCTCGGGCCTGCCCTTCATGCTGACCGCCGGCACCCTCGGCTACTGGCTGAGGGACGAGGGCACCTCGCTCAAGGCCATCGGCTTCATCTCCTGGGTGGGCCTGGCCTATTCGTTCAAGTTTCTCTGGGCGCCGATCGTCGACCGGGTGACCCCCCCGGGTCTGGGCCGGTTCGGACGGCGCCGGAGCTGGCTGCTGGTGACCCAGGCCGTGCTGATCGCGGGCCTGATCGCCATGGCCCTTATCGGGCCCCAGGGCGGGCTGGCGGCCCTGGGGGCGGCGGCGCTGGTTGTGGCCTTCGCCTCGGCGACCCAGGACATCGCCGTCGACGCCCTGCGGATCGAGGCGGCGGAGAACGAGGAGGAGCTGGGCCTCTTCACCGGCGCCTATTCGCTTGGATACCGGCTGGCGATCCTGGCGGCCGACGCCTTCATCCTGATCGCGGCCCAGCACCTGGGCTGGCCCATCGCCTACGGGTTCATGGCGGTCCTGATGCTGGTGGGGATCGCCGCCAGCCTGCTGATGAAGGAGCCCGCCAGGGCCGAGGAGGTGCTGGCGAACCAGCGGCCCCTGTGGACCCCCCGGGGTCTGTTCGATTCGGTGGCGGGGCCGTTCGTCAGCTTCTTCACCACCTACGGCTGGATGGCGCTGGTGATGCTCCTGATGATCACCCTCTACCGCCTGCCCGAGTTCGTGATGGGGCCGATGGCGACGCCGTTCTACCACGACCTCGGCCTGGCCAAGGACTTCGTCGGCGGCATCCGCCTGTCGGCCGGACTGGCCGGGACTCTCTGCGGCATCGCCGCGGGCGGGCTGCTGGCGGCGGGGCTTGGGCGCTTGCGCGGCCTTATCGCCGGCTCGGTGCTCCAGGCCCTGGCGGTCGCCTCGTTCTCGCTGCTGGCGATCTTCGGCGGGCATCCGCAGCTCTTCGCCGCGGTGATGTTCTTCGACAACTTCGGCGTCGGCGCGGCCGGCGTCCTGCTGGTGACCTACATGTCGAGCCTGACCAGCCTCGGCTACACGGCGACCCAGTACGCCCTGCTGAGTTCGACCTACACCTGGGTCGGCAAGATCGCGAAGGGCTTCTCGGGAGCGATCGTGGAGGGGCTCACGGCCACCCACGGCCTCATGGGCGCCTACACCATCTTCTTCGTCGGCGCGGGCGCCGTGGGCCTGCCGGCCCTGGTGCTGTGCCTGCTGCTGGAGCGTCCCACCCGCGCCAGGCTGGAAGCCGCCAAGGCGGCTCCGCCCGGATAGGGCGCTAGAGCCCTTTAGGGTCAGATGGAATCATCTGACCCGTGTAAAAGGGCTCTAATTTTAACCACTTAGAGCGCGTTCGAGCGGCGAAACCGCTCACACTTTCGCCTAACGCGCTCTAGTCCTTCCCCGCGTCCGCCCGCACGTCGTAGGCGGCAAAGGTGGCCATGCTCAGGATGTTGCTGACCGAGGCCTGCAGCTGGCAGATCTGCACCGACTTGGAGAGACCCAAGAGGATCGGCCCGACCACGCTCGCCGCGCCCAGGGCCTGCACCAGCCGGGTGGAGATGCCCGCCGAGTGCACCGCCGGCATGATCAGCACATTGGCCGGGCCGGTCAGGCGCATAAAGGGATAGGCGCCGCGGTGCGCCTCGGGATCGAGGGCCAGGTCCGGCGGCAGCTCGCCCTCGTACTCGAAGTCCACGGTGAGCTTGTCGAGGTTGGCCACCGCCTCGCGCACCTTCTGGCTGCGGTCGCCGGAGGGATTGCCGAAGGTCGAGTAGGACATGAAGGCCAGCCGCGGGGTGTAGCCCAGCCGCCGCACCGCATTGGCCGCCTCGATGGCGATCTCGGTCAGCTCCTGGCCGTCGGGAAGCTCGGTCACCGAGGTGTCGGCCACGAACAGGGGCCTGCCCTTGGCCAGCACCACGGACATGCCCATGATCCGCCCGCCGGGGGTGGGGTCGATCACCCGCATCACCTCGGCCAGGGCCTGGTCCCAGGTGCGGGTCACGCCGGTCACCATGGCGTCGGCGTGGCCCATGGCCACCATGGAGGCGGCGAAGGAGTTGCGGTCCAGGAAGATCAGCCGCTGCACGTCGCGGTGCAGGAAGCCGTGCCGCTGCAGCCGCCCGTACAGGCGCTCGACATATTCCGGGTTCCGCTCCGAGAGGCGGGCGTTGACGATCTCCAGATTGGCCGTGGCGGGGTCGATGCCGGCCTGACGCATATTGGCCAGCACCAGCTCCTCGCGGCCGCACAGGATGGCCTTGCCCAGCCCCTGGTTCTGGAAGGCGTAGGCGGCGCGGATCACCTGCAGTTCCTCGCCCTCGGCGAAGACGATGCGCTTCTGCGGCCGGCTCTGGACGACGCCGGACACCTTCTGAAGCAGGGCGGCGGCCGGATCGAGCCGCTGGGCCAGGCTCGCCCGATAGGCGTCCATGTCCTCGATGGGCTTGCGCGCCACGCCCGTATCCATCGCCGCCTGGGCGACGAAGGGGGGGATGTAGGAAATCAGCCGGGGGTCGAAGGGGCTCGGGATGATGTATTCGGGCCCGAATTTCAGCTGGCGGTGCTGGTAGGCGGCGGCGACCTCGTCGGGCACGTCCTCGCGGGCCAGCATGGCCAGCGCCTCGGCGCAGGCAATCTTCATCTCGTGGTTGACGCGCCGGGCCCGTACGTCGAGGGCCCCGCGGAAGATGTAGGGGAAGCCCAGGACATTGTTGACCTGGTTCGGATAGTCCGACCGGCCGGTGGCGACGATGGCGTCCTTGCGGATGGCGTGGGCCTCCTCCGGGGTGATCTCCGGATCGGGGTTGGCCATGGCGAAGATGATCGGGTTGGGCGCCATGGCCTTCAGCATCTCGGCCGTCAGGGCGCCCTTGACCGAGGTGCCGAGGAAGACGTCGGCGCCGATCAGGGCCTCATGCAGGGTGCGCTTGTCGGTCTCGACCGCGTGGGCGCTCTTCCACTGGTTCATGCCCTCGGTGCGGCCCCGGTAGAGCACGCCCTTGGAATCCACGGCGAGGCAGTTTTCCGGCCGGACCCCCATGGCCTTGACCAGCTCGAGGATGGCGATGCCGGCGGCCCCCGGGCCGTTCAGCACCAGCTTGATGTCCTCCAGCTTGCGGCCGGTGATGTGGCAGGCGTTGATCAGGCCGGCGGCGGAGATGATGGCCGTGCCGTGCTGGTCGTCGTGGAACACCGGAATGTCCAAGAGGTCCTGCAGCTCGGTCTCGATGCGGAAGCACTCGGGGCTCTTGATGTCCTCGAGGTTGATGCCGCCGAA
>CANJID010000067.1 GCA_947474395.1 Caulobacterales bacterium
CCCGAGACCAAGGCGGAGATGAAGCGCGTGCTGGAGGACATCCAGTCGGGCCGCTTCGTGCGCGACTTCATGACCGAGAACGCCGCGGGCCAGCCGAGCTTCAAGGCCACCCGCCGCCGCGCTTCCGAGCACCAGATCGAGGAAGTGGGCGAGCGCCTGCGCGGCATGATGCCCTGGATCAAGAAGAACCAGCTGGTGGACAAGGCGCGGAACTAGGCGGCTTCAGCCCACCACGAAGATCGGGCCCCAGACCACCGGGTAGCTGCCCCGGTTGAGGGGCAGGAAGGGGCGCAGGCGCCAGGCGCCGGGGGCGAGCTCGGGGGGCGCGTCCTCGACCCGGTAGGCGCGGGAGGTCCCGTCGTCCTCGCCGCCGGGGTCGGAGATCTGGAAGCGGTCGATGTGGGGCATGGCGCCGGCCATGGCCTCGACCAGCACCTCGCCGTCGGTGAGGCGCAGCGGCGGCGGGGCGGGAAGCGTCGCCGCCTGCCAGACGTAGAGGCCGACCCCGTATTCGCGCCGCCCGACCTTCACCATCCCGTGGCCGGCATGGGTGAAGTCGGGGCGCAGCAGGTTCTTGCGGTGGTCGGGGCTGTCGCGCCAGTACTTGAACCAGTCGACGGCCGTGACCGTCCTGGGCAGGTCCTCGCCCATGGTGATGTTCTCCGCCGTCAGGCCGGCGAAGTCGCGCACCATCAGGCCCACCCGCTCCGACGATGAGAACAGGTCCGGGGTGACGTGGTCGAAGAAGTCCCGCCGGGCCATGTCCGCCGCGTGGGCGCGGGCGACGCGGGCCAGGCCCGCGTGGGGCAGCAGGGCGGGCAGGCGGTTGCTCCGACGAAAGGCGTTGGTGGCGTCCAGCAGGCCGCGCTCGAGGCCGACGATCCGGTCAGTGCGCACCGCCCGCGTGGCCAGGGACTGCAGGCTGGCCTCATAGGCGAGCCACCGCCCGCCCCTGGAGGCGGCGACGGCGAGGCCGGGGGCGACGAGTGCTCCGCCGAGGCCGGCCAGGACGGTGCGCCGGCTGATGATCTGGAACGACGACAAGCGCGGGCGTCTCCTTGGCGGACGGCGGGGACGCTACGCCCTGGCGCGGGCCGGATAAAGGCGCTCGCTTCGCGAGGCGGCTCGCATTCTAATCGGGGCATGCGTCGCATCCAGTCCATCTATCTCGCCGGTCCGGACCTGTGGTTCCCGGACGCCGCCGACGTGCTGATGCGCAAGAAGGCCCTGTGCACCGCCGCGGGCTTCACCGGGGTGCTGGGGGGCGGCGACGGCTCCGGCGACGGGCCGGGGGCCGAGGTGATGGCGCGGGAGGTCTACGCCACCAGCCTGGAGCGGCTGCGCGCCGCCGACGCCGTGGTCGCCAACCTTTCGCCCTGGCGCGGCCCCGGCTGCGATCCGGGGACAGCGTTCGAGGCGGGGTTCGCCGCCGCCCTGGGCAAGCCCGTCTTCGCCTATATGAACGTCGAGGGGGAGGACGAGGCCGACCATCGCACGCGGGTCGAGATGCTGCTGGGCGCGGCGCCCGACGCCATGGGCCGCTGGCGCGACGACCTGGGCGCGACGATCGAGGACTATGGCCTGCCCGAGAACCTGCTGCTCTGGGCCGAGGCGCGGCGGTTCTACGTGATCGTCACCCCGGACCCGCTGGAGGACCTGACGGGCCTGGAGCTCTGCCTGGAGGCGGTGCGGCTCTATTCGGACTAGTCCCAGCCGAGCGCGGTTTCCCCCCGCAGGATCGCCTCGACCTCGGCCGTGTGCTTTGCGCCGCCGCGTTCGTGCAGGACCAGGGCGGGGAGCAGGACCAGGGGGGCCTTGCCCGTCTTGATGGCGCGCACGAGCACCCGCTTGGCCGGAGCGTCGGCGAAGGGCTGCAGCGGGCGGATGCGGAACGAGCCGGCGCCCTTTCCCAGAAGGGCCAGGATGTCGGCCAGGCGGTCGGCGCGGTGGACCAGGGTGATGCGCCCGCCCTCGCGCACCGCCTTCAGCAGGAACGCCGTCCAGGCCTCCAGCCCGCCGTCGGCCATGTAGGCGCCCGTGCGGGAGGGCTTGGGGGCGCGCAGGGCGGCCGGGTCGTCGAAGAAGGGGGGATTGGCCATGGCGGCGTCGAAGGGCTCAAGGCCGAGGGCCCGAAAGCCCGCGCCCACGTCTCCCGTCAGGGCCTCCACCCGCTCGCCGAGGCCGTTCAGGGCTATGTTGCCCTGCGCCAGGGCGAGAGCCTCGGGGTCGCGCTCTACGCCTGTCCAGCGGGCTCCAGGGCTGCGCAGGGCGGCGGCGATCAGGGCCGCGCCAGGCCCGCAACCGGCCTCCAGCACTCGCTCTCCCGCCCCCGCCTCGCTCGCGGCGGCCAGCAGGGCGGCGTCGGCGCCGGCGCGGTAGCCGTCCCTGGGCTGCCGCAGCAGGGCACGCCCGCCCAGGATGCGGTCCTCCGTGAGCGCGCCGGACAGGGGTGTGGCGTCGTGCCCAGTGTCCTGCATGGTTGTCCGCTTGGCTCCTTGACCCTAAAGGGTCGCGACACCATTGTGCCGCGCAACACAGCCGTCGCACAGAGACTGTGACCGCGGGGACTGTGACCGCGGGTCGGGCGCGAGCAGAGACCGCCACACCGGGAGTAAGGCATTTGGACGTAGCCCATGCGATCGCCGACCGCCGGAGTTCGGTCGACGCCCTGATGGGCCTCGCGGCGGCGGACATGGCGGCTGCCGACACCCTTATCCGCGCGCGGCTCGACAGCCCGATCGCCCTGATCCCGGCCCTGGCCGAACACTTGATCGGCGCCGGCGGCAAGCGGGTGCGCCCCCTGGTCACCGTGGCGGCCGCCCGCCTCGTCAACGGCAAGGGCGACGGCTATCTCAAGCTGGCCGCCGCGGTGGAGTTCATCCACACCGCCACCCTGCTGCACGACGACGTGGTGGACGGCTCGGAACTGCGCCGCGGCAAGGTCGCCGCCCACCTGATCTGGGGCGGGGCCTCCAGCGTCCTGGTCGGCGACTTCCTGTTCGCCCGCGCCTTCGAGCTGATGGTCGAGTCCGGCTCGCTGCACGCCCTCGACATCCTGGCCCGCGCCAGCCGCGTGATCGCCGAGGGCGAGGTGCTGCAGCTCACCCGCGCCCACGACCTGAACCTGAACGTCGACACCTACCTCGAGATCGTCGCCGCCAAGACCGCCGAGCTGTTCGCCGCGGCGGCCGAGGCCGGAGCGGTGGTCTGCGGCGCCTCGGCCAAGCGTTCTGCGGCCCTGCGCGACTACGGCATGAGCCTGGGGCTGGCCTTCCAGCTGACCGACGACGCCCTGGACTACGGCGGGACCTCCGAGGTCCTCGGCAAGAACGCGGGGGACGACTTCCGCGAGGGCAAGGCGACCCTGCCGCTGATCCTGGCGATCCAGCGCACCGGTTCGGCCGAGACGGCCTTCTGGGAAAAGGTGATCGGCCGGCGCGACCAGGACGAGAACGACTTCCGCCGCGCCCGCGAGCTGATCCTGTCCTCGGGGGCGCTGCAGGCGACGCAGAACCAGGCCCAGGCCTATGCCGAGAAGGCCAAGGCGGCGCTGGGCATCTTCCCCGCCGACGACTGGCGCCTGGCGCTGGAGGCCCTGGCCGACTTCGCCGTCAGCCGGCCCGCGTAAGCTTCTTCCGGACCACGAACCAGCCCGCCACGCAGATCGCCACGCCCGCCCCGAACACCAGGGGACGCACGCCTGTCGGCTGCGACTGCGCCATCAGGCCCGCCGCGCCGTAGATCGCCGTCAGGGCGCCCGCCCGCCAGGCCAAAGCGCCGTGGCTGCGGCCCGTGCCCGCCAGCCAGAGCTGGTAGGTGTGCTCGCGGTGCGCCTGCAGCAGGGACTTGCCGGCCCGCGCCCGCGCCAGCAGCGTCAGCAGCACGTCGGTCAGGAACGGGGTCATGGCGAAGGGGACGATGTAGACCGAGCCTGGGGCCAGGCCGTCGCTGCGCGCCGCCACCACCGCCAGGGACGCCGCCAGGAAGCCGGAGAAGATCGCGCCCACGTCCCCCTGGAAGACCTTTCCCAGGGGCCAGTTCCACGGCAGGAATCCCGCCTGCGCCGCCGCCGCCGCCAGGGCCACCGCGCCCACCGCGGGGTCCCCGCCGACGAAGGCCGCTGTCGCCAGCGCCGTGAAGACGACGGTCATGGAGCCGACGGCAAGGCCGTTGGCGCCGTCCATGAAATTGACCGCGTTGGTGGCCACCACCAGCCACAGGCTCGTGCCGACCATGCCGCCGATCCACCCCAGGGGCACGGTGAAGCCGGGGGCGAGCGGCAGGGCCTGGATCGGGGTGGCGATCAGGGCGAAGGCGACCGAGGCGATGAGCTGGATCAGCAGCTTGGCCTTGGCGTTGACCTCGATCATGTCGTCGACCGCGCCGATCAGGCCGAGCACGCCGGCGAAGGCCAGGGCCATGACGCAGCGGTCGAGCCCGCGGGTCGCGTCAGACGGCGCCAGGAAGGCGTAAGTCACCACCGCCAGGCTGACTCCCGCCAGCACCGAGAGGCCGCCGCTGGTGACGGTGGGGCTGACGTGGGAGCTGCGGGCGCGGGGGGCGTCCACCGGTCCGACCCGCGCCACCAGGGCGCCGCCGAGGGCGGCCGTCGCGGCCGCGATCAGCGCCGAAGCCAGGGTCGCGCCGGCGAGCTCCACGGTTCTAGGTGAGGCTGCCGCAGAAGCGCTGGATGCGCCGGCAGGCTTCCTCCAGCACGTCGTTGGAGGTGGCGTAGGAAATACGGAAGAACGGCGACAGGCCGAAGGCCCCGCCGTGCACCGCCGCGCAGCCCTCGGCCTGCAGCAGCTCGACCACGAAATCCTCGTCGGTGGCGATCGTCTTGCCCGACGGCGCGGTCTTGCCGATGCAGCCCGCCACCGAGGGATAGACGTAGAAGGCGCCTTCCGGGGTCGGGCAGGTCATGCCCGACGCCTGGTTCAGCATCGACACCACAAGGTCGCGGCGCTCCTGGAACAGGGTCTGGTTCGGCTTGATGAAGTCCTGGGTGCCGTTCAGGGCCTCGACCGCCGCCCACTGCGAGATGGAGCAGGGGTTGGAGGTGGTCTGGCTCATCACCTTGCCCATGGCCTTGATCAGGGGCTCGGGGCCGGCCGCATAGCCGATCCGCCAGCCGGTCATGGCGTAGGCCTTGGAAACCCCGTTCATGGTCAGGGTGCGGTCGTAGAGGCCGGGCTCGACCTGGGCGATGGTGGTGTATTCGAAGTCCCCGTAGACGAGGTGCTCGTACATGTCGTCGGTCAGGATCCATACGTGCGGATGGCGCATCAGCACGTCGGCCAGGGCCTTCAGCTCGGCGCGGGTGTAGGCGGCTCCCGACGGGTTCGACGGGGAGTTCAGAAGCAGCCACTTGGTGCGGGGCGTGATCGCCGCCTCGAGGTCCGCGGGGGCCATCTTGAAGCCGCTCTCGATGCTCGTCATCACCGGCACGGCCTCGCCGCCCGCCAGCAGCACCATGTCGGGATAGGAGACCCAGTAGGGCGCGGGGATGATCACCTCGTCGCCCGCCGACAGGGTGGCCACGAAGGCGTTGTAGAGCACCGCCTTGCCGCCCGGCGAGACGTTCACCTGGCCCGGCTTGTAGAGAAGCCCGTTCTCGCGCTCGAACTTGGCGCAGATGGCCTGCTTCAGCTGCGGGATGCCGTCGGTGTTGGTGTACTTGGTCTTGCCGTCGCGGATCGCCTTGATCCCGGCTTCCTTGATGTTGTCCGGGGTGTCGAAGTCGGGCTCGCCGACGCTGAGCGAGATGATGTCCCGCCCCTGGGCTTGCAGCTCGCGCGCCTTGTCGGTCGCCGCGAGGGTGGCGGACGGCTTCACACGGCGGAGCGCGGCGGATTCGGCGAACATCGGACTCGTTCCTGGCAGGTGCGGACGAAAGGCGCGCGAACCTAAGGGCGCCGCAGTGCGAAGTCCACCGCAAGCGGGGCTATTGCTGGCCCCTAAGTCCTTCGGCCGCGGCTGGCGTTTCCGGCGCCGCGGGCACGGCCGGAGCAGGCGTGGCGGCGGGCTCGGGCGTCGCGGGGCGGGCGGCGGCGCCGTCGGAGCGGAGCGCCACGCCGAACAGGTCGGAGCGTTGCTCCAGGCGCTTGGCGGCGGTCTCGCAACGGCCCGGCAGGCTCCAGTTCAGCCAGCCCCACATGCGGTTCTGGGGATCGGACGCCCTGACCCCGGCCCAGATACGGTAGCCTTGGGCCTCCGCGGTGCTCCCGCGCTGGCGCAGGGTGCTGTTCGAGGCGGCCTGTTCGGCGGCGTCCAGGGCGCGCTTGTAGAGGGACAGGTACTCGCGGCCGGCGGCCATCTGGGCGGCGTCGGCCTCGGCTTCCTTGGCCGCATCTTCCTTTTTCGAGAGCCCGTCCAGCTGCGGCTTGATGACCGGGTAGAGCTCCATGTGGCCGGACAGGGCGCCCCGGCACCAGGCCACCAGGCCATAGTCGTCGGTCGGCGCGCCCGCGGGGACGTCGCCTTCGGGGCCGGACGGGACGAGGGCGGGATCGGGCTGCGCCGGTTGGGCCGCGGCCAGGACCATCGCCAGGATCAGGGGAAGCGCCATTTATCAGTCCCAAGCTACCAGGGTGAGCAGCCCGTAACGCCCAAAGCCAAGCTTCCGATCCGCGGGGCCGCGTATTTCTCTCCCGGTTTACCCGCGTCGGAGCGGAAAGGGAACTTGCCGGCCACAATTGCAGGCCAATCCCAAGCCTTGAGGTCGGTTTTTATTGCGGTGCGGCAATGCGTCCCTTAGACTTCGCCATCCCATGAGCTTCTGGCGCACCCTGTCGAGCATCCTCAGCCGCAGCGAACCCGTGCGCGGGCAAGGCTGCGGCCCGTGCGAGGGGTCCGACCCCGCCTTTTCGGCCGATGTCACCGCCCTGGGCGCCAAGCTGGCGCGGGCGGACGGGCAGGCCGTGCCGATCGAATTCGACGCCTTCCTGGAGGCGTTTCCGCCGGACGAGCGCGCCCGCGCCGACATCCGGCGGCTCTACGGCCTCGCCCGCGAGACCACCCACGGCTTCGAGAGCTACGCCAAGCGGCTGGCCAAGCGCTACGCCAAGTGCCCCCACATCCTGGAGGCGGTGGTCACGGGCCTGGTCCACGTCGCCCGTTCCGACGGCGCGGTCACCGGGGACGAGCGCGCCTATCTCAAGCGGGTGGCCCAGCTCTTCTCCCTCTCGCCCCTGACCCTGCGGCGCATCGAGGCGGACGTCCTCGGCCTGCCCGCGGACGACCCCTACGCCATCCTGGGCGTGGCTCCCGACGCCGCGGACGAGGCGGTGAAGGCTGCCTGGCGCAAGGCCCTGGCCCAGCATCACCCGGATCGGATCGCCGGCGATTCGGAAGAAGCGATGGCCCGCGCGCACGAGATTTCCGCTTCGCTGAACGGGGCCTATGACGCGGTGATGCGCGAAAGGCGGGCTCTGCTGCTGGTCGCCGCCGCCTAATTTGTGCAGCACGAGCGCATTCGAGCGGCGAAACCGCTTACACTTTCGCCTAATGCGCTAAACGGCTTCTTATCCCTCATTGAGAGAAGCTGGATTGACGGCGGGCGCCACGGGCACGACATAGTTTCCGGTGCGTTAATGTCCGAAGCGGCGGCGAAGTCCCCGTGGGGAGGACCGGCATGAGTCAGATGGCGACGGTTCCGGCGGATATGCCTCCGCCTGAAACCTTCAACGGCGCTCCGCAGCCTGTGGGGCTGCGCCGGATCGCCGGGGCGCTCGCCCTGGTGGCCGCGGCCGTGGTCGGGGTGGTGCTGGCGGTGGTGTTCGCCGCGGCGCTCGCCGTCATTGTCGTGCTCGCCGCCGCCCTGATCGGGCTCGCCGGTGTCGCGCTGCGCGGCCGTCGCCGTCCGCGCGGGGAGATGGTGATCGAGGCCCGGAAGGTGGGCCACTCCTGGGTCGCCTACGGCTGGGACCAGCGGCCGAGCTGAGCTCCTTGGATTTCATCGAGGCGCCTTCGCCCAATTTCGACACGCGGTCCGCGCCCCCGGACATGCTGGTGCTCCACTACACCGGCATGGAGACCGGCGAGGCGGCGCTGGCGCGCCTGCGCGACCCCACCCCGCCGCGGGTCTCGGCCCATTACGTGGTCGAGGAGGACGGGCGGGTGTTCCGCCTGGTCCCCGAGGAGCGCGTCGCCTGGCACGCCGGGGTCTCGTTCTGGAAGGGCCAGAAGGGGCTGAACGCCAATTCCATCGGCATAGAGATCGTCAATCCCGGCCACGAGTTCGGCTACCGCCTCTTCCCCGACGCGCAGATCGCCGCCGTGATCGCCCTGGTCGGGGATATCCGCGAGCGGTGGACCATCCCGGATTCCCGCATCCTGGGCCATTCCGACGTGGCCCCCGGCCGGCGGATGGACCCGGGCGAGCTGTTCCCCTGGCGCAAGCTAGCGGACGCCGGGCACGGCCTCTGGGTCGATCCGCCCCCGTCGCCGGGCGAGCCGTTGCACGAGGGCGAGGAGGGCGTGGGGGTGTTCGCCCTGCAGGCGGGACTGACGCGCCTCGGCTACGACTGCGCGCCGTCGGGTAAGTTCGACGCGGAGACCACCACCACCGTCGCCACCTTCCAGCGGCACTGGCGCCCCGACCTCGTCGACGGGATCGCCGACGGCGAGACGCGCGCCCGGCTGGTGGCGCTGCTGCGGGCGGCGGCCTAGAGCGCGTTCAGACCGCGGGGCGGACGGAGCCCCTTCCAAGGATCGCCAGCAGCGGCACGGCGCAGAGGGTCAGGGCCGCCAGGGCGTAGATCGGCATGGCCGTGCTGCCGGTGGCCGCGACGACCCGGCCGATCGCCGCGGGCACGATGAGGCCGCTCAGATTGCCGACGAGGTTGATGGTGACGATGGCCTGGGCATGCCGCGTCAGGGGCGACTCGGTCGGAATGGCCCAGAACACCGACTGCGCCCCGCCGATCCCGAAACAGCCGACCACCAGGATCGCCAGAGCCGCCGCGCTCGGCCCCGCGAAGGCGGCCAGGGCCAGGCCCGAGGCGCCCAGCACGGCGGCGATTCCCACGTGCCATCGCCGTTCGCCGGTGCGGTCGGAGTGGCGCGCATTGAGCAGGAGGCCGGTCCCGAGGGCCGCCCAGGGCAGGGCGCTCAGCACGCCGATGACGAGGGGGTCATGCTGGCCCGCCGCCTTGATGGTCAGGGGGAGCCAGAACACCATGGCGTTGGAGGCGGTGACGAGGACGAACCACAGGAAGGCGCAGACCCACAGCCGCGGGGTGCGGATGAGGCGGCTGAACGGCGGCGCCTCGGCCCCCCCGCCGGCGGCGGTCTCGGCCTCGGCGGCCTCGGCGATCCAGCGGCGCTGGTCCGCATCCAGCCACTTGGCCTGGTCGGGCCGGTCGACGAACCAGGCCAGGGCGGCGAAGCCCGCCAGCACGGTGACCGCGCCTTCGACGAAGAACATCAGCCGCCAGCCGGGCAGGGTGGACGAGCCGAGGCTGACCAGGGCACCGCAGATCGGGCCGCCGATCACCACGGAAAGCGGAATGGCCACCATGCTGAGGCTGAGCGAGCGGGCGCGGTAGGCGCGGGGCAGCCACTGGCTGATGTACCAGACCGTGCCGGGGGCGAAGCCGCTCTCGAAGACCCCCAGCAGGACGCGAAGGCCGAAGAACTGCGTGCGGTTGGTGACCAGCCCCATCAGGGCGGCGGTCACGCCCCAGCCGATGACGCTGAAGGCGATCCACCGGCGCGCCCCGATCCTGCGCAGGACCGCCGCGCTCGGAAGCTGGCAGGCGATATAGCCGACGAAGAAGAGGCTGGCGCCCAGGCCGTAGGCGGCGGGATCGAGGCCGATGTCCGCGTTCATCCGCAGGGCGGCGAAGCTGATATTGACCCGGTCGATCGAGCTCAGGACGATCATGGCGGTGATGGGAAAAACCACGCGCCAAAGCACGGTCCGGTAGGTCGATTCGCCCGTCGTCATGCCGATCTATGCCCCCCCGGGCGAAGCACGGACCGGCCTCGCCGGGAGGCCGGCGCCGACCGGGGACCCATGCTTGTCCACCGCACCTATCAATGATAGCCGTTCGACGCCCCAGCCGCGAAGCGGTTCTTGAGATCGCCATGGATAGCGAACATCGACCGCCGACGCTCGACCCGCTGGCGGCCGAGACCTTCGACAGTTCCCATCAGATCTACGCCGAGCTGAGGCAGACCTGCCCGGTGGTCCATAGCGACACCTGGGGCGGCTTCTGGTCCCTGATGAAATACGACGACGTGAAGCGGGCGGCCTCCGACTGGCGCGGCTTCATTTCCTCCAAGCAGAACGTTGTTCCCAAGGTGGCCTTCACCGGGCGGCGACCGCCGCTGCATCTCGACCCGCCCGAGCACACCCCCTACCGCTCCGCCCTGAATCCTCTGCTCTCGGTGGCCCGCGCCGAGACCCTTGCGCCCGCGACGGAGCGCTTCGCGGCCGAACAGCTCGCGCCCCTGCTCGCCAAGGGCGGCGGAGATATCTGCGGCGAATTTTCGAGCCTGGTGCCGGTGCGTGTGTTCGGCCAGTGGATGACCCTGCCCGACGACTGGATCGATACGCTCCGGGCCGGGGTCTACGCCTTCATCACCGCGGTCCGCTCGGCCGACCCGGAGAAGATGCGCCAGACCAGCTACCGCATCTACGGCCTGGCCCGCGAGCTGATCGCGGCGCGCAAGGAAGCGCCGATGGATCCGGCCACCGACCCGACCAGCGCTTTGCTGGCCGCGCGGGTGGACGGCGAGCCGCTGCACGACGAGATGATCGTCGGCACAGTGCGCCAGCTCCTCGCCGTGGGGCTGGTGGCGCCGATGGTGATGGTCGGGAACATCGGCGTGCACCTGGCGCGCGACCGGGCGCTGCAGTCCCAGCTGCGCGCGGACCCGTCGCTGCTGCCGGCGGCGATCGAGGAGTTCCTGCGGCTCTATTCGCCCTATCGCGGCTTCGCCCGCACCGTGGTCGACGATACCGAAATGAGCGGCCAGGTGATCCCCGCGGGCGATCCGGTGGCCCTGGTCTACGCCTCGGCCAACCGCGACGAGGCCAAGTTCCCGAACGGGGCGGAGTTTCAGCTGGGCCGGCCCAATATCGCCGACCACCTGGCCTTCGGCCGGGGACCGCACAACTGCCCCGGCGCCAACATCGCCCGCATGGAGCTGCGGGTGATGGCGCAGACCCTGCTGTCCTCCACCACCGGCTTTGCCCTCGACGGCGAGGTGGAGATGAGCGCCTGGCCCGAGATCGGGCCGATGACCGTCCCGCTGAAGTTCGAATAGGCGGGCGCTTCCGCATCCCTTGACGCCTTGGTCCCTGGAGACCACCTTCCGCGCGGGCCAGACGGCCGGGCGGTCGCTCTTCGGCCCGCAAGGGTTGAGGAGAGGAAAGTCCGGGCTCCACGGTGACAAGGCGGCGGGCAACACCCGCCGGGGGCGACCCCAGGGATAGCGCCACAGAAAGCAAACCGCCTTCCGTCCTCGGACGGGAGGTAAGGGTGAAAGGGTGCGGTAAGAGCGCACCGCGTCTCCGGCAACGGAGACGGCACGGCAAGCCCCGCCTGGAGCAAGACCGAATAGGGACCGCGCGCCCCGTGGGGTAACCCTTGGGGCAGGGCCGTCACCGGCTCGATGCGGTCCGGGTTGGTCGCGAGAACCTCGCCGCGAGGCGGGGTCCAGAGGAATGGCCGCCGCGTATGCCCTTCGGGGCGTGCGGCACAGAACCCGGCTTACAGGCCGTCTGGCCCATCTGAATTCTGCTCCCCTGCGAAGCGGGGGAGCTGTCGACCCGAACGGGGCGACTGAGGGGGCGTCGCACCTGCGCCCCCTCCACCACTTCGTGGTCCCCCTCCCCCGCTTCGCAGGGGAGGAGAGTCTTGGCCTAGTCGGCCTTCTTGCCCATGGCGTTGTCGAGGCTCCAGGCCCCGCCGCCGGCGGCGGACAGGTACAGGAAGACGAAGCAGAACAGGATCGCGGCGTCGCCGCCGTTCATGGCCGGATAGACGCTCTTGGGCATGTGGCTCATGAAATAGGCCACAGCCATCTCGCCCGCGACGATGAAGGCGACCGGGCGGGTGAGCAGGCCCAGCACCAGGAGGGCGCCGCCGACCAGCTCAAGCACGCCGGCGAATTGCATCAGTGGAGGAAGCGGGCCCATGCTGGTGGGGAAGCCCAACAGCTTGACGGTGCCGTGTTCGAGGAACAGCAGCCCCGAAACAATGCGCAGCACGCTGAGCAGACGCGATGAATAGGGTTCGAGGAACCTGAACGCGAGCATGTGTTTGCCTCCCTGGTGGTCCCGCTTTTTTCGGGTACGGCCAAGGTTGAGCGCGTTTTAAGCCAGTCGGCGAGTCTTAATAGGCCGCAGGGGCTCTTCCTTTCGGTCGCTCCCCCTCTGGGGGAGCTGTCGCCCCGAACGGGGCGACTGAAGGGGCTGGCACGCGCCGACGCATCCGCTGCGCCCTTCAGCCCCTATCGGCCCGAAGCAAGTTCGGGCCACTTCCCCCAGAGGGGGAAGGACCAGGAAAGCCTCAGAGGTTGTCGCGGAGCCAGTTGGCCGCGCGCAGGATCACGCCGCCGCGGCCGTCGCTTTCGCGGACCGAGCGGCCCCCGGCCAGGGTGCGTTCCATAACCGCCTCGCGGGGCCCGAAGGCGGCCCTGTGCAGGACTCCGGCGGCGGCGCAGAAGGCGGGACCGGAGGCGGCCTCCGCCAGGTGCGGGGCGCGGCGGGGGCGGCCCAGCCGGACATTGCGGTCGAAGGTGCGGATGGCGAGCTCGCGCACGCCGGCCAGCTGGCTGGCGCCACCGGTCAGGACGATGCCCGCGCCCGGCTCGATCGGCGCGCCGGAGGCTTTCAGGCGCTCGCGCAGAAGCTCCAGGGTCTCCTCCACGCGGGGGGCGATGACGCCCTTGAGCAGGGAGCGGGGGGCTACGACCGGGTCCGCGCCGGGATCGTCGCCGCGCGGGGGGGCCTCGATCATCTCGCGGTCCTCGTTGGAGGAGGCGATGGCCGAGCCGTGCAGGGTCTTGATCCGCTCGGCGCCGGCGATGGTGGTGGAGAGCCCCCGCGCGATGTCGGCGGTGACATGGCTGCCGCCGACGGCGAGGGCGTCGACGTGCACGAGGCTGCCGCCGGCGAAGACCGCGACGGAGGTCGAGCCGCCGCCCATGTCGATACAGACGCAGCCCAGGTCCATCTCGTCGTCCTCGAGCGCGGCGAGCGCCGAGGCGAAGGGGGCGGCGACGACGCCTTCGAGCTGGAGGTGCACGGACTCCATGCAGTGGCCGAGGGTGGCGAACACCGTCTCGGCCATGGTCACGACCATCAGCTCCAGGGACAGGGTGCGGCCGAACATGCCGCGCGGATCGCGCACGCCCCGCTGGGCGTCGACCGACCAGGCCACCGGCAGGAGGTGGATCGGCCGGCGGCCGGGGAAGCGCGCCTGCACCAGGGCCATCTGCAGGGCCCTGGAGAGGTCGTTGTCGGTGATCGGCTTGGCGCCCAGGGAGACGTGGGCGTGCACCCGGGTCGAGGCGAGTTGGCCCACGGCGGTGGTCAGGACCACGCCGGAGATCGACACCCCGGCCATGGTTTCGGCGCGTTCCACCGCCTGGGCGACGGCCTGGGCGGTCTCTTCGAGATTGACGATGGCTCCGCCGCGGATGCCGCGGGAGCGGACGTGGGCGACGCCGGCGACCTGGATGGTGCGGTCGTCCGCCTTGATCCCGTCGGACTTCATGATGAAGCAGCCGATCTTGGACGCCCCGAGGTCCACCGCGGCCACAGCCGACTGGCGACCCAGAACCTTCAGACCCTCGCGCGCCTCGCGCTTATCCTGCAGCCGCGACATCGCCTAGAAGCCCCCCAACGCCACGTTCATGCTCATGCGCCCGCCTGCGCCGCCGCCCGTTCGGGCGGCCGGACCAGCACAGCCTTGGGCTCGCGCAGGTCGATGCGCGTGAAACCCAGCTCCAGCAGCCGCGAGGACTGGTCGAGTTGGTCGAGCTGGATAAGCGCCGAATCCTCTCCCGTCGCCGGGAGCTGGATCAGGCTGCCGTCCTTGAGCCTTAAGTCCCATCGCCGGGCGTCCACCCGCACCAGGGCCTCCAGCCGCTGCATCAGGCGCGGCCGGGTGACGACCAGGGGCAGGATGGCGGGGGCGGCCTCGTTGGCGCCTTCGCCCACCACCAGCGGCAGGTCGGGGAAGAGGCCGGGATCGGCCTCGGGGATCATCATGCCGGCGGCGTCGACCACATGGGTCTGGCCGTCGTGCTGCCAGACCGCCAGGCGCGAGCGCTCGGCGACGGAGACCAGCAGGGTGTCGGGAAGCAGGCGCACCACGCGGGCGGACTTGACCCAGCCGACCTGCTCGACCCGCTCCTTCACCTCGGCGAGGTTCATGGCCAGGATCGGGTCGTCGGCCTGGACGCCGATGGCGCGGACGATGTCGTTGCGGGCGTAACGGGAGGCGCCCTGGATGTGGATCTCGGCGATCTTGAAGCCGACCCCGACCATCTGGCGGTCGACGGCGTGGTTCATGGCCCCGGCCACGGCCTGGGCGCGGCCGCCGGTGGAGAGCAGGATGGAAAGGCCCAGGCCCAGGACGGCGACGGCGGCGAACAGGGCGCCGCGGGGACGCAGGCCCGAGGCGCTGGAGGCCCCCAGCTTGACGGGGGAATAGGTCGCGGGTTCGCGCCTGGCCTTGGGCTTGCCCCCATGGCCGCCTTTGGACGAGCCGCCGCCTTTGGCGCCCGATCCTGAGCCGCGCATCACCGCGGGCATGTAGCGTCCTCCACGATCCACTGCACCAGCCGGTCGAACTCCGTCCCCCGATGGGCGGCCTGTTCGGGCGCCAGAGAGGTCGGCGTCATGCCGGGCTGGGTGTTGACCTCCAGAAGGACCAAAACGTCCTTAAGATCGTCATAACGGAAGTCCGATCGGGTAAGACCTCGGCAACCAAGAGCGGCGTGCGCGCGCTCGGCGAGGCGCATGGCGGCCTCGGTGACGGCGGCCGGAATCGCGGCGGGGACCACGTGGATGGAGCCGCCCTCGCCGTACTTGGCCTCGTAGTCGTAGAAGCCGGTGGCGGGGACGATCTCGGTGACGGCGAGCGCCTTGTCGCCCAGGACGGCGACCGCCAGCTCCTTGCCGGCGATGTAGGGCTCGATCATCACCTCCTCGCCGAAGGTCCAGCCCGGGGCGGCGAGCTCCTGCGGCGGGCGGTTGGCCCCCTCGAACACCAGGAAAACCCCTACGGAGGAGCCCTGGGCATTGGGCTTGACCACGTAGGGCGGGGCCATGACGTGGGCGCGGGCGGCGAGATGCCGGTCGTAGAGCCCGCCGCCGGGCACGACGACGCCGGCGGCCGCCAGCACGGCCTTGGCCTTGGCCTTGTCCATGGCCAGCGCCGAGGCCAGGACGCCGGAGTGGGTGTAGGGGATGGCCAGGGTCTCCAGGATGCCCTGGACGCAGCCGTCCTCGCCCCAGGCGCCGTGCAGGGCGTTGAAGACGACGTCGGGCTTAACCTCGGTCAGGCGGGCGGCGACGTCGCGCCCCGCGTCGATACGACTCACCCTCGCGCCCAGCCGATCGAGGGCGTCGGCGCAGGCCGCGCCGGAAACCAGGCTGACCTCCCGCTCCGGGCTTATGCCCCCCATGAGAACAGCGACATGTCGGCCTGCGAGCGGGGCGGCCATGATTTTATCCTTAAGGTAAGCCTGACGGGTCACTCTTCGGCGACCCCGCTCAACGAACTGTTAAGCGTAATCCGGAGGTCAGCGGAAAATGGCCGAGCCTGCCCCCGACATGATCGCCCCGGTCCTGACCGTGGCCGAGTTCATGCGCACCCTGGACCCGGCGGGCCTGGTGGACGCCTTCATCGAGCAACCGGTCATCCTGGAGAACTTCCCGCCCTATCTGTTCGGCGGCGCGGACGGGGCGGGCCGCTGGTACCAGGGCTTCCGCAGCCGCGCGGCGGGGCTGGGGCTCACCGGCCTGACGGTGGCCTTCGGCCCGGCGCAGGATTTCTCCTCGGACGGCAGGCGCGCCTATTTTGTCCTGCCCACCACCTGGACCGGCCATTCATCCGAGGGCCCTTTCACCGAAACCGGGGGCTGGGTGTTCCTGCTGGCGAGCGAGGGCGGGCGCTGGCGGATCGCCTCATACGCCTGGGCCGTGACCAGCTTCCAGGCAGGATAATTACATCCGCTCATCCCGGAGAAAGCCGGGACCCAGGCTTTTTCTGAAACCCGCACGCCCGGCCGCTTAGACCTGGGCCCCGGCTTCCGCCGGGGTGAGCGGGTTATTTTCAGGGCCGCCCGATCCGCTTCACTTCCCAGTCGAGCTGCACCCCGAACTTTTCCGCGACGTCCGCGCGCACGGCCTCGACCAGGCCTTCCAGGTCGGCGGCGGTGGCCTCGCCTGGGTTGATCAGGAAGTTGGCGTGCTGGGGGGAGAACATGGCCCCGCCGCCCGAAACCTTGAACGGCTTGCCGCGCCAGCCCGCCTCGTCGACCAGGGCCCAGGCGGAGCGGCCGGGGGGGTTCTTGAAGGTGGAGCCGCCGGTCTTCTCGCGGATCGGCTGGGAGGCCTCGCGGCGGGTGGTGATCTCGGCCATGCGGGCGGAGACGGCGGCGGGCTCGTCGGGGGAGCCCTGGTAGAGGGCGCCGGTGAAGATCAGCTGGCGTTCGGCGGCGGCGCCCGCCTTGCGATAGCTGAAGGCCATGTCGGCGTTGGAGAGGGTGATCGCCTCGCCCGCGCGGGTCAGGGCGTAGGCCTCGACCAGCACGTCCTTGGTCTCGGCGCCGTAGCAGCCGGCGTTCATGGTCAGGGCCCCGCCGATGGTCCCCGGCACGCCGGTGTAGAATTCCAGCCCCGCGATCCCGGCGGCGGCGGCGGCCTTGGAGACCGCCGCGTCGAGGGCTGCGGCGCCCGCGCGGACGCGGTGGTCGGGCAGCGTCTCGACATTGGCGAAGGGGCGGCCGAGGCGGATCACCACCCCTTCCACCCCGCCGTCGCGCACCAGGGTGTTGGAGCCGACGCCCAGCAGGGTGACGGGCACGATCGGATCGAGGCCCTTCAGGAAGGCGGCGAGGTCGGCCTCGTCGGCGGGCAGGAACAGCAGGTCGGCCGGGCCGCCGACGCGGAGCCAGGTGTAGGGGGCCAGCGGTTCGTCGCGGACGAGGCGGCCGCGCACTTCCGGCAGGCGGTCGCGCCAGCTCACTTGGCCAAAACTCCGTGGGCCAAGGCTTCCAACTGGCCCGGCAGGGCGTAGGCCCAGGTGGTGATGTCGCCGGCGCCGAGGCAGACCACCATGTCGCCGGCCTTGGCCTCGGCGGCGATCAGGCCGGCGAGGTCGGCGGGGCTTTCCAGGGGCAGCACCCGGCGGTGGCCGAAGCGGCGCAGGCCCTCGACCATGGAGTCGCGGCTGACCCCCTCGATGGGGGCCTCGCCGGCAGCGTAGACGTCGGCCACCACCACGACGTCGGCGTCGTTGAAACAGCCGCAGAACTCGTCGAACAGGTCGCGCAGGCGGCTGTAGCGGTGCGGCTGGACCACGGCGATGACCCGGCCGTCGCCGCTGGTCTCGCGGGCCGCCTGCAGCACGGAGGCGATCTCGACGGGGTGGTGGCCGTAGTCGTCGATGACGCGCACGCCGCCGGCCACGCCCGTGGTGGTGAAGCGCCGCTTGACCCCGCCGAAGCCGGCAAGCCCCGACCGGATGGCGTCCTCGCCGACCCCCAGCTCGCGGGCCACGGCGATGGCGGCGAGCGAGTTCAGCACATTGTGGCGGCCGGGCATGGGCAGGTGCAGGCCTGCCATGGTGAGGGGCTCGGCCCCGTCGATCACCACGTCGAAATGGGCCCCGTCCGGCCCGGCGCTCAGGTTGACCGCGCGAACCTGGGCCTGGGGGTTGGTCCCGTAGGTGACGAGGCGGCGGTTCTCCACCCGCGCGGCCATGGCCTGGACCTCGGGATGGTCGAGGCAGACGGCGGCGAAACCGTAGAAGGGGATGTTCTCGACGAAGTCCTGGAAGGCCTTCTTGACCAGCTCGAAGTCGCCGTAGTGGTCCAGGTGCTCGGGGTCGATGTTGGTGACGATGGCGGCGGTGGACTTCAGCTTCAGGAAGGTGCCGTCGCTCTCGTCGGCCTCGAC
>CANJID010000068.1 GCA_947474395.1 Caulobacterales bacterium
CCGGCGTCTCGGGGAGCATGGCCTTGTTCCAGGCCATCCAGTCGTCCGTCAGGCGTTTGTAGATGTCCGGGTAGCCGCGGTAGTTGATGTCCGGCTGCAGGGGATTGTTCTGGACGTCGTTGACATAGACCCCCGCCAGCTCGCGGTTCATGTAGGCGGTCAGGTCCAGGGCGTTGCTGCGGGCGAGCTGTCCGGCGGTGATCGTCTGCACCGGCGCCGCGATCCTGGACGCGTCCCCCGAGGACAGGGGGGTCATGGCGATGACCTCGACCGGAGCGACCTCGGTCACCGTCGGCGCCCCGGCCGCGAGGGCGTGGCTGGAAACGCCGGCGAGGGCCCCGGCGGCGAACAGACTCCACTTCATCGACCGGCCCCATGAACAGCGGCGGACGCCGCCCCAGGCGCCTCGACCGCGGCGGAAACTAGCCGTACGATTTCAAGGGGTCCTGAGGACGTTCTCAGGATCGGCGGGGCGCAAGTCCATGACCCACGACCCGATCGTCGAACTCGCCACTCACACGGTGACCAACCAGCCGCCGCCGCTGGAGGGCGTGAACCTGTTCGAGGCCGATCCAGGGCTGCGCGAGGCCCTCGTCCGTGAGGGCGCCGGATGGGCGGAAAGCGCCGTTCGGGCCATGGGCGCCGCGGCCGGCTCGGCCGAGGTGATCGCCAAGGGTGTCGCCGCCAACCGCAATCCGCCGGAGCTGCACGCCTTCGACCGCTACGGCCGGCGGATCGACGAGGTGACGTTCCACCCCGCGTACCACGACCTGATGCGGCTGGGGCTGGAGGCCGGGGCCCACTCCATCGCCTGGACGGCGGGGCGGACCGGCGGTCACGTCGCCCACGCCGCACTGGAGTATCTGCTCACCCAGGCCGAGGCCGGGGTCTGCTGTCCCATCACCATGACCTATGCCGCGATCCCGGCCCTGCGGCAGGCCCCTGCCCTGGCCGCCGAGTGGGAGCCCAAGGTCTTGGCCGCGGCCTACGATCCCTCCTTCGTGCCCATCGCGGAGAAGGCCTCAGCGACCATCGGCATGGCCATGACCGAGAAACAGGGCGGCTCGGACGTGCGCGCCAACGCCACCCGCGCCGAACCGATCGGGGGCGAAGCCTACCGGCTGACCGGCCACAAGTGGTTCTGCTCGGCGCCCATGTCGGACGGCTTTCTCACCCTGGCCCAGGCGCCGGGCGGCCTGACCTGCCTCTTCGTTCCCCGCTGGACACCGGACGGCTCGCGCAACCGCATCTTCATCCAGAGGCTGAAGGACAAGCTCGGCAACCGCTCCAACGCCTCGGCCGAGATCGAGTACGACGGCGCCCTCGCCACGCGGATCGGCGAGGAAGGGCGGGGCCTTGCCGTCATCATGGAGATGGTCCGCCACACCCGGCTCGACGCCGCCGTGGTCTGCGCCGGCATGATGCGCCAGGCGGGCGTGCAGGCGGTCCACCACGCCGCCCACCGCAAGGTGTTCGGCAAACTCCTGATCGACCAGCCGTTGATGCAGGCGGTCCTGGCCGACCTGGTGGTGGAGAGCGAGGCGGCCACGGCCCTGGTCATGCGCATCGCCCGCGCCTTCGACGGCGAAACCGAATCCGAGCGCGGCTTCGCCCGGCTGGGCGGCGCGGTCGCCAAGTTCTGGGTCACCAAGCGCCTGCCCGGCGTGACCTACGAGGCCATGGAGTGCCTGGGCGGCTCCGGCTACGTCGAGGAATCGATGATGCCCCGCCTCTATCGCGAGGCGCCGGTGAACGCGATCTGGGAGGGATCGGGCAACGTCATCGCCCTGGACGTCCTGCGCGCCATCAAACGCGAGCCCGAGAGCCTGGACGCCTTCCTCGATGAGCTGGAGCCCGCCCGCGGCGCCGACCGCCGCCTGGACGCGGCCTTCAACGGGCTGAAGGACGCCCTCGCCGCCCCCGAGGAGCGGCTGGCGCGGCGGCTGGTGGAGGAAATGGCGGTGGCGCTGCAGGCCGCGCTCCTGGTCCGCCATGGGCCTTCAGAGGTCGCCGACGCCTTCCTGGCGAGCCGCCTGCCCGGCTCCGCGCGAGGGGTCTACGGCGCCCTGCCCGCCGGCCCGCACTTAGAGCCGATCGTCGCACGGGCGCGGATTTCGTGAGGAAAGCAACATTGGGAAACGTCGTTTGTCTTGTGGCGCTGCAGCACACTCCCTAAACGGCCGAACCCATGACCATCGCCTTCATCGACCTCAAAGCGCAGCAGGCCCGCCTGCGCGACCGCATCGACGCCGCCCTCAAGCGGGTGCTGGACCACGGCGCCTACGTGATGGGCCCGGAAGTCGCCGAGTTCGAACGCCAGCTCGGCGCGTTCGGCGGGGCCAGCCACGTCCTGTCCTGCGCCAGCGGCACCGATGCGGTGGCCCTGCCGCTGATGGCCTGGGGGATCGGGCGCGGCGACGCCGTCTTCTGCCCCAGCTTCACCTTCGCCGCGACCGCCGAGGTCGTGCCCTGGTTCGACGCTGTCCCCGTCTTCGTCGACATCCTGCCGGACACCTACAACATCGACCCGGAGGCGCTGGAGCGCGCCATCCTGGAGGTGAAGGCCAAGGGCCAGCTGAAGCCCGCCGCCATCATCGCGGTGGATCTGTTCGGCCAGCCCGCGGACTATCCCAAGATCGCCGATATCGCCCGCCGCCACGGCCTGAAGCTGATCGCCGACTCCGCCCAGGGCTTCGGCTCGACCCTGGACGGCAAGCACCCGCTGCACTGGGCCGACTGCACCGCCACCAGCTTCTTCCCGGCAAAGCCTCTCGGCGCCTATGGCGACGGCGGCGCGGTGCTGACCAACGACGCCGAGCTTTACGCCGTGATGCATTCCCTGCGCGTCCACGGCCAGGGGACGGACAAGTACGACAACGTCCGCATCGGCCTGAACAGCCGCCTCGACACGATGCAAGCCGCGATCCTGATCGAGAAGCTGGCCGTCTTCCCCGAGGAGATCGTCTGGAGGAACCGCATCGCCGACCGCTACGCCCGCCTGCTGCAGGGCGCGGTTGAGACCCCGACGGTGATCGCGGGCGGCATCTCCACCTGGGCCCAGTACACGGTCGAGACCGAGGACCGCGACGCCCTGATGGCGGCCCTGAAGGAACAGGGCGTGCCGACCGCCGCCTATTACCCCAAGCCCCTACACGTCCAGACCGCCTACCGGGACTTCCCCGTCGCCGGGAACGGCCTGCCGGTGAGCATGGACAAGGCCGGCAAGGTGGTTAGCCTGCCCATGCACGCGGACCTGGACGAAGCCACCCAGGACCGCATCGTCGAGGCCGTCCGCGCGTTCACGGACGGCGGGATGCGCAGGACCGGCTGACGGAGACGACCCATGGGCGAGGCTGAAGCGACGTCACCTTCCGGCTTCGACCTGACGCCCCCCTCGGCGGCGGAGCGCGAGACCCTGGAAGCCGGCCTGACCCGGGAGGAGACCAACGTCCTGCTGCACCACGGCACCGAGGCGCCCTTCTGCGGCGTCCTGCTGGAGAACAAGCACGCGGGCGCCTACTGCTGCCGCCTCTGCGGCCTGCCGTTGTTTTCATCCGGGGAGAAATTCGAAAGCGGGACGGGGTGGCCATCCTTCACCAATCCCTATGACCAGAAACACCTGAAGTTCGTGCAGGACCGCAACTACGGCATGGTCCGCACCGAGATCCGCTGCGTCCGCTGCGACAGCCACCAGGGCCACGTCTTCGACGACGGCCCGCCGCCCTCGGGCCTGCGCTTCTGCATCAACTCGGTGAGCCTGACCTTCGTGAAGGAGGGCGGGCCCTATCCCGATCCCCTGCACCGGGGGGAAGCCGACATCGAGGCGGCGACGGGGAACTAGACGTCGCGCACTGCAGCCCCTATCGACGGCCCGTTCGGGCCGCCACTTCCCCCAAAAGGGGGAAGGACTTAGCGCTCTAGTCGCTCCCCCCTCTGGGGGAGCTGTCAGGCCGAACGGCCTGACTGAAGGGGCTTAAGGGCGCAGTGTTTCAGAGCGGAATATTCCCGTGCTTCTTCCACGGGTTGGTCAGTTCTTTTGACTTCAGGCTCTTGAGCGCGCGGGCGATCCGGCGGCGCGTCTCGTGGGGCAGGATGACGTCGTCGATGTAGCCGAGGCTCGCGGCCACGAACGGATTGGCGAAGCGGTCGCGGTATTCGGCTTCGCGGGCCTTCAGCTTCTCGGGGTCGGCGGCGTCGGCGCGGAAGATGATCTCCACCGCCCCCTTGGCGCCCATGACCGCGATCTCGGCGGTGGGCCAGGCGTAGTTGATGTCGCCGCGCAGGTGCTTGGAGCTCATCACGTCATAGGCGCCGCCATAGGCCTTGCGGGTGATCAGGGTGACCTTGGGCACCGTGGCCTCGGCATAGGCGTAGAGCAGCTTGGCCCCGTGCTTGATCAGGCCGCCGTACTCCTGGCGCGTGCCCGGCATGAAGCCCGGCACGTCGACGAAGGTGACGATCGGGATGTTGAAGGCGTCGCAGAAGCGCACGAAGCGGGCGGCCTTGCGGCTGGCGTCCATGTCGAGCACGCCCGCCAGCGCCATGGGCTGGTTGGCGACGAAGCCCGCGGTCTCGCCGTCCATGCGGCCGAAGCCGCAGACGATATTTTTGGCGTATTCGGCGGAAATCTCGAAGAAGTCGGCCTCGTCCACGACCTTGAGGATTAGCTCCTTGATGTCGTAGGGCCGGTCGTTGTCGAGGGGGACCAGGGTGTCGAGGGAAGGCTCCTCGCGGTCCGGCTCGTCGAAGCTCTTGCGGGCGGGGGCCTTCTCTCGATTGGAGGCGGGCAGGAACTCGATCAGGCGGCGGACCTGGGACAGGGCCTCCAGGTCGTTGTCGAAGGCGCCGTCCGCCACCCCGCTCTTCACGCAATGGATGGATGCGCCGCCGAGGTCCTCGTGGGTGACCGTCTCGCCGGTGACCGCCTTCACCACGTCCGGGCCGGTCACGTACATGTAGCTGGTGTCGCGCACCATGAAGATGAAGTCGGTGATGGCGGGGGAATAGACGTCCCCGCCGGCGCACGGGCCCATGATCACGCTGATCTGCGGGATGACCCCGGAAGCCAGGGTGTTTTCCAGGAAGATATCGGCGTAACCGGCCAGACTTTCCACGCCTTCCTGGATGCGCGCTCCACCGGCGTCGAAGAGGCCGATCAGGGGCGCGCCGACCTTCATCGCCTGGCGCTGCACCTTGACGATCTTCTGGGCGTGGGCCCCCGAGAGCGAGCCGCCGAAGACGGTGAAGTCCTTGGAGAAGACGAAGACCGTGCGCCCGCCGATGGTCCCCCACCCCGTCACCACCCCGTCGCCGGGGATACGTTGGTCGGCCATGCCGAAGTCGTGGGCGCGGTGCTCGACGAAGATGTCGAACTCCTCGAAGGAGCCCTCGTCGAGCAGGAGGTCGATGCGTTCGCGGGCGGTCAGCTTGCCCTTGGCGTGCTGGGCGGCGATGCGCTTTTCCCCGCCGCCTAGGCGGGCCCGGGCGCGGCGCTTCTCAAGCTCCTCGAGGATCTTCTGCATGGTCAGAACACCAGCGGAGTGTAGCCCTGGGCGGACAGGGTCATGATGGCCACGAGGGCGTCGTCGGCGACATAGACAAGCGGCGAGACGTCGCTGCGCTTCACCTTGTCGGCGGCGAGCTGCTGGCCGCAGACATAGATCTGCACGCCCGCCTGCTTCAGCTTGGCCAGGACCGGCAGGTTGGGATTGTTGATGCCGTGGCGGGCGCGATAGCGCTTGTCGGTCATCACCGCCTCGTCCGCGGCGGTGGAGTGGAAGACGATGGCGAACTTGTAGTTCTCGCGGACCAGGCCGTGGGCGGCGAAGGTGTTGACCTCGTCGGCGGCCATCAGCACGGCGGGGACCAGGTCCCGGGCCCTACGCGCGCCCTGGCGGGCGTCGAACACGCCCCGGTAGATGCGGGCGGGGGTGGGCGGCAGGACGCCCCCCGGAATCGGGACATAGGCGTCGGCCTCAGGGATGGCGGGCGCCTTCTGAGCCGCGGGCCTGGCCGCGGCGGCCTTCTGGGCGGGACGCTGCGCGGCGTCGGCGGAGAAGGCGGTCGCCGCCGCCAGGAGTACGGCCGCGACAGCGATCTTTTTGGCGATCATCTCGGAATCCCCAGGGAGCTAGACGGCGAGCCTAGCATGATCGTTCGGGGATGGATCAGCGCAGGGCGGCGAACCAGCGCTCCAGCATCTTCGCCTCGACCAGCCGGCCCGCGACCTGGGCGGCGGCCTCCTCGTCCACGCCCCAGCGCTCCACCTGGAAGGCTTCGTCCAGGCGGGACAGGGCGAAGGCATCCTCGCCGGTGAGCGCCCCGCGCTGGAGGGCGAGCGCCAGCACGGCCGAGCCCAGCAGGCCGGCGGCGAAGGCGAGGCCGCTCAGGGAGAAGTCATCGAGCTCGTCGGCCAGGACCTCGATCCGCCCCACGCTTTCGGAGGGCTGGGCCTGGTGGGTGACGCCCGTGCAGCGGACGAACGGCGTCCCCAACTCGCGCTCGGCCCAGTCGAGCCAGGGGCCCCACTGCTCCAGCTGACGCGCAAGGAGGGACGGCGGGCCTTCCGCGAAATAGCAGATGAGGTCGGAGCCGGCGTAGGCGGCGACCTGGCGGGCCACGGCTTCATGGTGGCTCGGCGTGCGGTCGATGGCGGTGAAGGCCAGGCGCGTGGCCGGCATGGCGCCGGCGTCGATCAGCTCGACTTGCGCCTCCCACTCCTCGGCCAGCAGCCGGGCCAGGGACTCGGTGGGCACGACCAGCTTGCCGTTCGCGGGGGTCTTGGCGGTACGGCCGTCGAGCTGGACCGCGAAGCCGCCTTCCACGGGCGCGCCGGCGGCGGCCTTGTAGAACCGGCGCGGCCTTTCCTTGATGTGGTTGGCGGCGGAGGACGGAGGCCTGGACATCAGGGCCTGCGACGGGACGGCGGGCCGGGACGCTTGGGCGCGGCCCCTGCCCGCTTCGGACCCGCCCGGGCGGCGTCGCGCTTGGGGCCGGCCTTCGCGGAGTCACGCTTGGGCCCTGGCCGCGTCGCGTCGCGCTTGGCGCCCGGCTTCGGCCCATCCCGTTTGGCGCCGGCCTTTGGCGCGTAAGGCTTCGCCGCCGGCCTGGCGCCGCGCTTCTGGTCGGTCCTCGGCCCCCCGCGCTTTGTAGCGGGCTTTGCCGCCGCCTTCTCTTCGCGGGCGGCCATGGCCGAGGCGTCCGAATAGGCCGTGCGGCGGACCGATCCGGCGAAGGGATCGGGGTCGGCCTCATGCTCGTCGAAGCCGAAACGCTCGAAGCCCGCGCGCATCTCCGGGCTGAGGGGAGCTTCGACGATCAGGGTCCCACGCGAGGGGTGGGGGATCTCGATCCGCCGGGCGTGGAGCTGCAGGGTCAGCTTGCCGGAGAGCTCGCCGGACTTCTCGTCGCCGTACTTGGGATCGCCCAGGATCGGATGGCCGATCGCCTTCATGTGGGCGCGCAGCTGGTGGGTGCGGCCGGTGTGGGGGCGCAGGGCCAGCCAGGCGGACCGGTCGGCGGCCCGGGACAGGGTGACATATTCGGTGTCGGCCGCCTCGGCGCGGGGGTCCTTGGGCTCGGCCTGGACCATCAGCTCGCGGTCGCCGATCCCCATCTTGACCAGGGCCATTTCGATCACACCCTCGACCGGGTGCGGGGTGCCGCAGACGATGGCCCAGTAGGTCTTCTTGGCCTTGCGCCGGGCGAAGGCGCCGGCGAGCTTGGCGGCGGCCACTGGCCCCTTGCCGAGCAGCAGGACCCCGGAGGTGTCGCGATCCAGCCGGTGCACCAGGCGCGGGCGCTCCATCCCCTCGCCCCAGACGCTGAGCAGGCGGTCGACGTGGACGGAGGTCTTGGTGCCGCCCTGGACCGCCAGGCCGGAGGGCTTGTTGAGGGCCAGGACCTCGTCGTCCTCGTAGAGCACCAGGGAGCGGGCGAAGTCCGCGTCGCGGGCGGAGACCCGGCTGCGCTCGCCGGCGGGGGGCGCGTCCGGCAGCGGCGGCACGCGGATCTGCGCGCCCGCCGCCAGCTTGGTGTCGACCTTGGCGCGACCACCGTCGACGCGGATCTGGCCTGAGCGGACCAGCTTCTGGATCTGCACGTGGTTCAGGTGCGGCCAGCGGCGCTTAAACCAGCGGTCGAGGCGGACCCCGTCCTCGCCTTCGGCCACGACCAGGGTGCGGACTTCCTTCATGCGAAGACCCGGCGGGCGATGGCCAGGCCCACGAAGACGGCGATGATCGACAGGACGACCGAGCCGGCGACGTATCCCGCCAGCTCGCCGTAGGCCTTGCGCTGGATCATCAGCACCGCCTCGAGGCTGAAGGACGAGAAGGTGGTGAAGCCGCCCAGCACCCCGACGCCCAGAAGCAGGCGCCAGCGCTCGCTGCCCGCCCCGCCCTTGAAAGCCAGGACGCCGATCAGGAGGCCCATCAGGAGGCCGCCCAGGATGTTGACGCAGAAGGTGGCCATGTAGGGCCGGTCGGGGCCGAAAGCGCGGCCGTACGAAACCCCCGCCAGATAGCGGGCGATGGCGCCGAAGCCGCCGCCGAGGCCGACGAAAAGCAGGTTCATGGGCGCCTTATAGCCCAACCGCCTCTCTCGTCACTGATTTGGCGCGTCGTCCGTCCGGGTTCATCCCAGGCGTTCGTGCAGGGTCCGGGCGACGTCGTGGGCGTCGTAGTAGTCGCGGCCCTGGGGCTTGACGCCCTTGCCCATCACCATCTCCAGCCCGGCGCGCAGGCTCGGCTCGCCGCCGAAGCCGGTGGAGCCCCCCACGCCGACGCCGACGCCGCGGCCGTAGCTGCCCGTGCCGACCCCGAAGGAGAAACGCGGGCTGGTGGGCGCGCCCGCCTCGGTGAAGCGGTCGAGCACCTGGAACCAGTCGCTCCCCTCCGAAAGGGTGAGCTCGGCGGCGCGCAGCAGGGCGTAGTCGGAGACCATGGCGCCGCTCACGCCTGAGCCGGCCTGGAAGGAGACGCGGTAGCGGCCGGGCTCGATCCGCTGCTCCGAATAGCCGATGCGGGAGTCCGGGCCCGCCGCCCGATAAGCCGTGGTGGTCTCGCAGGCGGCGAGGCTGGCGGCGAGGCCGAGGATGGCGAGAAGGCGATAGGTCATGGCCGGTGTCCGTGTTCGACCGAAGGGCCGGGGTTCGGGTGGGAAATGACTGGCGTGGGCTTACGATCCGCTCGGCAGCTGCTTTTCGCAATCTCGCATAGACGGGGCGGCGACCCCGCGGTTGGCTGGCTTGGTGAAACTGGCCCCACGCCTCCTGTCGCTCGTCCCGCTCCTCGCCGTGGCCGTCTGGCCCGCGCCGACCCGGGCGATGAGCGACGAGAAGTACGAGCAGCCGATGCTGGCGACCCTGGGCGCGATCACGATCTACGACGGTAAGGAGTTGATCGTAAGCCGCTGGCGTCACTTCAAGATCACCCGGGACACGATCGTCTGCGTCAACGGCCAGAAGGTCGCCGACCCGGTCCTGGTGGACATCCAGCTCAAGCACCTGGTGAAGACCGACGTGGTGGTGCTGGAGATGCTGAAAACCAGCCCCGACTATGCCGATTACAAGGGCGTGGCCTTGAGGATCGACCCCGGCTTCATCTCCCTGGTCGACGGCAAGCCACAGATGCCCGCCTGCGCTCCGGACCTGCCTAAGCCGCCCGAACCTTAAGTTCCGCGCGGGCGGCGACCTCGGCCATGTCGGCGGGCATGGGCGCCTCGATACGCCGTCGCCCGCCCTCGGGATGGGGAAACTCCAGGGCCGCGGCGTGAAGCATCAGCCGGGGAACCGGCTCACCTCCCAGGGTCAGGCCGCCGCCATAGCGGACGTCGCCGAGGATCGGGCGGCCGATGTGGGCGAGATGGACGCGGAGCTGGTGCATCCGCCCGGTCTCGGGGCGCAGCTCCATCAGAGCGGCGCCCTGGCCCACGGCGAGGGTGCGATAGCGGGTGCGGGCGGTCTCGGCGTCCGGATGATCGGGCTCGCAGACCCGCATATAGGCCTCGCGGCCCTGCTCGTCACGGCGGAGCGGGACCTCGATGGTTCCTTCGCGGGGCTCCGGCGCGCCGGCGACAAGCGCGAGGTAGGTCTTGGCAAAACGCTTGCCCATCATGGCCTTGCCGAGAAAACCTGCGGCCGGCTGGGTGCGGGCGGTCAGGATCACCCCTGAGGTGTCGCGGTCCAGGCGGTGGACCAGGCGCGGGCGATTGCCGCTGGCCTTGGCGAAGGCCCACATCAGCTCGTCCAGGGTATGGACCTGCCCTCGCCCGCCCTGGCTTGAGAGGCCGGGCGGCTTGTCGAAGGCGATGATGGCGTCGTCCTCGTGGATCACCAGGGACCTGGCGAAGGCGATCTCCTCCGGACTGAGGACGATCGGCCGGTCGCTGGGGCGAGGCTTCTTGGCCAGCTTCGGCGGCCTCATTCCTCTCCGCCCCGTTCGCGACGGAGGGCCGCCCAGCGATCCAGCCGGTCCTTGATCTTGGCTTCCGCGCCCTCGCCCTTCGGCCGGTAGAAGCGCTGCCGCTCCATGCCGTCCGGGAAGTAGTTCTGGCCGGAAAAGCCGTCCTCTGCGTCGTGGTCGTAGGCGTAGCCCTTGCCGTAGCCGAGGTCGGACATGAGCTTGGTCGGGGCGTTGCGGATATGGGCGGGCGGCATAAGCGAGCCGGTCTCGCGGGCGGCTCGGCGAGCGGCGCCCAGGGCCTTGTAGACGGCGTTCGACTTGGGCGCGCAGGCCAGGTGCACCACCACTTGCGCCAGAGCGAGCTCGCCTTCCGGGCTGCCGAGGAAGTCGTAGGCGTCCTTGGCGGCGGTGGCGATCAGCAGGGCCGTGGGGTCGGCCGTGCCGATATCCTCACTGGCGGCGCGGACCAGACGGCGGGCGATGAACAGGGGCTCCTCCCCGCCCTCCAGCATCCTGGCGAGGTAATAGAGGGCCGCATCCGGATCTGAGCCACGGATCGATTTATGCAGCGCAGATATGATGTTGTAGTGTTCTTCTCTGTCCTTGTCGTAGGCGGGGCTACGGCGTTGCAACACATTGGCAAGGCCCTTCGGATCGAGGGGCTCGATCTGTCCGATGGCGAACAGGGTCTCGGCCAGGCTCAGGACGTAGCGTCCGTCCCCGTCTGCCATGGCCATCAGGGCCTCGCGAGCCTCCGGCGTCACGGGCAGCGTCTTGCCCTCGAATTCCTCGGCGCGGGACAGCAATGTGTTCAGCGCCGTGTCGTCCAGGCGCTTCAACACATAGACCTGCGCCCGCGACAGCAGCGCCCCGTTCAGCTCGAAGGACGGGTTCTCGGTGGTGGCGCCCACGAGGGTGACGGTCCCGGCCTCGACGAAGGGCAGGAAGCCGTCCTGCTGGGCGCGGTTGAAGCGGTGGATCTCATCCACGAAGAGCAAGGTCGCCTGGCCGGCGGCGCGGCGGGCGCGGGCGGTCTCGAAAGCCTTCTTCAGGTCGGCGACGCCGGAGAAGACGGCCGACAGCTGCTGGAACTCATAGCCGGCCTCCTTGGCCAGCAAGCGGGCGATGGTGGTCTTGCCCACCCCGGGCGGCCCCCACAGGATCATGGAGGACAGGCGCCTGGCTCCGGCCATGCGGCCGATGGGGCCTTCGGGGCCCAGCAGGTGCTCCTGACCCACCACCTCCGCCAGGGTCTTGGGGCGCAGCCTATCCGCCAGGGGCGTCGGCGCCTGAGGCGTCAGGCCGGCCGCTTCAAACAGGTCCGACATGGGTCCACGTTAGCAGAGACAAGGCCGTCCCGTGGAGGAAACGATGGCCGACGCATCTAGAGTGAACGTCCCTCCGACGCCGGTGGTCCATTGCCGGCCTACTGAGGAAATAGCTCCGGGTTAAAATCCGTTAACTATTATATCCGGATCAAAAGTCAGCGACGATCCGGCGCCCGGCCCGCTCGATGGCGACACGCCAGCGCGGCCCCCCAAGGGCGCCGGCCAGGGCGGCGACGGTCTCCACAGGGCGGCCGTTGATCTCGCGCACGATGTCCCCCGCCTGGAAGCCCTGCTGGGCGGCGATGCCGGTCCCGATCTTGGTGATCAGCACCCCGGTCAGGAAGGGATCGGCGCCGTACTGATCGGCGACGGCCGGTGAAAGGTTGACCACGGTGGCGCCCGCCAGCGGCTGGCGGCCGGTCAGGATGCGCTCGTCGCGGGCAGGCGTGGCCGGGGGCGGCTGGACCTGGACATTGACGGTGCGAGCGGCGGCGCCGGTGCGCACCCGGACGGGCGCCTGCTCGCCGGGGCGGTGCACACCCACCAGATAGTTGACCCCGGCGCTGTCGTTCACCGGCTGGGCGTCGATCGACATCAGGAGATCGCCCGCCTTGATCCCGGCCCGCGCGGCCGGACCGCCCGGATAGACGTCGACCACCATCACGCCTTGCGGACGGTCGAGACCGAGGCTGCGGGCGGCTTCGGCGTCCACCGCCTGGGTGCGCACGCCGAGCCAGGGGCGCACGACCGAGCCGCCGCCGCCGAGCGCGGACTCCACCACGCGGCGGACCATGGCCGCAGGGATGGCGAAACCGATCCCGGCCGAGCCGCCGGTGCGGGAGAAGATGGCGGTGTTCAGGCCGATGATGTTGCCGGCCATGTCGACCAGGGGCCCACCGGAATTGCCAGGATTGATGGCCGCGTCGGTCTGGATGAAGAAGGAGAAGTCGGTGATGCCGATGTCGGTGCGGGCCAGCGCCGAGATCACCCCCGAGGTCACCGTCTGGCCGACGCCGAAGGGATCGCCGATAGCCAGGACCAGATCGCCCACCTCCGCCTCGTCGCGGTTGGCGATGGGCAGGACCGGCAGCTTGTCCGCGCCCGCGTCGATCTTCAGCACGGCGAGGTCCGAGCGCTGGTCGGCCAGCAGCACCCGCGCCGGGAACTCCCGCCGGTCGGCCAGGACCACGCGCAGTTCGTCCGCCCCCTCGACCACATGGTTGTTGGTGACGATCACCCCGTCCTCGCGGACGATGGCGCCCGAGCCGAGGGACTGCTGCACCCGCTCGCGCGGCACGCCCGTCCCGCCCCCGAACAGGTCCCAGAAGGGGTCGACCTGTTGGCGCACCCGGCGGGAGGAGAAGACGTTGACCACGGCCGGAGAGGCCCGGCGCACGATGGGGGCGAAGGACATCCGCATGCTGGCCGCGTCGGTCGGGACGCGGCGGGCGGGCTCGCTGAGCGGGGACTGTTCCAGGGGCTGTGCGGCCTGGGGCGCGCCCGGCCCCGAGCAGGCGGCCACCAGGGCCAGGAGGGGAAGGCTGAAGCGGCTCTTACGCATGGCTCGTGGTCTCGTCGGTCTCGTCAGTTCGCGGCGGGAGGTTGATCCAACCATAGGGGCGCAAATGTGTCAGGGCGCCGGCGCCGGGGCGGTGTGAGGCGGAGCGTCGCGGACCCCGGTCCAGGCCATGATGGCCGCGGGGATCATCATCAGGGCCGAGAGCAGGAAGGGCGCCCCGGGCAGGTCCAGGGCCTTCCACGGGCCGACGAACAGGGAGTAGGCCCCGCCGAACACCATGGGCGCGGCGATGCCCGCCAGGGACTGCAGGCTCATGTTGGCGCCCTGAAGCTGGCCCTGTTCGGAGGGCGCCACGAAGCGGGTCATCAGGGCCATGGTGGCCGGGTTGCTGACCCCTGACAGCGTCAGGATCGGGATGGCGGCGATGAACAGCCACGGATGGGCGGAAAGCCCGAGCATGGTGAAGCCGCAGGCCGCGCAGGCGAGGCCGAAGATGATCACCCGCCTCTCCCCGAAGCGGGCCGTCGCGCGGCCCGTCAACGCCCCCTGGACGATGGCCGAGCCCAGGCCGAACCCGGCGAGGCTGAGCCCGAGATTCAGGGGCTTCCAGCCATAGCGGTTGAGGGCGTAGAGGGCGAAGACCGTCGGATAGACCGTGCCGGCGAACTGCATGACCAGGTTGATCAGCGACAGACGCAACAATTGGGGATCGGCGGCCAGGAGACGGATCGAGCCGATGGAGTTGGACCGCCGCCAGTTGAAGGGCGCGCGCCGCTCCTTGGGCAGGGACTCCGGCAGGACGAAATAGCCGTAGAGGGCGTTGAGCAGGCACAGGGCCGCCGACAGCCAGAACGGCGCCCGGGGGTCGATGGCCCCCAGGATCCCGCCCAGGGTGGGGCCGAGGATGAAACCGAGGCCGAAGGCGGCGCCCAGCATGCCGTAGGCCCCTGCCCGCTTATGCTCCTCGGTGACGTCGGCGATATAGGCCGATGCGGTCGACATGTTGGCCGAGGTCGCCCCGGTCAGCAGGCGCGCGGCCAGGAGCCAGCCCAGGGTCGGGGCGACGGCCATCAGGGCGTAGTTCACTCCGAGCGCCGCGATCGAGATCAGCAACACCGGCCGGCGGCCGAAGCGGTCGGACAGCCCGCCCTGGATCGGCGAGCACAGGAACTGCATCAGGGCCCAGACGGTGACGAAGACGCCGTTGATCCAGCCGGCCTGCGAGGCGCCGCCTCCGGCCAGGGTCTGGATCAGCTGGGGCAGGACCGGGGCGGTGACGCCCATGGCGATCATGTCCAGCACCACGGTGATGAAGATGAAGCTCAGCGCCGCCTGCCGCGGCGGGCGGCGGGCGCTCGAGGCCGGAGCCTGCGCGTCCGACGCGGGCGGTGTGGGAGGGGCTTCCATGTGGGCGGGCTGGGTCCTTATCACCGGTTATAGTCGCAAGTGCGAGTTCGCCGCCACCGGTGCAGCGTGCTGGGAAGCGCTTACGGTCTCAGAACGGCCTCGCGAAAAAGAGCGTCGACGGCCGTGAGGAGCTCTGCGGGTGGGCGGGCGTCCCTCGGTGCGCCCGTCTCCACCGCCCAGTCCAGGTGATCGACGATGAATCGGTCGAGCACCGGTCGACGTTCGCCCTCCCCCATCTCGCTGGCGATCTGCTTGGCGGCGAGCAAGCCGGCGACCTCGTCACCAACCGCCGCCGGGAGCACATCGCCGGCGATGAGGTCCGGCAGGGCCATGGGCGGCGTGGTCCCATACCGGCGCAGCCAGGCGAGCGCCGCAGCCGCGCGGATCACATAGAAGTACTTCTTCAGTCGCACCCGGGAGCTGTCGCCGAACTCGCGGGCCCAGCCGCCGTGAAGCAGGCCGTAGTAGTGGCGTACGCTGGCGGGGACGTCGCCGTGGCGGTCGGCAAGGTCGCGCATACGCTGGGCGAGGTCGCCTTCCTCCAGATAGACCAGCGGCGATCGCAGCCACTCGACGACCACGGCGTTGCCCCGCGCCAGGAGCAACAGCGCCTTCCTCAGGTCCCAGCCGTTGATATCCCACAGGCCGTCCAGCGGCCGCTCGATCACGTCGCGGACCGGATCGAGCCGAAGGTAGTCGGCGACGGGGCGCAGGTAGATGAAGCGGACGTCGTAATCGCTGTCGGGTGATGGAAAGCCCCAGGCGCGACTGCCGGATTCAACGGCGGCGAATATCCGCACGCCCTCCTCCTTCGAGATCGCGCGCAGGCGTTCGACGGCCTCGGCCGCCACGCCGGGCGGGAGAGCGGGAGCGCTGTACGAAGGATAGTCCATGGGTCAGTCCCGATAGCAAAAAGCCCCGAAGCGGACCTCGGGGCTTTGAAAGCTCTCGATGAGGTCTGCGCCTATTCCTCGACGGCGCCGCCTTGCACCGGACCGGAGTCCTTGCCCTTTTCCGACGGGTCGCGGTCGACGAACTCGATCACGGCCAGGGGGGCGTTGTCGCCGTAGCGGAAGCCGGCCTTCAGGACGCGGATGTAGCCGCCATGGCGTTCGGCGTAGCGCGGGCCGAGGGTGGCGAAGAGCTTGCCGACCTGTTCGATGTCGCGCACGTGGCTGATGGCCTGACGGCGGGCGTGCAGGTCGCCGCGCTTGGCCAGGGTCACCAGCTTCTCGACGAAGGGGCGAAGCTCCTTGGCCTTGGGCAGGGTGGTGACGATCTGCTCGTGCTTGATCAGGGACGCGGCCATGTTGGCGAACATGGCGGTGCGGTGAGCCGAGGTGCGGCCGAGTTTCCGGTGGGCGTTGCCGTGACGCATCTAAATCTGCTCCCGGGCCCAGTGGGCCCACCTTGGGCGCGATCGCTCGCGCCTGTTTCGACCAAATCCAGCCCGTATCCCGGCTGGAGCATTACGAAGCGCCGGGGTCCTCGGCCGCTGTTGCGGCGTCTGCGGACCCCGAGCCGACCCGTGGGGGGCGGCCCGGGAGGACAGCGCGGTAGGCGATCAGATCTGGTCTTCGAACTTCTTGGCCAAGTCTTCGATGTTCTCGGGCGGCCAGTTGGGCACGTCCATGCCGAGGTGCAGGCCCATGCCGGCCAGCACTTCCTTGATCTCGTTCAGCGACTTGCGGCCGAAGTTCGGGGTGCGGAGCATCTCGGACTCGGTCTTCTGGATCAGGTCGCCGATGTAGACGATGTTGTCGTTCTTCAGGCAGTTGGCCGAACGGA
>CANJID010000069.1 GCA_947474395.1 Caulobacterales bacterium
GGACGGATCAGCGGCACGCCGGCGTCCATCAGGGCGAGCGAGCCGCCGCAGACGGTGGCCATCGAGGACGAGCCGTTCGACTCGGTGATCTCGGAGACCAGACGCAGGGTGTAGGGGAAGTCCTCCGCCTTCGGCAGCATCGGGCGCAGGGCGCGCCAGGCCAGCTTGCCGTGGCCGATTTCGCGACGGCCCGGGGATCCCATCCGGCCGGTCTCGCCGACCGAGTACGGAGGGAAGTTATAGTGGAGGAGGAACTTCTCCTTGTAGGTGCCCGCCAGGGCGTCGACCCACTGCTCATCCTCGCCGGTGCCCAGGGTGGCCACGACCAGGGCCTGGGTCTCGCCGCGGGTGAACAGGGCCGAGCCGTGGGTGCGCGGCAGGACGCCGACTTCCGAAACGATGGCGCGGACCTTGTCGAGCGCGCGACCGTCGACACGACGGCCGTGCTCGATGATGTCGCGGCGCAGGACGTCGGCTTCGCATTCCTTGAAGGCCGAGGAGAACTTGGCGCTGTCGACGCCGTCCGGGCGCGCTTCGGTCTTCACCAGGGCGTCGGCGGCGACCTTCTTGGCGGCGCCGACGGCGTTGTGGCGGTCGCCCTTGGCCTTGTGGCTGTAGGCGGCGCGGATGTCGTCGCCGACCAGCTTCTTGATCGACTTGACCACGTCCGAGAAGTCCTCGGCCTGGAAGTCGAACGGATCCTTGGCGGCGTGTTCGGCCAGCTCGATGATGGCGTCGATCACCGGCTGCATGCCCTTTTGAGCGAAGATCAGGGCCTGGAGCATGTCGTCGCCCGGGAGTTCCTGGGCTTCGGACTCGACCATCATCAGGGCGTCCTGGGTGCCGGCGACGACCAGGTCCAGCTTGCTCTCGGTCAGCTGCTCCAGGGTCGGGTTCAGCACGAACTCGCCGTCGATGTAGCCGACGCGCGCCGCGCCGATCGGGCCCATGAAGGGCACGCCGGAGATGGTCAGGGCCGCGGAGGCGGCGACCATGGCCAGGACGTCGGGATCGTTCTCGAGGTCATGGCTCAGCACGGTGACGACCACTTGGGTCTCGTGCTTGAAGCCCTTGACGAACAGGGGGCGGATCGGGCGGTCGATCAGGCGGGAGACCAGGGTCTCCTTCTCGGTCGGACGGCCCTCGCGCTTGAAATAGCCGCCGGGAATCTTGCCCGCGGCGAAGGTCTTCTCCTGGTAGTTCACGGTCAGGGGGAAGAAGTCGAGGCCGGGCTTGGGAGCCTTGCCGAACACGACGGTGGCCAGCACCGTGGTCTCGCCGTAGGTGGCCAGGACAGCGCCGTCGGCCTGACGGGCGATGCGGCCGGTTTCCAGGGTCAGGGTGCGCCCGGCCCATTCGATGGTCTTACGTTTGATGTCGAACATTGTTCTTCCTTCTCAGTCCCGCGGCCGGATTGCGCGCGGGGGTGGACAGGGGGTGTTTCACGTCCTCGTCCGTAGGCGCCCCGGGACATTCCCCGGGGGACAGGCTCTGGTTCGAGGACTGCAAGTAGAGCCCCCACGGTCGAAACTTCCCCGATCAGGGGAAATCCCCGATCGGCCATGATCCCGAGCTGTCGGAGGAGATGGCCGATCCGGACCGCGCCCGCCGGAGCGGGACGCGGAAGATTTGGTCGCCGGATTAGCGGCGCAGGCCCAGGCGTTCGATCAGCGCCGCGTAGCGAGCGTTTTCCGAATCCTTGAGGTGGTCGAGCAGGCGACGGCGCTGGGAGACCATCTTGAGAAGGCCGCGCCGGGAGTGGTTGTCTTTCTTGTGGGTCTTGAAGTGCTCAGTCAGGTTGGCGATCCGCTCGGACAGGATAGCCACCTGCACCTCGGCGGAACCCGTATCGCCCTCGGAACGGGCGTGGGTCTGGATCACTTCAGCCTTACGTTCGGCCGTAATCGACATCGGTTTCGACTCCTGATTGGTCGAGATGGAAAACGCGGGTGGGACTGAGCCTCCCCGCACGCATGTCACAGAGCGCCACGATCCGGCCCCCCAGGGTGGCTGAAACGGTTCGGCTCGCATCCTGACCGGCCACAATGCGGGGCTGGGAAAGACGCGGTCGCAACGCTTCGACCTGTCGGGGAACGAGAACGATGGATCGTCCCTGTTTGAGCCTGAAGGCGTCCTCGTCGGTCACGGCCAGCGCAGGGATGTCGTCCAGCGCGGTCTCGACCGGGAGCAAGGCCCCAAACTCGGCGCCCCTATGCACCAGATCGTCTAATTTATCCAGCGATATCGCCCCTTCCTCGTCGAAGCGGCCGACCCGCGCGCGCCGGAGCGCCGAGACGTGGCCGCAGGCCCCCAGCGCCTCGGCAAGGTCGCGGACGATGGCGCGGACGTAGGTGCCCTTGCCGCAGGAGATCTCGATCTCGACGTGGTCGCGGTCGGGGGCGCCTAGGACCCGCGCCTCGTGGATGATCACGGTGCGGGCGGCGAGCGTCACCTCGATCCCCTCGCGGGCGAGGTCGTAGGCCCGCTCCCCGTCGACCTTGATGGCCGAGAAGGCGGGCGGGATCTGGCTGATCTCGCCGACGAAGACGGTCAGGGCCTGCGCGACCGCCGCCGGGTCGGGGCGCACGTCGGAGGTCGCCGTCACCACCCCCTCGCGGTCGAAGGAGGCTGTGGTCTCCCCCCAGGCGATGGTGAAGCGATAGGTCTTGTCCGCCTCCATCAGGTACGGGACCGTCTTGGTCGCCTCTCCGAGCGCGATCGGCAGGATGCCGGTGGCGAGCGGATCAAGGGTGCCGGCGTGGCCCGCCTTCTGGGCGTTGAACAGGCGACGCACCTTCGACACCGCCTGGGTCGAGGTCATGTCGAGGGGCTTGTCGAGGCAGATCCAGCCGTGGACCGCGTCGCCCTTGCGGCGGCGGCCCATCAGTCTTCGTCCTGCCCTTTAGGATAGGGGCGCCCCTTCTCGTCGATCTGGGCAGGTCCACGCTCGCGAGGGGCGGTGTAACCCTCCTCGGGGCTGCCCAGGTCCCGGCGGACGTCCAGCCGGTCGAACAGCGCGTTCATCGCCTCGGCGGCGGTGAAGCTCTCGTCGTGGCGGAACTTCAGCTCCGGAACGAACTTGAGGTCGACCAGGTGCCCCAGCCGCCCGCGCACGAGTTTGTGGTGAACGTTCAGGGCCTTGACCACGATGTCCGCGTTGGCCCCGCCCAGGGGCTCCACGAAACAGGTGGCGTGGCGCAGGTCCGGCCCCATCCGCACCTCGGTCACCGTCACCGAAACGCCCGCAAGCGCGGGGTCGGTGAACTCCGTCTCGCGGAAGATCTCCGCCAGCGCATGACGCACCAACTCGCCGGTCCGAAGCTGCCGCTGGGTCGGACCGGCGAGGACGCCGGCTTTGCCCTTGGGGTGTGGACGTTTCATCGGATGGGTTCGTCTCTTGGGCCTCGCCGGCGGATCGAACACCGGGCGAGGGACTTGGCCGACAGGCGGCCGAAAGGGAGCGGGGTTCCTAGTGGGTCGGCGGGTCCAAGTCCAGCGGAGCGGCGACCGTCAGTCCACCCCTGCAGGTGGGCGGCGTCCGTAAACCAGTGTGACGATGCGCTCGGCGGCATAAAGCAGGACCAGACCCATCAGGGTGAAGCAGACCGTCGCCGCCACATACTCCCCGAGAGTTCCCTGCGACTGGCTCTCCACACCGGCCAACTTTACGACCATGCCATAGAGATCGAAGCAGGCAGCCAGGATCAGGCCGAGGCCCATCGTTCTCACGATCAACCCGAACACCTCGCGTGGAGTCATGGCGTTTCCCCTTCCTGCATGACGGCAGTGGGTCCCCGCTATCGCGGTCTCGTCAAGGTTGAGGCGGAGTCTAACGCCCGCGAAGCCGCCCCAAGTCGCCCTCGAACCCGGCCAGTTTCCAGGTCCCGCCCTCGTTCTGGAAGATCAGGGTGCAGGGGCCGTCCTTCTTCTCCACCGCGCAGACCCGGTCGGCGTCGATGCGGCGGAGCATCTGGGCGATGGCGAGGCGGCCGGGGATGGGCTGCTCGGCCTTGTAGCCGAGGTACTCCGCCACCGCCCGGAACACCTCGGGGCGGATCAGGGCGTCGGCGGCGACATCCACCAGGGGCCCGGCCAGCAGGGCGCCGAGGGCCTGGACCGTGGTCCCGCCCCTGGCCTTGGCGGTCTCGGCCAGGAGGCGGGCGCGGAGCTGGGCCTTGAGGGCAGGCTTGTCGATATGGGCGTCGAAGCCGGCGCGGTCGCCGTTGCGCACGGCCACCAGGAAGTCGTGGATGTCTCCCGCCGCCTCGAACTTCGGCACGCTGGCGCAGGCGGTGAGGCTCAGGGCGAGCGCGAAGGCGGCCAGGGCGACGCGGGCGTTCACAGGGGCGTCCTCGGCTCGTCGTCCTCGGCCCTGACCGGCAGCTCGGGCAGCTTCCACTCCCCGCGGAAGCTGAACTCGAAGGTTCCGCACAGTCGGCTCTTGCCTGTGACCGGATCGTCGCCGATGGCGTGCACGCGCAGGTCCTCGCCATAGCGGATCGGCCCCAGCACCAGCCAGGCCTTGGTCGAATTGGGGCAGGCGGCGCGGATGAAGGCGTCCCCGTCCCGCTTGAGGGTGATCTGGTAGAGGGCGCGCTCCTTGGCGTCCGGGCCGATCAGGGCCGCGAGCCCGCCCTTGCCGAGGGCGCCTTCCGAGGCCGGCTTCACCTCGGCCGCGCCGGACCGGCCGGTGAGCATGAAACGGTCCACCCGCGTGGCGCCCATCAGGGTCGGACGGAACTCGAAGGTGAGGCCGACGCCGGTCAGGGCCCGGGCGTTGGGCGACACCGCGTCGTAGGAGTACATCTTGTCCTTGGCGAGCGCCGGAGACGCCACGAGAGCGGTCAGGGCGGCGGCCAAGCCCGCGGTCGCAATGACGCCCGGAGCCCTGCCGCCGAATCCCATACGCAGTACCCTTAGAGGGTGCGTTGCACCGTCTCGACGGTGAAGCACTCGATGAAGTCGCCCGCCTTGAGGTCCTGGAAGTTGGTGAAGGCCATGCCGCATTCCTGGCCGACCACCACCTCGTTCACCTCGTCCTTGAAGCGCTTCAGGGTCTGCAGGGTGCCCATTTCCTGGACCACCACGTCGGCGCGGATGATCCGCGTCTTGGCGCCCTTGCGGACCACGCCCTCGGTGACCTTGCAGCCGGCGATCTTGCCGACCTTGGAGATGTCGAAAACCTGCAGGATCTCGGCGTTGCCGAGGAAGGTCTCGCGCTGGATCGGCGGCAGCATGCCCGAGAGCACGCCTTTGATGTCGTCGATCAGGTCGTAGATGATCGCGTAGTAGCGGATTTCCACGTTTTCGCGCTCGGCCAGGTCCCGCGCCTGTTTCGAGGCGCGGACGTTGAAGCCCAGCACCGGCGAGCCGGAGCCCTTGGCCAGCAGCACGTCGGATTCGGTGATGGCGCCGGCGGCGGAATGGATGATCCGCGCCAGCACCTCGTCGGTGCCCAGGGCGTTCAGGGCGCCGACGATGGCTTCGGTCGAGCCCTGCACGTCCGCCTTGATGATCACGGGCAGTTCGCGCAGGCGCTTGTCCTGCAGCTTGGCCATCATGTCGGCCAACGAAGCGCCGGTGGCCGGTCCGGAGACGTTCTTCTCGCGGCGGACCCGCTCGCGGTACTCGGTCAGCTCGCGGGCGCGGGCTTCGGATTCCACCACGGCCAGGGGTTCGCCCGGCTCGGGGGTGCGGTCCAGGCCCAGAATCTCCACCGGGACGGAGGGGCCGGCCTCCTCGACCTGCTCGTCGCGTTCGTTGATCAGGGCGCGCACCTTGCCCCAGGCGGAGCCAGCCACGACGATCGCGCCGCGCTTCAGGGTGCCCCGGTTGACCAGGACGGTGGCCACGGGGCCGCGTCCGCGGTCGAGCTTGGATTCGATCACCACGCCCTCGGCCGAACGGTCGGGGTTGGCGCGAAGGTCGAGCACCTCGGCCTGCAGCAGGATGGCTTCCACGAGGTCGGCCAGGCCCGTCTTCTTTGTGGCCGAGACCTCGACCGCCTGGGTGTCGCCGCCCAGGCTTTCCACCACGATCTCGTGCTGGAGCAGCTCGTTGATCACCCGCGTCGGATCGGCGTCCGGCTTATCGACCTTGTTGATGGCCACGATGATCGGCACGCCCGCCGCCTTGGCGTGGTTGATGGACTCGATGGTCTGGGGCATGACCCCGTCGTCGGCCGCCACCACCAGCACCGCGATGTCGGTGATGTTCGCGCCCCGCGCCCGCATGGACGAGAAGGCCGCGTGGCCCGGGGTGTCGAGGAAGGTGACCCGTTGGCCGCCTTCCAGGCGAACCTGGTAGGCGCCGATGTGCTGGGTGATGCCGCCGGCCTCGCCCGCCACCACGTCGGTGGAGCGCAGGGCGTCCAGCAAGCTGGTCTTGCCGTGGTCGACGTGGCCCATGATCGTGACCACGGGGGGTCGCGGCAGGGTGTGCTCGTGGGAATCCTCGGCGTCCAGGAAGCCCTCTTCCACGTCCGCTTCGGACACGCGCTTGACCGAGTGGCCGAACTCGCTGGCGATCAGCTCGGCGGTGTCGGCGTCCAGCACGTCGTTGATGGTCAGCATGGCGCCCTGGCGCATCATGAACTTGATGATGTCCACGGAGCGCACGGCCATACGCTGAGAGAGGTCCTGCACGGTGATGGCGTCGGGGACGACCACTTCGCGAACCACGCGGGTCGTGTCGGCGGCGCCGCCACCCTTGCGCTTTTCGCGTTCACGCTCGCGGGCCCGGCGGACCGAGGCGAGGGAGCGCATCCGCTCGGCGGATTCCTCGTCGCCGGCCACGGCCTGGATGGTGAGACGGCCTTCGCGGCGCTGAGGCGCGCCCTTGGCCCGCGACAGGGCCTTGCCGGGGGCGGCCTTGTTGCCGGGGCCGCGGCGGCCCTCGTCGTCGTCGGGAACCTCGACGCGGCGTCCGCCGGCGCCCGGAGGGGCCGAGCGGGCGGTCTTGGTGATTTCGGGAGCCGAAGGCGCGCTTGAACTGGCCGCGCCGCGGGGGCCGCCGGGGCCGCCCGGACGGGGCGCGAGGGCCGAATAGCGGACGGTCTCGCCACCGGCGCCTTCGCGCGGAGGACGGGCGGGACGATCGCCGAAGGTCGAGGGACGGGGCGCGCCGGAGCCATAGCCGCCGCCGCCTTCGCGGGCGGCAGGACGGGCGCCGTAGCCGCCTGCACCGCCACCGCCGCCGCCGCCTTCAGGACGGGGCGCGCGGTCGGAATAGCCGGTGGCGGGACGCGCGGAGCCGGCGCCGTAGCCGCCGGCGCCTTCGCGGGGAGCCGGACGCGCGCCGTAGCCCGCGGCGGCAGTGCCGGGGGCGGGACGGGCCGACGGACCGCTGAAGCCTTCGCGGAGCGGCGGACGCGCGCTCGGGGCGGGGGCCTCGGCCGCGGGAGCCTCGTCCGCGACGTCATCGTAGGCAGGTTCGGCGGCTTCCACCGGAGCGGCGGGAGCAGGCGCAGGCGCAATGGCGGCGGGCTCGGGCGCAGGGGCGGCCTCGGCCGGGGCAGCGGCCACGGGGGCCTCAGGAGCCTCGACAGCGGCGGCGGCGGCGGCGGGCTGCGGACGGGAAGCGTCGTCGGCGGCGCTGCGCTGGGCCTCGTCGGCGGCGCGCTGGCGCAGATCCTCGGCGCGGCGCTCGTCGGCGGCGCGGGCGGCCTCGACGGCGCGCTGGCGGGCGGCGAGTTCGCTCTGGGACAGGTTCAGGCCGGCCGAACCGGCGGCCGGGGCCGCGGGCGCCGCGGCCCGGGGGGCCGGAGCGGGGGTGGCTTCACGCGGCGAGGGCGTTCCCAGGGGCGCCGGGCGCGGCTGCAAGGTGACGGGAGGACGTTCCTCCGCGCCGGGCAAGCGTCGACGCTTGGTCTCCACGACCACGGTCTTGGAGCGGCCATGACTGAAGCTTTGCCGGACCGTTCCGGCGTTCACCGCGCCGCCGCGCGGTTTCAGGGAAAGGGGCGCGCGTCCGCCGGGGCCTTGGCCGCGGCCGTTCTCGTTGTCGTTCGCGTCGCTCATCCAGCTCGCTTTGACTTGCCGCCGGACAGGGGTCCGGCAAACTCTAAAAATGCAAAGGGACGAGGGCGACAGATGTCGCCCCGTCCCACCTACGGCCCCTCGCGCCAACTCTCAGGAAGGAGCGGACGGAAGCCCGAAAGTCGCTCGACGTCTTCCGTCAAGCGATCGGCGCCTCGCCCCGCAAGGAAGACGAGGTGTATCACATTTCCCAGACCCAAGGACAAACTCAATTCATCGCAACTGAATAGGCTAAGCAGCCTCGGACGGCGCTCGGCGCGCGCCACGATCTGCAGCATCTTGCGACGCCCGTCCGCCGCGCCGTCGACGGCCTCGATAAGCCAGGCCGCCCGCCCGCCGGCGATCGCCGCGCCGGCCTTCTCGAAGCCGTAGGTAAGCTCGCTCGAGCGACGCGCAAGGCCGAGGCGGTCGAGAATCCGCTGCAACATCAATCGCTCGACCTGGTCCGACAGGTCCGCGGGCGGCTTCAGGGGGGTCTTGGCGGCCCGGGAGAACCCCCCCTTCTTGACCGCCATGTCCACCGCGGCCCGCGTGGCCTCCACCCAAAGGCCCCGCCCGGGGAGCTTGCGCGACAGGTCCGGGACCACCGCGCCATCGGGCCCGGCGACGAAGCGGATCAGTCGTTCCTCGGGCATGACCTCGCCCGAGACGATGTCCCGGCGCTGGCGCGCGGCCTCGGCCAAAGTCTTGGGGTCCGGGGTTTTAGGAGAGGGGGACTCCACGCGGCCTCATCCTTGGAACGGGTCGCGCATGAGGATGGTGTCCTCACGGTCGGGGCTGGTGGACAACAAAGCGACCGGCGCCCCGACCAGTTCCTCGATGCGGCGGACGTACTTCACCGCCGCTCCCGGCAACTCCTTCCAGGAGCGGGCCCCGCGGGTGCTTTCGCTCCAGCCCTCGATCTCCTCGTAGATCGGCGTGACCCCCGCCTGGTCGGTCACCCCGGCCGGCAAATGGTCGAGGGTCTTGTCGCCGAGGCGATAGCCCACGCAGATCTTGAGCGTCTTGAAGCCGTCCAGGATGTCGAGCTTGGTCAGGGCGATGCCGTCGAGGCCCGAGACCTGCACCGCCTGGCGCACCAGCACTGCGTCGAACCAGCCGCAGCGGCGGGGACGCCCGGTGACGGTGCCGAACTCAGCCCCCTTCTTGCCGATCAGGGCGCCGGTCTCGTCGTGCAGCTCGGTGGGGAAGGGCCCCTCGCCGACCCGGGTGGTGTAGGCCTTGGCGATCCCCAGAACATAGCCGACCGCGCGGGGGCCGACGCCGGCGCCCGCCGCCGCCTGCCCCGCCACGGTGTTGGAGGAAGTCACGTAGGGGTAGGTGCCGTGGTCGATGTCGAGCATGGCGGCTTGCGCGCCTTCGAACAGCACGCGCTTGCCCTCGGCGATCACCGCATTGAGGTCGCGCCAGGCCGGGCGGGCGTAGGCCAGGATCTTCGGGGCCAGGGCCAGCAGATCGGCGGTCAGCGCCGCGCGGTCGGCATCGGGCAGGCCGAGCCCCCGCCGCAGGGCCCCGTGGTGGGCCAGGAGCCGGTCCATCTTTGCGTCGAGCGCCTTGGGATCGGCGAGGTCGGCGACGCGGATCGCCCGCCGCCCGACCTTGTCCTCATAGGCCGGGCCGATGCCGCGTCCCGTGGTGCCGATCTTGTTGGCGCCGGCCTGGGCTTCGCGCGCCTGGTCGAGGTCGCGGTGGATGGGCAGGATCAGGCAGGCGTTGTCGGCGAGGACCAGGATATCCGGGGTGATCTTCACCCCCTGGGCCTGGACCCGGCCGATCTCGTCCAGGAGGGCGTTGGGATCGACCACCACGCCATTTCCAATGACGGACAGTTTCCCCTGCACCACCCCGGAAGGCAGCAGGCTCAGCTTGTAGACGTTTTCGCCGACCACGAGGGTGTGCCCCGCGTTGTGGCCGCCCTGGAACCGGACCACCACGTCGGCCCGGTTCGACAACCAGTCGACGATCTTGCCCTTGCCCTCGTCGCCCCACTGGGCGCCGACCACCGCAACATTGGCCATGGGTATGCTCTCCCCGCCTGCCCGGCGGGTCCGGCTTCGCCCTTCGACAGGTCTCGGCGAGCGGACTTGAAAAGATTGTGCAGCGGCCCTCGGGCCGAAGTCAGAAGCGCTTTATCAGCCGCGCCCCAACGTCGTCCAGGCCTTGGTTCTTGCCCTGGTGCAGGATCTGGCCGTTGGACAGGTGCGTCCAGCTCAGTTCCGCCGACCAGCTGTCGCTGAAGTGGTAGCCGAGGGCGAGCTCGGGCTCGAACAGAACCTTCGAGCCGAAATCGATGCGCGAGCGGTTCAGGGCCACCCGGCGGTCGATCTCCGCCTGGGTCAGCCCCGGAGCGTTGGCGGGCGGCAGGCCGGCTTCGCCGGTGGTGTAGGCGATGCCCATGCCGGGCCGGATGTAGAGGGCGTCGGTCAGGCGGATCGGCCAGGACAGGCCCACCGCCGCGAAGTGGGTGTTCTTTGAGGTGTTGAACGAGGCCAGCACGTGAACCTGCGGCTTGAACAGGTAGGTCCAGGCCTCGACCCGCTCGGTGCGGTAGCCGATCTGGATGTCCTGGGTGCCCCGTTCGCGCGCGGCGGGCCCGAGGTCGTGGGCGTAGACGCCGATCCAGGCCTCGCTGGCGCTGGCCGCGCCGGCCGTGCAGATCACCGCCGCGGCCGAAACTCCGGCCGCCAGAATACGAGCAAAGCTCACGACAAATCCCCCCGATCCGCAACGCTTTCAACGCTTATGGCGTGAAGCGGCCTCTGCGCCAAGGGCGTGCACGGAAGGAAAATGACGGGGCGGGCAAACCGTCCCCGGCAGGCCCTAGGCGGCTTCCGCCTGACTGGGGGCCCGGCTGCGGGCCAGGGCCTCGGCCTCGAAGATCGCCTTGAGGTTCTCGCGCGGAAACCGGCCGTTGAAGTTGGTTCGCTGGCGGGCGTTGGCGAGCCGATCGAGCGCCCGGCGCTGGTCCGGGGTCAGGGCGGCCAGGGCGGCGGTGTGCTCGGCTTCGATGTCTTCGGGCGTAACGGTCATGACGTGCATCCCTAAATGCAGGCCTTCTTGTTGGGCGGGTTCGAGGTTCCGCCGATTCGGGCCTTTGGCTTGATCATCCTGTCTCATGGGCCCGACCGATCCGTAAACAACGCAGGCAGTCGCACCCGATGCGGCATTATGGCGCTCGGAGCTGAACCCGGGATGAGCGGGGTTTGGCCTTGTCGTTCAGAGAGTTGGGCTGCCTACGCGGCCCCGCCGAAGCACCAGGCGAGCACGGCCTTCTGGGCGTGGATGCGGTTCTCCGCCTCGTCCCAGACCAGGGAGCGGGGGCCGTCGATCACCGAGTCCGCGACCTCCTCGCCGCGGTGGGCGGGCAGGCAGTGCAGGAACACCGCGTCCTTGGCCGCGAGGTCCATCAGGGCCTCGTTGACCTGGAAGGGCTCGAAGGCGGCCACGCGCTCGTCGTGGTCGGTGTCGCCCATGGAGACCCAGGTGTCGGTGATCACGCAGTCCGCGCCCTCGACCGCCGCGCGGGGGTCGTGGCCGATCTCGATCGTCCCGGCGTTCCCGGCCCGCGACAGGTCCATCAAGTCCGGATGATAGGCCGGCGGACAGGCGACGCGGAAGGTGAAGCCCAGCTTGCCGGCGGCATGGATCAGGCTGGCGCAGACATTGTTGCCGTCCCCCACCCAGGCCAGGGTCCGCCCCTCCACCGGGCCCCGATGCTCCTCGAAGGTCATCAGGTCGGCGAGGATCTGGCAGGGGTGGCTCTTGTCGGTCAGGCCGTTGATCACCGGCACGGTGGCGGCGGCGGCGAAATGCTCGACGTCGTCGTGGCGCTTGGCGCGGATCATCACCGCGTCGACCATCCGCGACAGCACCCGGGCGGTGTCCTCGATCGGTTCGCCGCGGCCGAGCTGCATGTCGCTGGCGTTGGTGATGATGCTCGATCCGCCGAGCTGGCGGATGGCCGCGTCGAAGGAGAAGCGCGTCCGGGTGGAGTTCTTCTCGAAGATCATGGCCAGCGTCCGCCCCGCCGCCGGGGCGTCGGCGTCCGGCCGGCCCGTGGGCCAGCCGAGTCTTGCCACCTTGCGGGCCTTGGCGTCGTCCAGCAGGGCGCGGATGGTCGGCCCGTCGAGCCGCCACAGGTCGAGGAAGTGCCGGGGTTGCAGGTTCGCGACGGGGCTCATGACGCAACCGCGGGCGTCGCGGCCGCCTCGGCCCGGGCGGCCTCGCAGGTCTTCTCCAGCTTCTCCAGGGCCTCGCGGGCCTCGTCTCTCGTCATCACCAGGGGCGGCAGCAGCCGGACGCAGTTGTCCCCGCCCCCGGCGATCAGCAGCCGCTGGTCGCGGGCGTGCTGCATGAAGGCGCGGTTGTTGGTGGCGAGCTGGATGCCGATCAAAAGACCCTTGCCGCGGACATCGCGGATCACGTCGGGGAAGCGGCTCTTCAGCCCCTCGAGCTGCTGCACGAAGTAGCCGGCCACGTCGTTGACGTGTTGGAGCAGCTCCGGCTTGGTCAGCTCGGCCATGGCCGCATTGGCCACCGCCATGGCCAAGGGATTGCCGCCGTAGGTCGAGCCGTGCGTGCCGACGGTCATGCCGCTCGCCGCCTCGGCAGTCGCCAGGCACGCGCCGACGGGAAAGCCGCCGCCCAGGGCCTTGGCCAGCATCATCACGTCCGGCTGCGCGCCCGAATACTCATAGGCGAAGAGCTTGCCGGTGCGCCCGAGGCCGCACTGGATCTCGTCGTACATCAGGAGGGCGCCGTGCTCGTCGCAGAGCTCGCGGAGCGCCCGCAGGTAGGCGTCCGAGGCCGAACGCGCCCCGCCCTCGCCCTGCACCGGCTCGATCAGGATCGCCGCCGTGGTCGGGCCGACCATCGCCTTGATGGCGTCGAGGTCGCCGAAGGGCGCCTGGACATAGCCCGCCGGGATGGGGCCGAAGCCGTCGGTATAGGCCGGGTTCCCCGCCGCATGGATGGCGGCGATAGTCCGCCCGTGGAACGAGCCGTCGAAGCCGATCACGTCGATCCGCTCCGGAGCGCCCCGCGCCGACTGGTATTTGCGCGCGATCTTGATAGCCAGCTCCACCGCCTCGGTGCCCGAGTTGGTGAAGAAGCACACGTCCGCGAAGGAAACGTCACAGAGCCGCTTGGCGAGCTCGGCCTGTCCCGGGATCGTGTAGATGTTGGAGACGTGCCAGAGCTTCTCGGCCTGGGCCTTCAACGCATCGATCAGGATCGGGTTGGAGTGGCCGAGCGCATTGACCGCGATCCCCGCCACGCAGTCGAGGTAGACCTCGCCGTCGTCGCCGAAGAGGCGCACGCCCTCGCCTCGCTCGAACGACAGGGGCGTGCGCTTGTAGACGCCCAGGATGTGATCGGCGGGAACGGTCGGGTCTTGAGCCTGCTCAGCCATGGGGGCTTTTTCGCCTCCCCAAAAGAGAAAGAGCCCCCGGACGGGAATCCGGGGACTTCAGAAGGGCGGGACTTTTCCGTCCACACCTTAAGGATGTCAATGGGTCGGGCGGCGCGCGCCTCAGGTCTTCAACTTCCAGCCGATGCGGAACAGGCGGTAGCAGAGCAGGCCGAGCGCCAGGTTGATCACCGCCGTCAGGATCACCCCGATCATCAGCGAGCCGTTGGCGTGGCCGATGAAGCCGTAGCGGAAGCCGTCGATCAGGTAGAAGAACGGGTTGGCGTAGGAGATGGTGCGGAAGGGCTCGGGCAGGCGCTCCACCAGGTAGAAGGTCCCCGACAGGAAGGTGAGCGGCATGACGATGAAGCCGGTCACCGCCGCCATCTGGTCGAACTTGTCGGCCCAGAGCCCGGCGATGATGCCGATCAGCGACAGCATCAGGGAGGCGCCGAAGCCGAAGTAGAGCACCGCCCACCAGTGGGTGATGCCGAAGTGGCCGAAGGGCCAGACCGAGGCGGCCGTGGCCAGCCCCACCATGATCCCCCGCGTCACCCCGCCGGCGGCGAAGGCCACGGTCAGTTCCAGGGCCGAGATCGGCGGGGCCAGGAAGTCGAAGGCGGTCCCCATCACCTTGCCCTGCATCAGGGAGGAGGAGGTGTTGGCGAAGGCGTTGTTGAGCATGCCCATCATGGTCAGGCCGGGGGCCACGAAGATGGCGAAGCTGACGCCCTCGATCCCCGGCCTGGCGCCGGACATGGCGACCACGAACACCACCATGTAGAGGAGCGTCGTCACCACCGGACCCAGGATGGTTTGGATCCAGATCTTGGTGAACCGCTGCACCTCCTTCTTGTAGAGGGTGCGAAAGCCCAGCCAGTTCAGGCCGTGATATTCGCGGGGCTCGAGGGTGGGCTGCAGGACGCCGCTCACGGCCGCCGGCCCCGAACTCGCCTCGACGGAAGTCTGCACGTTCATGGCCCTGATGTGCGCCGTTCCGCCCCCGCGATCAACCGCTCCGGGCGCCGGGGCGAGCCAAGCTGTCGCAGGACTCAACATCTAGTTCCTGTGGACGAATGATGGGGCGCCTATTGTAGGTCTTAACCGTTTGGTTACGATATCTAGTGGGTGGCTGACGGGGAGAACCTCTGGCCACACAAGATATGGCGCCGGCCAAGCACCTCCGGCGCGACCTTTGCGGTGGAGGCTGAGGGCGATGGGTTGGACCGACGAACGGGTTGAATCTCTGAAGAAGCTCTGGCTTGAGGGCCTGAGCGCCAGTCAGATCGCCAAGCAGCTGGGCGGGGTCACCCGCAACGCTGTGATCGGCAAGGTGCACCGGCTGGGCCTGTCGGGCCGCGCCGCGCCCTCGCAGCCGCAACGCCCGGTGTTCCGTGCGCCCCGCGCTCCGCGCCCGGCCATGGTCGGCGCAGCGCCGCGCCGCACCGAGCCCCACGCCCCGGCCGCGACCCCGCTCTATGTCCGCGAGGAGCCCGGCTCGGCCACGGTGCTGACGCTCGGCGCCCACATGTGCAAGTGGCCGATCGGCGATCCGGCCTCGGACGAATTCACCTTCTGCGGCCGACGCTCCCGCGAGGAGGGCCCCTACTGCAACGAGCACGCCCGGGTCGCCTACCAGCCGCCCCAGCGCAAGGGCGGCCGCACCGGCGCCACGGATCTGGCCCGCTCGCTCCGCCGCTACATCTAGGCTGCGGTTCAAGGCAAAGAAAAAGCCCGCCCCGGCGATCCGGAGCGGGCTTTTTTAATGGCCGAAGGGCTAAGGCCCGAAAGCTACTTCCGGACGAAGCCGGCGAACTTGTTGTTGAAGCGCGACACGCGACCGCCGCGGTCCAGCATGGCGTGGCCGCCGCCGGTCCAGGCCGGGTGGGTCTTCGGATCGATGTCCAGGTTCAGCGTCGCGCCTTCCTTGCCGTAGGTCGAGCGCGTCTTGTAGGTCGTGCCGTCCGTCATCACCACGGTGATGAAGTGGTAGTCGGGATGGGTGTCTGGTTTCATATCGCGGTCCAACCGACTGGAGAAAAAGGTTCGGCCCGCGCAACATCGGCGGGCCGTCAGGGGCGCAGCGTTTACACGATCGGGGCGGTCCCGCGCAAGACCCGCTACCTCGGCCAGGACGAAAAGCGCCGGGCTTAAACCGAACCTTCATCCTCTTCGGGCCATAACGTCCCAAAATGAGCTCGACCCAATCAAGGCCGGGCGCACATTCGAACGGGGTGCTTCTCCATGGCCAAAACGGTCCTGATCGTCGACGACGACCCTACGCAGCGCCGCCTGATCCAGGCGGTCCTGGAGCGCGAGGGGTTCGCCGTCGCCCAGGCCGAGGGCGGCGAGGCGGCGCTTGATCGCATCGCCACCGGTCTCATTCCAGACGTCGTCATCCTGGATCTCGTCATGCCCGACATGCCGGGCTTCGAGGTGCTCAGGGTGATGCGCGAGCGGGGCGTCACCGCTCCGGTCATCGTCCTGACCGCCACCGGCGGCATCGAGACGGTGGTCA
>CANJID010000070.1 GCA_947474395.1 Caulobacterales bacterium
CGTGCCTGGCCGTGATCCTCGGCTCGCTCATCTACGAAGGGGTGGGGGGGATCAACCTGGCGGTCTTCACCAAATCGACCCCGGCGCCGGGGTCCGAAGGGGGCTTGGCCAACGCCATCGTCGGCTCGATCATGATGTGCGCCATCGCCATGACCGGCGCGGTGGTGATCGGCATCCTGGCGGGCACCTGGCTGGCCGAATATTCCTTCGACAACTGGTACGCCAAGCTCGTTCGCTTCATGAACGACGTGCTGCTCTCGGCGCCGTCGATCCTGATCGGGCTGTTCGTCTACGAGGTAGTGGTGGCGCCGACCCGGGGTTTCTCCGGCTATGCGGGAGCCCTGGCGCTGGCCCTGATCGCCACGCCGGTCGTCACCCGCACCACAGAAGACGTGCTGAAGCTGCAGGCCAAGGCCCTGCGCGAATCCGGCATCGCCCTGGGCACCCCCATGGCCGTGGCCATCCGCCGGATCATGTGGAAGGCGGCGGGCGGCGGCATCATCACCGGCGCGCTCTTGGCTTTCGCCCGGGTTTCGGGGGAGACCGCGCCCCTGCTGTTCACCTCGCTGAACAACCAGTTCTTCAGCCTCGACATGACCAAGCCCATGGCCAACCTGCCCATGGTCATCTTCCAGTACGCCCTCTCGGCCTACGATGACTGGCGCCGGCTCGCCTGGGTCGGGGCCCTGCTGATCGCCGGGACCGTGCTCGGCATCAACATCCTCGTTCGCATCATCGCCAGGGAGCCTCGCCGCTCATGAACGTCCACACCGGGCCGGAGGCTTTCGAGAGCTACGTCGAGGAGGTGAAGGACCGCGAGATCAAGCTCGAGGCCAAGAACCTCGACTTCTTCTACGGCAAGAACCAGGCGCTGTTCGACGTCTCGATCCAGTTCGCCACCAACGCCGTCACCGCCCTGATCGGCCCCTCGGGCTGCGGCAAGTCCACCCTGCTTCGGGCCCTGAACCGCATCTACGCCCTCTATCCGGGCCAGAAGGCGACGGGCCAGATCCTGCTCGATGGCCAGGACATCCTGGCGCGGGGGCTCGACCTGACCGTGCTACGTTCGCGCATCGGCATGGTGTTCCAGCAGCCGACCCCGTTTCCGATGTCGATCTACGACAACGTGGCCTTCGGCGTGCGGCTGTACGAGAACCTCTCCAAGGCCGATCTCGACGCCCGGGTGGAGGATTCGCTTCGCCGTTCCGCCCTGTGGAACGAGGTGAAGGACAAGCTGAATTCGTCCGGCCTGGGCCTCTCCGGAGGCCAGCAGCAGCGCCTCTGCGTCGCCCGCGCGGTGGCCGTGAAGCCCGAAGTCATCCTGCTGGACGAGCCTGCATCGGCGCTCGATCCCATCTCCACCGCCAAGCTGGAAGAGACCATCGTCGAGCTGAAGCGCGACTACACCATCGTCATCGTCACCCACAACCTGCAGCAGGCGGCGCGGATTTCCGACTACGCCTCGCTGATGTACCTGGGCAAGCTGGTTGAATTCGCCCAGACCGAGGAACTGTTCAACAACCCCCGGACCACCCGGACCTCGGACTACATCACCGGCCGCTTCGGCTGAGCCGGACCCTCCCCCAAGCGCCCTGGGCGCGTTAGAGACTGTGCGGCCAGCCCTTACGTGCTAGGGAAGCTGGCATCTTATTGAGGATTCTCCGGTTGATCGGGGTTTCCGCCATGATCTAGTTGTGTGTGGTGCGAGGCCTCCGCGGCCTCGGACCCTTGAAACGGCGTACAGCCGCAAGGCGAGGGAACGAGGCTGGATGACCCCATACCCGCGTCCGGATTTTCCTATTTCGATCGAGCGCTTCGGCCCTCAAGGCGCGGGGGAGGGTTTTCCCGTCGTCGTGGCCGTGCCGGTCAAGGACGAGGCGGAGCGCATCGTCGCCTGCCTGGCGTCCCTGGCCGATCAGGCTGAGGTCGACTTCGCCGACGTCGTCGTGGTGCTGCTGCTGAACAACTGCCGCGACGCCACCCTGGACGAGGTGCGGGCCGTCGCCCCCCAGCTGCCCTTCCGCCTGGAAACCCATTCTGTCGACCTGCCTGGTCCTTTCGCCAACGCCGGCTGGGCCCGGCGCCTGGCCATGGAGGCCGCAGCGGCCCTGGCCACTGACGACGGGGTGATGCTGACCACCGACGCCGACACCCTGGTGGACGAGGACTGGATCGCCTCCAGCCTGCGCGAGATCGCCAAGGGCGTGGACGCCGTGGCCGGCTATGTCATGGCCAATCCCATGGAGCTGATGGACTTGCCCGCCGCCATCCTGGAGCGCGGCGCGGTGGAGTGGGAATACCAGCAGCTCGCCGCCGAGCTGGTCGCCCGGGTCGATCCGGAGCTGCACGATCCCTGGCCCCGCCATAACCAGAACTGCGGCGCCAGCGCCGCCATCTCGGTCGCCGCCTATCGCCGCATCGGCGGCCTGCCCCCCCGCCCGGTGGGCGAGGACCGCGCCCTGTTCGAGGCCCTGCGCCGGGCCGACGGCAAGATTCGCCACAGCCTCGACGTCCATGTGGTCACCTCCGCCCGCACCGACGGGCGGGCCCTGGGCGGCCTTTCCGACGCCATCCGCCTGCGGGGCGAGCCCGACCATCCCTGCGACGAGGGGCTGGAAGTGGCGGTCACCACCCTGCGCCGGGCCCTCTGGCGGGCGCAGATGCGCATGGTCTGGGCCGCGGCCCGCATCGATCCGGCCGCCGCCGACTGCTGGGCCGCCAAGCTGGGCGTCTCCGCGGGAGAGCTTCGCCGGGCCGCCAAGCAGATCTGCTTCGGCCAGTTTTGGCACGAGGTGGAGGCCATGAGCCCCCGCCTCGCCCGCCGGCTGGTGACCGGGGCGGAGCTGAAGCGCGAGCTTCGCCGCATCCGTCGCCTGGTCGAGGCCGCCCGGGCCCGTGCCCGCGCCGCGGCCGCCGCGCCCGCCAAGCGGCGGGTCGCAGCGGCTTAAAGCCAGAGCGTTTTCAAATATTTCCGCTCATCCCAGCGAAAGCCGGGACCCAGGGCTTTTCTGAAATGCGCCGACCTGCAACTCAAACCTGGGCCCCGGCCTCCGCCGGGGTGAGCGGGTTGTTTTGGGTTTTCAAGCCAGCCAGGCCATCTTCCGCGTCCGCACCGCCTCGCCCCGCGCGAGGCTGAACATCGGCTCGACCAGCCCGGTGTAGAGGAAGCCGGCCTTCTCCAGGACCCGACCCGAGATCGGGTTGTCCTCGAAGTGCCCGGCCACGATAGCCCGCACGTCATGAGCGTCCCTCGCCCACTGGACCGTCGCGGAAGCGGCCTCGGTGGCGTATCCCCTGCCCCAATAAGGCCGTCCCAGCCAGTAGCCGAGCTCCAGCAGCGGCCCGTCCCGGCGCGCGAGGCCGACCACGCCGACGAGACCTTCATCCGGCAGGTCGATGGCGAACCGCCAGCCGTTCGACGACCGGGCCGTGCGCCCCTCCAGATAGGCGGTCGCGTCCTCCAGGCCGTAAGGATGCGCGATCCCGCCCGTCATCTTCGCGACGCCGTAGTCGTTGATCAGCGCGGTCAGCCGCGCGGCATCGGTGAGGCTAAGCGGGCGCAGCCGCAGCCGTGGCGTGGTGATCCGTTCGATCGTGCTTATGGCGCACATGTTCCCCTCCTTGGCCTTGGCTGGCCTCGCCCGGCGGGGAAACGAAAAGCGGGGAGCCGGCTGGTCCGGACTCCCCGCTAGGTCTTAGCGATCCGGATGGCGGCTTGCGCGATCCGGAAAGGCTGGATGGCGCTACTCGGCGGGCGTCGAGCCCGAATTGGCGAGCGGGGTAATGTTCACGTAGGTGCGGTCATTCCGCTTGGTGGTGAACTTCACGTTCCCGGTCACGGTGGCGAACAGGGTGTGGTCGCGGCCCATGCCGCAGTTCTCGCCCGGCCAGTACTTGGTGCCGCGCTGACGGACGATGATGTTGCCGGCGAGGACGTTCTCGCCGCCGAACTTCTTCACGCCGAGGCGCTGGCCGGCGGAATCGCGCCCGTTGCGCGAGGAGCCGCCCGATTTTTTGTGAGCCATGGGTTCTCTCCTCGGTCTTAGGCCTTGCCGCCCTTGGGCGACTTCGGCGCGGCGGGCTTCTTGGCGGCGGCGGCCTTGGGAGCCGCTTCAGCCTTCGGAGCCGCGGCCTTCTTGGCGGCGGGCTTGGCGGCCGGAGCCGCGGCCTTGGCCTCAGCGGCGGGAGCTTCAGCCTTCGGGGCCGCCTTCGGAGCGGGCGTCTTGGCGACGGCCGGGGCCTTGGCGGCGGGCTTGGCCTTGGCGACCGGAGCGGCCGCGGGGACCTCGATGTTCAGGCCGCGAGCGCGGGCGTTCAGCACGGCGCGGGTCGTCAGGTCGACGGTCCCGTCCCACTTGGCGCTCTGGCCGGCGCCTTCCAGGCCCGTGACCCGAAGGACGGACTCGATCTGGCGATGGCCGCGGGTGCGGCGGTAGCCCTGGCGGCGGATCTTCTTGAAGATCTTCACCTTGTCGCCCTTGCGGGTCTCGATCAGGGTCGCGCTGACGGAAGCGCCGGCCACGATCGGGGCGCCGATGGAGACGCCGCCTTCGCCGCCGACCATCAGCACCTGGTCGAACTTGACCTCGGAGCCGGCTTCGCCGTCGAGCTTTTCGACGACAAGCAGGTCGCCGGGCTGGACCCGGTATTGCTTCCCGCCGGTCTTGATCACCGCGTACATTGGAGAGCGCCTTCTTGGTCGCGCAAAAAAGGATGCGCCCGCGAACAATAGCCCGCGGGCGAGAGGTGGGTGTTATACGGACGGCTCGCCCGAAGTCAACGCGCCAGAGAACGCGCCGGAGCAGGCTTCAGGGGGCGCCGGATGGCCCCTTTCCCCCCGTCGCTGTTATAGAATAACACTTCGGAAGGCTGGAGGACCAAGGTGGCGCGCGAGCGGATCGATCCGTTGCACTGGGGGGTGGGCGCGCGCCTGGCCGTGGCCCTGGTCGCCTGCGCCCTGGTCTGGGGCGCCGTCTTTCTGGCGCTCGGCTGAACCCATGACCGGCGTCGCCCTCGACAACCTCAGCCTCGGATATGAAGGCCGCCCCGTGCTCCGCGGGTTGTCGGGGGTGTTCCCCCCTGGCCGCCTGACGGGGCTCGCCGGACCCAACGGCTCGGGCAAGTCGACGCTTCTTAAGGGGCTTTCCGGCGTGCTCCATCCCCTCGGCGGACGGATCGACAGGGGCGGGCTGAAGGCCCGCGACATCGCCTACCTGCCGCAGGACGCCGGGCTCGACCGGCAGTTCCCGATCACCGTCGAGGAGTTGGTGGGGCTGGGCGCCTGGGCGCGGCAGGGCCTGTTCGGCAAGGTGGGGACGGCGGACCGGGCCCGACGGGACGAGACCCTTGAGACCCTGGGCCTGACGCATGTGGCCGACCGGCCGGTGTCCGAACTTTCCGGGGGCCAGCTGCAGCGGGCCCTCTTCGCGCGCGTCCTGCTGCAGGATGCGCGGCTGGTGCTGCTGGACGAACCCTTCTCGGCCCTGGACGAGCGCACGGCCACCGACCTGTCGCGCATGGTGCGCGGCTGGGCCGACCAGGGCCGCACGGTGATCCTGGTCCTGCACGACCTCGATATGGCCCGCGAGCTCTGCGACGAGGTGCTGCTCCTGGCCGGGGAGGCGATCAGCTGGGGGCCGACCTCCCAGGCCCTGACCACCGAGGCCCTGGGCCGGGCCCGCCGCTGGGCCCAGGCCTGCGAGGACCCCGCCCACCACCACGCCGAGAGCCGGCTGTGAGCGGCTCCCTATGGCAGGATGGCGCCGTGCGCGCCGCGGCGGCCGGCGCCCTGGCCCTGGCCCTGGGGGGCGCGCCCCTTGGCGTGCTCCTGGTGGCGCGGCGGATGAGCCTTGTCGGCGACGCCCTCTCCCACGGCCTCCTGCCCGGAGCCGCCATCGCCTATCTTGTCGCCGGTCCCGATCCCTGGGCCCTGACGGCAGGCGCCCTGGTCGCCGCCCTGATCGTGGCGGGCCTTTCCAGCCTGCTGGCGCGGACCAAGCGCCTGCCCGAGGACGGGGCCTTCGCGGTGGTCTACCTTGGGGCCCTGGCCCTGGGGGTGGCGATCCTCGGCCCCTATCGCGATCCGGAGGTGGTGGAGACCCTGCTGTTCGGCTCGGTGCGGGGGCTCGACGCCCCCGGCCTGATCCTGGCCGCCGCGGCGGCGACGGCGACCCTGGTCTCCATAGCTCTGTTCGTGCGCGGCTTCGTCGGCGAGTCCGCCGATCCCACCTTCATGCGGGTCAGCGGGCTGGAGGGCGCGCACCTGCACCTTCTCCTGATGATGCTGACGGCCCTGAACCTGGTGGCGGGTTTTCGCGCCTTCGGGGCCCTGATGACCGTGGCCCTGATGATGGTGCCGGCGGCGGCCGCGCGTTTCTGGGTACGAACCTATCTCGGCCAGGCCGCGGTCGCCGCGGCGGTGTCCGCCGTCGCCAGCGCGGCGGGCCTGCTGGCCGCGCACCACTTCGGAACCGAGCCCGGCGCGGCCATGGCCCTCGCCGCCGTCGCCCTCTTCTGCGTCTCCGCAGGGGTGGGCCGCGAGCACAGCCTCCTTCAAAGCGTGATCGGTCGCGCCCACTTAAAGAGCCGCGCCCCCTCCTAGGACTCGTAATGACCGCCCAGACCACTCCCGTGACCGTGCTCACCGGCTACCTCGGCGCCGGCAAGACGACGCTCCTCAACCGCATCCTCACCGAGGACCACGGCAAGAAGTACGCCGTGATCGTCAACGAGTTCGGCGAGATCGGGATCGACAACGACCTCATCGTCGACGCCGACGAGGAGGTGTTCGAGATGAACAACGGCTGCGTCTGCTGCACGGTGCGCGGCGACCTGATCCGTATCCTCTCGGGGCTGATGCGCCGCAAGGGCGGCTTCGACGCCATCATCGTGGAGACCACGGGCCTGGCCGATCCCGGCCCCGTCGCCCAGACCTTCTTCGTGGACGAGGACGTGCGGGCCAAGACCCACCTGGACTCGGTCACCACGGTGGTGGACGCCAAGCACATCGAGCTGCGCCTGGACGACAGCCGCGAGGCCCGCGAGCAGATCGCCTTCGCCGACCAGATCGTGCTGAACAAGACCGACCTCGTCTCGGAAGAGAAGCTGCGCGAGGTCGAGGCCCGCATCCGCCGCATCAATCCGCTCGCGCCTATCCACCGCGCGCAGCGGTCCAATGTACCCCTGGAGGCGATCCTGGGGCGGGGCGGCTTCGACCTGGAGCGGATCGTCGAGATCGAGCCGGAATTCCTCAACCCCGCGCACGGGGAGGCCGGCCATGTCCACGACGAGCATTGCGAGGCCGACCACGATCACGGTGACCACGATCATGACCACGATGGCCACGATCATGCGGGCCACGACCACCATGCCCACGCCCACGTCATCGACGACATCAAGGGCGTGTCCCTGACCCTGGAGACTCCGCTGAACGGGGCCAAGGTGACCCGCTGGCTGAACGCCCTCCTGCAGGAGCGGGGCCCCGACATCCTGCGGGCCAAGGGCATCCTCGACGTGCAGGGCGAGGACAAGCGCCTGGTGTTCCAGGCCGTGCACATGATCCTGGAGGGCGAGCTGCAGCGCGAATGGCGCGCCGACGAGCGCCGCTACAGCCGCATGGTCTTCATCGGCCGCAACCTCGACGAGACCTTCCTGCGCGAAGGCTTCGAGGCCTGCGCGGCCTAACCAAGCCCACAAACGAAAAGGGCGCGGCCGGAGCCGCGCCCTTTTGAATTTCAGACCCTAGGAAAACCGCTTAGGCGAGGTCTTCGCTGATCAGGCCGACCTTGTAGTAGCCGGCGTCCTGCAGGGTGTTGAGGATGTTCATGAACTGCTCGTAGCGGACGTCGCCGTCGGCGCGGATCATGACCACTTCTTCGGTCGGGTTGGTCTTGCCCTGGCCCGCGAAGCGGCGCGCCAGATCGCCGGCCAGATATTCGGTGCTCGAGGGCGCGTCGACGATCGAGACGCTCTGAGCGTGCACCGAGACGTAGATCGGATCCTTGGGCGGATTGTCGGTCGTCAGGGCCGGGGGAAGGTCGACCCGGATCGAGACCGTGGCCACCGGCACGGCGACCATGAAGATGATCAGCAGCACGAGCATGACGTCCACGAAGGGAGTCACGTTGATGTCGCTGTTCTGCCCGAGGTCGTAACGGCCCGACCCGCCTTTGGACAGCTTTGCCGCCATACTGAAAATCTCCCTGGGCCCCGTTTTGCGGGGACGTCCCAAACGCGATTAGAGACTCTCCGGCGCGAAGTAAAGACCGCGCGGCGCCCGTTCGCCGGCCCTCGGGCCATGGTTCGCCCCCGAGGCGAAAAACGGCGCGCCGGGGGCTCCGGTTGACCGGCGACGGGGCAGGCCTATACGCCGACGCCATGGTTCACGCTTTCGACGCTTATGTCGCCGCCGCCCTGTTCCCCCGCGAAGGAGCCGCCTTCGCCCTCGGGGACGGCACGGTGCGCTTCGACTCCGGGGAGGCAGTCCAGGCCCACGACGGGGTGGTGCTGTGCGCCGCCCTGCACCCGTCGGGCTCGGGGGTCCTGACCGGGGGTGACGACGGGCGCCTCGTCTGGTCCAGACCCGGCGGCGCCGAAACAGTTGCCGACCAGAAAGGGAAGTGGATCGACGCCGTCGCCGCCTCGCCCGAGACCGGCCTGATCGCCTTCGCCGCCGGCAAGGCGGTGACCGTGCGCGACGTCGCCGATCCAGGCTTCATCCGCACCTTCGTCCATGAGCGGTCGGTGGCGGGCCTGGCCTTCGATCCCAAGGGCCGCCGCCTCGCCTGCGCCACCTATGGCGGTGCGGCCCTGTGGTTCGCGCGGATCGCCGAGCAGAAGCCGGCGATGCTGAAATGGGCCGGGGCGCACATCGACGTGACCTGGAGCCCGGACGGGCGGTTCCTGATCTCAGCCATGCAGGAGAGCGACCTGCACGGCTGGCGCATCGCCGACGCCAAGGACATGCGCATGTCCGGCTATCCCTCCAAGGTCCGCAGCATGGCCTTCCTGCAGAAGGGCCAGCTGATGGCGACCTCCGGCGCGGCCGGGGTGGTGCTGTGGCCCTTCGGCGGGGCCAACGGGCCGATGAACCAGTCGGCCATCGAGATCGGCCACGACCAGAACGCCCTGGTGGCCCGGGTGGCCGCCGCGCCGCTGTCGAGCGGCCGTCTGGTGGCGGGCCTGGATGACGGCCGGGTCTGGACCGCCGAGCTGGCGGGCAAGGGGCTGACGGCCCTCAAGGCCGGGAAGGGCCCGCCGATCACGGCCCTGGCGGTTTCCCCCGACGGAACCCTGGCGGCCTGGGGCGACGAAGCGGGCGGGGCAGGCGTGGTCCGCCTGCCTTAGCGTTCCCTCCAGCCATGCTAGTCTCAGCCTGAGGAATCGCTCCCAGGGGACCTATGGCCTATCCCGAGCCGCCGGCAGAGCCTGAGCCGCCCAAGGGCGAGGAGGGCGTCCCCGCGCCCGCGCCGCCGCCTGAAGCGGTCCCCGAAGTCTCGCTTGAAGGCACGCCCCTGTCGCCGGAAACCCCGGTGGAGCCGCCCCTCGAGCTGACGACCCCCGCGGCGGCGGCCGAGCCGGGCGCCAAGCCCAAGCGCAAGGGGCGCTGGATCCGGCGGATCCTGATCGTCTTCGCCATGGTGACGGTGGTGATCCCGGTCGCCCTGACGGCGATCTACCGCTTCGTGCCCCCGCCGATCACCCTGCTGATGGTCCAGCGCATGTTTGAGGGGAAGGGGCTGAACAAGCACTGGAAGTCGCTGAAGAACATCACGCCCGCCCTGGCCCAGGCGGTAATCGCGGCCGAGGACGCGAAATTCTGCGAGCACCACGGCTTCGATATAGAAGCGATCGAGAAGGCCATCGCCAACAACGAGCGCAACCCGAGCCGCATGCGCGGCGGCTCAACCATCAGCCAGCAGACGGCCAAGAACGTCTTCCTGTCCCAGGACCGCAACCTGGTTCGCAAGGGGCTGGAGGCCTATTTCACCGTCCTGATCGAGGCCCTCTGGGGCAAGAAGCGGATCATCGAGGTCTATCTGAACGTGGTGGAATGGGGCCCCGGCACCTATGGCGCGGAAGCCGCCGCCCAGCGCTACTTCCACGTCGACGCCAAGCACCTGACCCGCCCGCAGGCCGCGCGCCTCGCCGCCATCCTGCCGAGCCCCCTGAAGTGGAAGGCCGTCAGCCCAGGCCCCTACGTCGCCCAGCGCTCCCGCAAGATCGGCGCGGCGGCGGTGACCGTGCGGGAGACGGACCTGTCGACCTGCATCCGCTGAGCTACAGCCAGGGCGCCATCGGCTCCCGCGCCAGCATCTCGTCGTAGGTGGGGCGGGGGCGGACCACGGCGAACTGGTCGCCGCGCACCAGGACCTCGGGGACCAGGGGGCGGGTGTTGTACTCGCTCGACATGGCCGAGCCGTAGGCGCCGGCGGACATGAAGGCGACCAGGTCCCCGGCGGCCAGCGGCGGCAGGCTGCGGTCGCGGGTGAAGGTGTCGCCGGTCTCGCAGATCGGCCCCACCACGTCGTAGAGCTCAAGGGCGGCGCCCGGGGCCGGGGCCTTCACCGGTCGGATGTCGTGATAGGCGTCGTACATGGCCGGGCGGATCAGGTCGTTCATGGCCGCGTCCAGCACCAGGAAGGCGCGCCCTTCGGGGCGGCGATGCACGTGGATGACCCGGGACAGCAGCACTCCGGCGTTGGCGACGATCAGCCGGCCGGGCTCGAAGGCCAGCTCGATGTCGAGCCCCGCCATCACCCTGTCCACCACCTCGGCCAGGGCGGCGGGGGGCGGGGGGTCGGGCATGTTGAAATAGGGCACGCCAAGGCCGCCGCCGAGATCCAGGCGGCGGACGGAATGGCCCGCGAGGCGCAGCCGCTCGACAAGCGCCCGCATCTTGGTGAAGGCGGCCTCCAGGGGCGCAAGGTCGGTGATCTGGCTGCCGATGTGGCAGGCGACGCCCAGGGGCTTCAGGGAGGCGGAGTTCGACGCCTTGGCGTAGAGGCGTTCGGCCTCGGACAGGGAGACGCCGAACTTGTCCTCGGTCTTGCCGGTAGCGATCTTGGCGTGACCGCCGGCGCCCACGTCCGGATTGACCCGGATGGCGATGGGCGCGCGCATGTCCTTGGACTCGGCGACGGCGGCCAGGCGGTCCATCTCCGGCTCGGATTCGATGTTGATCTCGGCCACCCCGACATCGAGGGCGAAGGCGAGTTCGTCGTCGGTCTTGCCGACGCCGGAGAAGACGATCCGCGACGGCGGCACCCCGGCGGCCAGGGCCCGTCGCACCTCGCCCTCCGACACGGTGTCGGCCCCGGCGCCGAGAGCGGCCAGGGTCTTCAGCACCGAGAGGTTGGAATTGGCCTTCACCGCATAGGCCACCAGCACCTCGCGCGGGGCGAAGGCGTCGCGGAACACGGTGTAGTGCCGCTCCAGGGTGGCGGTGGAATAGACATAGGCCGGCGTACCCACGGCTTCAGCGATCGCGGCCAGGGGCGTGTCCTCGCACCAAAGCTCGCCTCGGCGAACCTCGAAGTGGTTCATCAGAAGTTCGGCGTGGTCTGGATCGGCGCCCCCGCCATGTTCGGCGCGCCGGCGACCGGGGCGGTGCTGGCCGGCGACAGGCGCTGGGCGGGATCGCGGACGTCGCGGGTCGACGGCGGGGTGTTGTCCGGCGTCGAGCTCTGGCCGCGGCCCTGGTTGTCCACCCCAGGCGTGGCGGCCGCCGTGCGGGCGGCCTCGTAGTCGACCCTCGCCTTGTCGCCGAAGATCGGCGGCGGCTGGTCGAGCGTGCCCTGCTTGCCGCAGCCGGAAAGGAGGCTCGCCGCCAGGGTCAGGCCCAGGACGGCGGAGAGGCCGATGAGGTTCCGGTTCATGCGAGACGCTCCTTCCAGATACTGATCTGTTCCCGCACCCGGATGGGGGCGGTTCCGCCGTAACTCGTCCGGCTGGCCGCGGAGGCCGCCGGGGTGAGCACCTGATAAACCCCCTCGGTGATTCCGGGCTCGATCGCCTTGAGTTCGCTCAAGGGCAGGTCGGCCAGGCCCAGGCCCAGTTCCTCCGCCCGCTTCACCGCCCGCCCGGTGACGTGGTGGGCGCCTCGGAACGGCATGTCGAGCTCGCGCACCAGCCAGTCGGCGAGGTCGGTGGCGGTGGAGAAGCCGGAGCCGGCCGCCGCAGCCATGCGGGCCGTGTCGGGCTCCATGTCCGCGACCATCCCCGCCATCGCCGACAGGGCCAGGTCCAGGGCGTCGAAGGCCTCGAAGGTCGGGACCTTGTCCTCCTGCATGTCCTTCGAATAGGCCAGAGGCAGGCCCTTCATCACCACGATCAGGTTGGTCAGGCTCGCCAGCACCCGCCCGGTCTTGGCGCGGGTCAGTTCGGCGGCGTCGGGGTTGCGCTTCTGCGGCATGATCGAGGAGCCGGTGGTGAAGGCGTCCGACAGCTTGATGAAGCCGAACTGGGGGGTGACCCAGATGACGATCTCTTCAGCGAGCCTAGACAAGTGGGTTGCACAAATGGTGGCGGCCGCCAGGGCCTCCAGGGCGAAGTCGCGGTCCGAGACGCTGTCGAGCGAATTGGCGGTGGGCCGGTCGAAGCCCAGGGCCGCGGATGTCGCGTGCCGGTCGATGGGGAAGGGCGAGCCGGCCAGGGCCGCGGCCCCCAGGGGGTTCTCGTTCATCCGCGCCCGCGCGTCGGCGAAGCGGCCGGCGTCGCGGCCGAACATTTCCACATAGGCCATCAGGTGGTGCCCGAAGGTCACCGGCTGGGCCGGCTGCAGGTGGGTGAAGCCGGGCATCAGGGCGTCGGCATGGGCCTCGGCCTTGGCCAGCAAGGCCCGTTGCAGGGCGCGAATCCGGCCGATCGCGTGGTCGCACGCGGCCCGGGTCCAGAGCCTGAAGTCCAGCGCCACCTGGTCGTTGCGCGAGCGGGCGGTATGCAGCCGCCCGGCCGCCGCGCCGATCAGCTCGGTGAGGCGGGCCTCCACGTTCAGGTGGATGTCCTCGTATTCGTCGCGGAAGGGGAAGGTCCCGCCGGCGATCTCGGTCTCGATCCGGTTCAGCCCGTCCTGGATCGCCGCCTCGTCCGCGGGGGTGATGATCCCCTGCTTGGCCAGCATGGCGGCGTGCGCCCGCGACCCCGCGAGATCCTCGGCCCACAGGCGCTTGTCGAAGCCGATGGAGACGTTGATCGCCTGCATCAGCTCGGCGGGCTTCCGCTCGAAGCGGCCGCCCCATAAACTCTGGCCCTTCGAAGCCGGACTGGAAGAGTCGTCGGACATGCGTGAATCAGAACCTCAGGCCTTGCCGACCCAGCCCGACGCGGGGGCGGGGTTGAAGCGCGGCATTCTAGTCGTGGCGGTGATCGGCGTCGCGGCGCTTCTATACGCGTGCAGCGGCCAAGGCTCCACACCGCAGAGCTACGCGAGCCTCGCCAAGGGCGGCTTCTCCAAGAAGGAGGACGGCCGCGGCCTGAACGTGGAGGGCGCGGGCCATCCCGCCCCGGCGACCGTCTTCGTGGATTCGACAGGCAAGATCCGCACCCTGGCCGACTTCAAGGGCAAGCCGCTGCTGGTGAACCTCTGGGCCACCTGGTGCGGGCCCTGCGTGAAGGAAATGCCGACGCTGGCCGCCCTGCAGAAGAAATATGCCGGCAAGGTCGAGGTGGTGGCCCTCAGCATCGACTCGGCCAAGGACTCCGACAAGGCCAAGGCCTTCATCGCCAAGAACGCGCCGCTGGCCTTCTACCAGGACACGGGGATGAAGCTGCCCTTCGCCTTCGATCCCACGGCCCAGGGCTATCCCTCGACCATGTTCTACGGCCGCGACGGGATCGAGCGCGCGCGTATGGTCGGCGAAGCGGACTGGGCCAGCCCGGAAGCCTCGGCGGTGGTGGACCGGCTGCTGAAGGACTGAGGCGGAAAGCCCTACATCTCACCGCCGACGCCGCCCACGGCCAGGGCGGCGGCGCGGCGGAGCATCCGCAGGTAGGTCCACAAGGGTCCCCACAGCAGGATCCCTAAGGCCACCTCCAGGCCGATGGAGCGCAGGTCCCGCCAGGTCGCCACCCGGTCCACCAGGATGGAGATCACCCGGGCGGCGGCCGCGCCGATCCAGGCCGAGCCGAGGGCGGCGGCCAGGCATGCCCCGATGCGATCGTCGGGCTGCATCAGGGCGGCCAGGGTCGCGGCATGGCCGAGCAGCACCCGCCCGCCGTAGGTCGCCCGCACCTCGGCGATGGTCCGCCGCGAGACCTCGCCGATCTGGAAGCCCTTCATCCTGAGGACGCCCGCCGGATTGATCACAGCGTAGCCCCCCATCAGCGCGCCCAGGAAGCACGCCAACTGGGCCAGGGTGAGGGTGAGGTGCAGGCGGTCCATGAAGACTCCGCATGGCGCTTTCGGGGCGCGCGCTTCAGGGGCGCCGACCCGGGGCGCCTATCTATGACGCACCCGGGAAGATCGCGTCCACGCCTTGACTTGAATTGGCCGCGTTCTTAAATCCCCAGCCTGCGTTAGCACTCGCGGACCTAGGCTGCTAACAGCCAAGCTCCGCACCCAACCAAGAGCAATAAAACAGGAGCTCAAACATGGCGTTTCGTCCCCTTGGCGATCGCGTCCTGGTCCGGCGTGTCGAGGAAGAAGCCAAGACCAAGGGCGGGATCATCATCCCCGATACCGCCAAGGAAAAGCCTCAGGAAGGCGAAGTCCTCTCCACCGGCCCCGGCGCCCGTGACGAGAGCGGCAAGCGCGTCGACATGGACGTGAAGGCCGGCGATCGGATCCTCTTCGGCAAGTGGTCCGGCACCGAGGTCAAGATCGACGGCGAAGACCTGATCATCATGAAGGAGTCGGACATCCTCGGCGTCGTCGCCTGAGGTCCGCACTCACCTTCGTCCCCCTTTTCCTAACCCTCTGAACAGAGCGAGCAGGACATCATGGCTGCCAAAGACGTCTATTTCTCCTCCGACGCGCGCGAGCGGATGCTCCGCGGCGTGAACATCCTCGCCAACGCGGTGAAGGTCACCCTCGGTCCCAAGGGCCGTAACGTGGTGATCGAAAAGTCCTTCGGCGCCCCGCGCTCGACCAAGGACGGCGTCACCGTCGCCAAGGAAATCGAGCTCTCCGACCGCTTCGAGAACCTCGGCGCCCAGCTGATCCGCGAAGTCGCCTCCAAGACCAACGACAAGGCCGGCGACGGCACCACCACCGC
>CANJID010000071.1 GCA_947474395.1 Caulobacterales bacterium
CGACCTGCCCTGACCGGTCAGCACATCAACCTGACGTAGCTTGGCGACGATCTCTTCCGGCTTGTGGCGCTTCCTTGCCATCGTTCCATCCATCCAAATGGTCCTCGGACCAACATAAGGGATGGATCACTTCAAGGGGGTCAGACCAAGGGTGCGCGGCGCTTTTGATATAAATTCTCAGTCGCAAATCGGGTATGTTGATGCCGGCGTCTGCTCGCCTCCTCGCCGCAGCCATCGCCTTGGCCGCAGCCGTTCTCCCCACCGCCAGCCTTGCCGAGGATAGCGCGCCTTCACCGCAGGTGGCGTGGCGGCTCCTCGATTATCTCGCGATCGATTATCCGGGAGCGGTGAAGGACGGAAAAGTCGTCAGCGCCGCCGAGTATTCTGAGATGGAAGAGTTCTCGACATCCGTGCGCGAGCGGTTGGCGGGCTTGCCGGCGACAACGAGCCAGCCGCGTCTACTCCGGGAGGCGGATGCGTTGGTCGCCGGGATCAGACGGAAGGCCCCGGCCGCCGAGGTGAAGGACCAAGCGCATAAATTGGCCGCGGAACTCCTCGCGGCCTACCCGACGCCGCTGGCGCCGACGAAAACGCCCGACCTCGTTCGCGGCGCGGCTCTCTACACCGAGCAATGCGCGGGTTGCCATGGCGCAGGGGGCCACGGCGATGGACCCAACGCGAAAGGGCTCGTTCCTCAACCCGTGGCCTTTGCCAAGGCGGGACGCGCCCGCGAACGCAGCATCTTTGGCCTTTACCAGGTTATTGGTCAGGGGCTTGAGGGGACAGCTATGGCAAGTTTCGCCGATCTGTCCTCCCAGGACCGCTGGGGCCTGGCCTTTTATGTCGGTAGCTTTGCGTTCGATGGGGCGACCGCCAAGGCTGGCGAACGGCTCTGGAACGCCGATCTGAAGTTGCGAGCGCGCTTCCCTAATCTGCAAGCGTTGACGCAAGTTACGCCCGCGACGCTCGCCGCCGAACTGGGCGAGCCCAGGGCAAGTCAGCTCGTCGCCTATCTTCGACGCCATCCCGAAGCCACAACCGTTCCGGCTTCCGGAAGTCTGAGCATCGCCCGCGCCAAGCTGGCGCAAAGCTTGGCAGCTTACGAAGCCGGTGATCGGACGAAGGCGCGGGAATTGGCCTTGGCCGCTTATCTCGACGGTTTCGAACCCGTGGAGCCGACGTTGGGGGCCCGCGACGGCGCGCTGATGGCCCGAGTTGAAGGCGCAATGGGCGCTCTACGGGCTAGTCTATCCAAGGGATCGCGGGGAGCCGAAGTGCGAGCCCAAATCGAGCGGCTCAACGCCCTCTTGGACGCAGCTCAGCGTGCTTTAGCTCCCCAGGAAACCAACGTCTCCTCCAGCTTCGCCGGCGCACTAACCATCCTCCTGCGCGAAGGGCTCGAAGCTCTATTGATCGTTGTGGCCATGGTCGCCTTTCTCCGAAAGGCCGACAGACGCGACGTCCTACCCTACGTCCATGCTGGATGGCTCGCGGCGCTTGCCGTTGGTGCACTGACCTGGGGGGCGGCCACCTACTTGATCTCCGTTAGCGGGGCGAGCCGAGAACTAACGGAGGGTTTCGGATCAGTGCTGGCAGCAGCCGTCCTAATTTCCGTTGGTGTCTGGATGCACGCCAAGGCCCAGGCAGACGCTTGGCAAATCTATATCAAGGAAAAGCTGTCGGCAGCGCTCTCCAAGCGCTCGGCCTGGTTCCTGTTCGGGCTAGCGTTCCTTGTCGTCTATCGCGAGGTGTTTGAAACAATCCTTTTCTATGCCGCCCTCTGGAGCCAAGGCGGCCATGCCGCAATGCTCGCTGGCGCTGCGCTCGCTGTCGCTATACTCGCCTTGATCGCCTATGCGCTTTTGAACTTCAGCAAGCGGCTACCCATCTCGCAATTCTTTTCCTACAGTTCGATCCTGATGGCCGGGCTGGCCGTCGTTCTGGCTGGCAAGGGCATTGCCGCCCTCCAGGAGGCGGGCCTGCTCGACATACGCCCGCTTGCGTCGGTTCCGCGCATCGAACTCTTAGGGATTTTCCCTACCTGGGAGGGACTGACGGTTCAGGTCTCGACGGTCTTGATTATCGTCCTAGGGTTCACACTGAGCGGACGACGGAAGGCCGAGCTTCACGCTTGATGAGCGTCATTGCAGATGCTGATCGGTTTTCGCCCAGTGGCTGGTGCTTCAACCAATTGCTCCGGTCCCCAGCCTTCGTCTGCTAAGGACCTTCAGCAAGCGTGGCCGACCGTCAGTTTGATCGGATCGCCGTCACTTCCGTGTTCTCGCCCATCTGCATGAGCTGGAATTTGACCGACTGACCGACCCGTAAGCCCTTGAGGAGCGTCGGCGGATTGGCCTTCAGCTTCATGACCATGGCCGGCCACTTCAGGGCGGGAATCGGAGCGTGCTCCAGCGTGACCGTGCCCGCCGTGGGATCAACCGCTCTCACGATCCCCGTCCCATCGGCCATCGTCATCCCGCCATGGCTCATCCCCTGCATGTTCGACATGCTTGGGGCGGCCTTGGTGGCCGCGGCGGCCTGCACGAGGTTGGGAGCCGTGAGCGTCAGGGCGACGCCGGCTACCAGAACCAATTTCATCATCTTCATCTCCGTAAGCAGCGAACTCACTTCATCCTACGGCGAATGAACGCCGCGTGAGCGACCGAACATGTGAGCTCATGAGAGGCCATGGCCTGTGCCAAAGGCTTGTATTGGGCGTGCCTTCTGGGTGCTCGTTTCATTCGGCCGGTGTACCCGCCTCCTCAGTGACGGGCGGCGGGGCCAATCGGCGCGGGTAGACCGTCGCCAGGTAGCGGGCGAGTTCAGGAATTTTGTCGCGCGGCAGAGTGGCGCCGAAGCGGATCATCCTGCGGATCCGATCAGCCCAGACCTCCTCGGTTCCGCCGCTCTTGGCGATGCGGGTCGTCGCATGGCAGACGCCGCAATGCTCTTCCACCAGGGCCCGCTGCGGCGCGAATTGACGCTCTAGATCAACCGCTGGCGAACCGGCGTGATCCGGCGCACGCGGCGGCGCGCTGGCGCCGATCACGAGGGTCAGCAGTAAGGGAGCGGCGACTCGCAGGCCGGGCCGCAGCATTGGCTTGCGGATGCTCTGGGTCGCCGCATGCATGACCTCACTCCGGCGAGGCTGCGGCGGGTTTCGCGGGAGGCGCCTTGAAGATGGTCGGAAGTCTGCCGGAGCGCCGGATGTCTTCCCCGATCGCGAACAGGCAGGGGATCAGGAACAGAACATAGATGGTCGAGGTGATCATCCCGCCAATGGTCGGAGTGGCGATCGGCTTCATGATCTCCATACCCGCCCCGGTCGAGAGCATGATGGGCAGGAGCGAGAGCGTCGTGGCGGCGACGGTCATCATCTTTGGCCGCAACCGCAGGACCGAGCCCTCCAGGACGGCGTCCATGTAGGTCTGGCCCTCAACCCGGCGCGCGAGCGCCTGGCGGATGAAGATGATCATGATGATGCCCGTCTGGATCGCGACAGCGAAGAGGGCGATGTAGCCGATGATCACCGCCGTGGTCATCGAATAGCCCAGCGCCCACTGCAGGAAGACCCCTCCCACGAGGGCGAACGGGACCGACAGCATGACCAGGAGGGCGTCACCCCAAGACCGGAAGGCAAGAAGCAGCAGCCCGAAGATGATGGCGAGCGTCAGCGGCATGATCGCTCGGAGCTGGGACCGCGCGCTGTCCGCGTTCTTGTAGTCGCCCGTCCATTCGATCGAGTAGCCGGGCGGCACGGTGAGGTTCTTGGCCAGGAACGGCTGGGCCTTCTCGACGTAGTCTGTCGGCGTGATCCCCTCCGTGGTGATGTAGACATAGCCGGTCAGCGCGCCGTTATCGTTGCGCAGCATCTCCGGCATCTTGCGAACCCCGACATCGCCCAGTTCGCCGATGGCGACCGTCCGTCCGCCCCCGGTCACGACCGACGTGCCACTGATCTTTTCCAGCGTGTCGATGTATTCGGGGGAATATTGGAGGTTGAGTGGGACCGCCGTCCCGTCCGGTTGCTTGATGTCTACGACGTTGTCGCCGCCGATGGCGTAGCGCACCGTCGCTATGGCGTCGTCCGCTGGCATGCCGGCTTCGGCCATGCGCGCCGGGTCAAACTGGACGTCGATGAAATAGCCGGAGGAGATGCGTTCCGCGATGACCGTTTTCGTGCCCTTGAAGCCCTGAAGCAGAGTCTCGGCCTGATGGCCAATCTCCTCGATGGTCGCGATCTCGGGGCCCTTCACCTTGATGCCCACAGGGGTTTGCAACCCGGTGTCTTGCATCATCACGCGGGCGCTGATCGGCTGGACCCAGGCGTTTACGTAACCTGGGATGCGGAGCGCCTGATCCATTTCGGCGACCAGCTTGTCCTTGGTCACGCCCTTGCGCCACTGGCCCTTCGGCTTGAGCAGGACCGTTGCCTCGATCATGGAAACCGGCGCGGAATCGGTCGCCGTGTCCGCTCGGCCGAGCTTGCCGAACACCCGCGCGACCTCGGGGAAGGCCTTCAGTTTGGAGTCGATCTGCTGCAGAACCCAGCCCGCTTCCCGCGCGGGAAGGCCCGGCAAGGTCGTAGGCATGTAGAGGATCGAGCCCTCCTCCATTTGCGGCATGAAATCCCGCTTGAACCCGCTCAGGAGGAATATGGCGGCGATCAGGAGGACCAGGTTTGTCGCGACAAAGGCGTAGCGGTAGCGAATGGCCGCCCGGACGGCGCGCCGGTAGCCGGAAACCAGGGCGGCCTCCTGCCGGCTCTGCGTCTTGATCACGTCACCCTTGAACGCCCAGACGATGATGATCGGCAGGAGAAAGACAGTCAGCAGGGTGGAAAACGCGAGGGCGAAGGTCTTGGTGTAGGCGAGCGGATCGAACAGCCGGCCTTCCTTCTCGCCGAGGAAGAACACCGGCAGGAATGACGCCAGGATGATCAGGAGCGAGAACACCAGTGGCCGCGCCACCGTGGCGATCGAACGGACGATGATCTCCCGCTTCTCAGCTGCGGTCACCCGGCCCCGCGCCGCTAGTTCGGCGGTGCAGTTCTCGACGATGACGATGGTGGCGTCGACCATTTCGCCGATGGCGATGAAGAGGCCCGCGAGCGAAAAGAGATTGATGGTCTGGTGGAAGATCGCCAACGGCAGGGCCGTGAAGAGTGTGCCGAGCAGAAGGATCGTGACCGGCGCAATCGCCGTCCGCACATTGCGGAGGAACAGCACCGTGATCAGGATCACCACGCCAAGCTCGTAGGCCAGGGTCAGGAAGAAATGCTTGAGCGTGTCCCAGATCAGCGACGAGCGATCGTAGGTGGTCACGATCTCGACCCCCTGCGGCAGAGCCTTGCGGATTTCGCCGAGCCTGGCCTTGATCGCCCGGGAGACCTCCAGGGCGTTCTGCTTCTGCTGCATGATGATGATGCCGCCGACGGCCTCGCCCTTGCCATCGAGGTCGGAAATGCCGCGGCGTTGATCGGAGCCGACCTGGATGTAGCCAAGGTCCTTCAGGCGGACCGCTTTGCCCTCAAGGTCATGGCCGATCACCATGGTCTCGAGCTGGTCTATGTTCTCGTTCTTGACCAGGGCGCGGATCTGGTAGTCGCGGTTGGTGACCTCAAGAACCCGCCCGCCGGTCTCCTGGAAGGCGCCCTGGAGAGCATTCACGAGCTGGCGGATCGTGATCCCGGTGTCTGCAAGAAGACCCGGAAAGACCCTGAGCTGATATTGCTTTTCAAGCCCGCCAACGGAGGCCACCTCCGCGACGCCCGGCACGGCCTGCAGTGCCGGTTTGACTTGGCTTTGATTGAGTACGCGCAGGTCGCGCAGGTCGAGGACACGGTCTCTGTCCACGAGCGCGTACTGATAAATCCAACCCATGCTGCTGGCGTTTGGACCAAGCGTGATGCTGGCATCCGCCGGCAACTGCGGGCGAATGACGTTCATCCGGTCGGTGACCAGCTGTTGCACCGCCGCTCGTTTCGATTCGTCTTTCAGGATCACATAGATGAAGGCGTAGCCCATGTGGGAGGCGCCCCGGACGCCGCGAATGTCGGGGGCGCCCGCAAGGGACTTGATCAGCGGCTCGGTGACATCGGATTCCAGCAGCTGCGGACTGCGCGCCCACTTCGCATAGATGACGATCTGGGGATCGGAGATGTCGGGAATGGCGTCGAGGGGAGCCCTGGCGACCGCGAAAACGCTCAGCAGCGCGGCAGCAAACACCACGAGGCCAACGATCAATCTCATCGAGATGACGCGTTCGATAATCCGCCGCATCATTTCGTGGAGCCCATGCCAGGCATCGAGCTGTGATCCATGCCCGCCATCGCTCCCGCGCTGGCGCTGGGCGACTTCAGCTTGGTATCCGCGTCGATGAAGAAGCTGCCGATCGAAACGACTTGTTCGCCGGCGGCCAAGCCGCCGAGGATCTGGGTATAGAGTTCGCCCTGGATGCCCGCCTGGACGTCGCGCGGCTCGTACCGGCCTGGCTGGCGCTGCACATAGACGACGTGCCGATCGCCTTCCTCAATGATCGAAACATTGGGGACCGAGAGGTATTCGCCACGGTCGGCGACGATCTCGACCAGATATCGCGAGCCGTCATTTGGCAGCTGGTCAGCCATTATGGCGCGAACGACCACACGATCGGCCTGCACGGATACGTCCGTGACCCGGCCCTGATGCATCTGGGCTCGAGTGGCGAGGGAAAAGCACCTGATCCTTTGACCCACCTTCACGTACCCGCCCTCGGGGCCGCGGATGACCGACGTGACGATCTTACCGGAAGGGTCCAGCGTCCCTGAGGCGCGTACCCACGCCTGGATAGGGCGCAGGGACGCCTCGGTCAGGGTGAGGGTCAGGGCGGAAGCTTCCGACTGGGTGACCGACGTCCCTCCCGGGTTCGTCGGACGGGTATGGCTACGGACGCCCCCTGCCGCATGAGCCGCGAGCGGCATCAGGCATGCCAGGCCCAGAAAGCCACAAAACACGCGGCGCATAACGACCTCGATCCCGACGGCGGCGACCACCGCCGCCGCCGGTTTCACGGCTAGTGGCAGTAGTTGTCCTTGCTGTCCATGATGTGCGTCCCCCAGGGATAGAGACCCACATTGGCGATCTTCTGGACCCCGTTGGTGGCTCCGGTGATCACGTAGATCGAGTGGTCGGTCGAGGCCGCGAGATACATTTTTTGGTCGGCGGTGTCGGTGGTCGCCGTCTCCAGGCGGATATTCGTGCCGATCTTGATGCGTCCCGCCGGCTTTAGCGTCTTCATGTCGTAGACGAACACAAAGCCGGTGGTCGAACTGATCACGAAGGCCTTGCCCGCGGCGAAGTTGACCCCGGTCATGTCCGGCCCAGCCGGAAGCGTAGCCGCCACTTCGTTCTTGCGGGTATCGATGATCGAGATGGTCTCATCGCCGTTATTGACGGTGATCGCATAGTTGCCGTCGTGGCTCATATAGGCGCGCCACGGATCCTTGCCGACCCGGATCACCTTGATGACCTTGTCGTCGCGGGTGTCGATGACGCCGACCACGCCAAGATCCCCGTCGGCCGCATAGAGATAGCGCCCGTCCTTGCTCGGGCTGGCGTTGGAGACGCCCTTGATCTCACCCAGGTACCTTTGCGGATCCAGCTTGGCTATTCCGGGCGCCGCGCCGATCGGGATCTTCTTCAGCAGCTCGTGGCGCGCCACGTCGACCACTCCGACCCAATGGGCGCCATAGTTGCCGATGTACGCCTTGCTCCCATCGGGGGTGAAGGTGACGTTCAACGGCTCGGCCAGACCGTTGATCGTCTTGATCACCTTGAGCGAGGTCATGTCGATCACCGTGACCGAATCGCCTTCGGGATTGCCCTGGTAGTAAAACTTGCTGTCCGGCGAGAATGACAAATGCTCCGGGGCGATCCCGACCGGAATGGACTTCACCAAAGTCAGGGTGCGCGTGTCGATGATGTAGGCCTTGTTGGCGCGCGTTCCGCCCGTCACGACATACCGGCCGTCGGGCGACATCATGACCATGTGCGGGTTGACGTTCTTCCCGAGGAACACCCGCCCGACGATCTTCTGGCTGGCGATATCCATGAAGGCGATGTCGTTGGAGTCCCGGTCCACGATCATCACGACCTTTGTCGGATCCGGAATCTTGACGTCCTGGGCGATGGAGGAGCCGGCCAACAGGCCGCACGCGAGGGCGACAAGTCCCGAGGCTAGATATCTGGCTTTCAGCATTTTCTGACTCCCTTGAACCGTACCCTAGAAACTCGCCTGCAACCGCAGGCCCGGGAGGATGAAGGCCCGCGTCGCCGGCCCGTCATTTTCGTGCACGTATTGGAGGTGCGGCGAGACACGGAGCCGTTCCGTCAGGTGAAGGTTGTAGAAGATTTCAGCCAAGTCCTCGTCGCGATTGGCAAACTTGGTCCGGGAGTAGCCGATTCCCCAGTTGTCTTCTGGGTTGAACACCCAGCCATTCTGGAAGCTCAGGCCGGCGCTATAGAACTGGATGTTGTCCAGGCCGACCCTCCCGCTGCCATAGCGCGCGAACGCCGTGACGATCGGGTTGAGCTTTTGGTCGATGCTCACACCGAAGGCGTTGCTGCGCTTGCGGGCGCTGTTGTCGGTGCGGGCCCAGATTCGATAATTGCCTTCCGGCAGTCCGAAAGGACGCATCAGGTAATCGACCTCCGCCAGGACGAACGTCGATTCCGAAAGATTGGTGGCCAGCGGATTGCTCTGCTGGGCTCCGATCTTGAAGGTGAACGAAGAGTACGGCTCGTACACCACGGCGACGCCGGCGCCGTTGCTGGCTAGGCCGAGCGCGGGATTGTTCACCAGCGCGTCGCTGAGGAACTGTGTCTGCTCGTCGTTCGCCGCGGCGTTGCGGTCGAAGAAGTTGGTCAGGTCCAGCCGGCCCGCAGTGATACCGAGGGTCTGGTTGAATATCTCGGTGCGGATCCAGGCTTCGCGAAGGTTCAGCTCGTTCTGACGCGATAGGCGCGCCGTATAGCTGTTGAGAAGCGTCAACCCATTGATTTCATTGTCGGGCGGATTGCCGCTCAGTCCGACCACGTCGGCGAAGAAGATGGTGTTTTGCGCCAAGCCCGCGGTGAACAGTAGATCGGCCGAGGCAAGGGCGTAGCTGTGGCCGTTGGCCGGGGTCCGGAATCCTGACAGTTGACGGGCGTTCTGCAGCGTCAAGGTCGAGCTGACGCCGATGTGGACGCGCTTGCTCTCCGCGTCCTCCAACGCCTCATTGATGACCTCGCTGATCGCCTGCCTGCGCGCGGTCGTCTCGCGCTGATAGGTGACCGACTTCACCGCGCCGGGGATGGGCTCGTCCGACTGGTTGCCGTTCTTATCCGTCCATACCTCGATGCGCTTGACGGTGGTCTTCGGCTCAGAGAGCACGGCGTTTGTTTCGAGATCGCTGAGGCGCCGGTCCAGCTCGGCGAGCTGCGGAGAGCCTGCAGCCGCCGACTCCCCTCCGGCCGTCGTAGCGACCTGAGCCTGGGGCGAGCCGAGCTTGGCTTCGATGTCGGCGAGACGCCGCTCAAGCATATCGATCCGGTCGACAAGGACCTGGCGATCATCGGTGGCCGACGCGGGCCTCATACCGGGCATCGCCGCTCCGGCCGGCATCGCCATCCCTGCGGGCATTCCCCCCGCCGGCGCCGGGCCCGGTTGCTGCGCCAGAGCCGGGCTCGCCATAGCGAGGACGAATCCCACCAAAGCGCAACTGGCCATCAGGCCTGATCGACGACTGCCATTCATTCCACGTTCCCCCAGCCTCAGCGGTAGGAGCGGTCGAAACCCCTCCTGCATTGCTATACGCGCGACGCGTTCAAACCCCTCACACGAGTAGGTTGCGCCCGCCCTGAGGGCCAGCGCGGGCTGGGCGCATCAAACTTAATGAGCGCGGAACCGGAGCCCCGCCTTGATATGGGACAACCCCGCGCCGACAGGCACGAGAGCACTATTGGCCAGGCGGTTCGCGCAGCCCGTCATCGTTTGCAGGCGGCGCACCGACCTCGAGCTTCAAGACTGATGGAGCCGATCTCGAATTGATGCGCCGCGGCGACCGCGGCTGCAGAAGGGGCGCGTCTGCCGTCAAACTCTTCGACCACGCCGCAACATTCGCAAATCAGGAACGCGGGAATGTGATCGCTACCGCCGACGCTACAGGCGACGAACACATTTAGACTGGCGATGCGATGGACGAGGCCGAGCTCCTCCCAAAACTCCAGCGCGCGGTAGGCTGTCTGCGGCTTGACGGGCCTAGAGGGCTCCCCAAGCAGCGGAAGCAAATCGTAGGCCTTCACCGGGCCGGGCGCCTCCAAGATCAGCTCAAGTGTGCGACCCCTCTGGGAGGTCCAGCGTTGCCCCTGGCGCTCACAAAGCCGTTCCGCCTCCGCGAGGGATCGTTTGGTCGCGCGTCGATCCGCCCCGCGGGTTTGGATATGCGCGCACTTAGGCAAGATGGCCCCTTAGGCGTTCACGAGCCATGATCCGCCTCCAACTCGATGCGCCCACCCAAACCGGGGCATGCGATTCGCCCAGTCTTACCACCACGCAACCCAGAATCCCTGAAGACGTGCTGAGCCCGTGACCAAGCCTTCAAAGCTGTAGCGCGGAAAACCCTAGGCTCGCCGGCCGATCATCGCCGCTATGTAAATGGTGTTGTTGACGGCGGCGTGGCTGCTCAGGAACCGCTGGGCCGAGGCGTGAGAGGTGAACCCTCCATTTGCCACTAGGCAATGGAGACAAGTTCGCGTTGGACTGCCCCCACCGCCAGAGCCCTGTTCGTCGACGTTCGCGGCCGACCGCCCGGGTCCGATTAGACGACTGAATCTCCTCATGTTATTCTGACCCTGCGTTCAGGAGCGTGCGTCTTTGACCACGCCCGATCGCGTGCAGCCGGCTCCCGTCTTCGGTATGTCCATGACGGCGCAGGGCTCTACCTGGCGCTCGACAGCCGGCGCGCAAAGGAGGGCGAGCGGGCGACGTCGAGCTGGGTCTATCGCTACATGCTCCACGGCAAGGCGAGGATGATGGGGCTTGGACCCTTCCCGGACCTCAAACTCGCCGAAGCCAGGAAGGCGGCCGCCGAGGTTCGAGCCCTCAGGGCTAAAGGTCACGACCCGCTTGCATTGAAGGACGAGGAGCGGGCGGCACGGGCTGCCGCCTTGGCCCGAGCGGTGACGTTCAGGCAGGTGGCGCGAGGCGGATCACCTCGGTCGAGCTGTTGAAATAGCGAAACGGGTTTCTCATTGCCGAGAGCGACGGCGCAGTCCGTCACTGCGAGGTGAATTATGCTCTGACAGAGCCCATCGCCGCCTTAACCCGCTCCGGCGTGAAGGGCGCGGTGCGCAGCCGTGCCCCCGTGGCGTCGAAGATGGCGTTGGCGAGGGCGGCGGCGATGGGGCGGTGCGCGGGCTCGCCCGCGCCCTGCGGCGCCATCTCCGGCCGGTTGATCAACACCACGTCCACGGCTTCCGGCGCGTCGCCGATCTCCAGAATGGGATAGCTCCGCCAGTCGACGCTCTTCACGCTCGACTTATCGAACTTCACCTCCTCGAACAGGGCGCGGCTGCAGCCCTGGACGACATTGCCCTCGATGCAGTTCTTTAACCCCGCGGGGTTGATCACCAGACCGCAGTCGTGGGCGACGGTGAACCGCTTCGGCCAGACCCGCCCGGTCTTGCGGTTGACCTCCACCTCGGCGACCACCGCCACCACAGTGCCGCCGCACTCGGGGTCGGCAAAACGGGGGACAGGAACACCTGTCACTGCACCCGGACACGGGAACCGCAGCGCCTCAGGCTGATAGGGCACACGCAGCTGCCGCTCGGGGTCGCCGCCGCGTTGCGGGCGTGAAGCTTGGCTTCGGCGCTTATCTACTGACCGCTATACTGGTTTGAATAATATTTGGACGAATCGGCGTCACCGGAGCTTTGGCCACGACTAGTTTGACCCAGAGGGCCCCCTCGTCCCTGAAATAAGAAGTCTCGTTCGCCTTGCGCAAGGCGTCCATGCTGCCCTGCTCCGTTCCGGAGGCTGATTTGGTGAAACCCGGCAGTTCAAATATGACCCAGGAGCCCAGGTTCATTTCACTCATACTGATAGAGACTTCTCGTCTTTGGGTTTTCACCAGGATCTCGGAGCCGGCGCGCACAGCGCTCTGGTTGGCCGTGATGTGAAATTCCTTGCCATTGCGAACAAGCGCGATGGGCGGCTCCGGAGCAGCTGGAGTGGGCCGAGAGGCCCCAGCGGCAGGAGCGGTCGGACGGACGTATCCGAAATTGAATCCTCCTCGTCCCGTTGTTGCCCCTTGAGACAGGTCTGCGAGTTGACCCGCCCGGAAAAACAGGCGTCCGACATCACCCGTACACACAGAGGCGTTCCAGGTGGGACGAATCTCACAGGTGTCGTCAGTGACGACACTGTCGTTCTCGCCGTCATTGATCATGACGTAGGAATCACGGACGCCGGTCACCGAACCGTCCAGGTCGTGGATCGACGCGGTCCGGTAAGCCGAGCCACCCCGGTTGTCATTATCGAATCTGGGATCGATTTTCGGAAAATACACGGGCTTGGCGTTGACGAATTTCGCCCCCTTGACGCTGCTCTCGGTACTGACCCCCGCGCCCGTGAACAGCAGCCAGGAAAGCGCTCCTGTCTTGCGAACGTTGTTGTCCTGGTAGTTCACGAATGTCGTGTTCACCGATTCAACACGGTAATCATAGAATTCGAAGCCGCGGATCGGGAAGTCCGGTAGTTTAGGCTTCGGCAGGCTACGGCCATAGGCGACTTCCTCTGGCGTTGTTGGATTGCCTGTATTGCCGGTTTCGCCCACGACCAACGAATCAACCAACCGCGCAGTAAACCGCTCACTACCGAAAGTACCGGTTGAATTCGTCATGCCAATGGCGTTGTCGGCGAGTTTGGCGTTGCGGAATACGAGAAGCTCACCCCGGGTCCAGACGCCACCATTGCGGTTTTTGTAGCTGGTCAAATTCTCGAAGTGCGTTTCCACCATCTCGCTGTTCGGGTCAGCAGGATTTCGCAGCGGCGTAAACGCGCTGAAGGATAGGTCGAAGGTGTTGTCTTCATTAATGTTTCGGTCAAACATGAACCCGTCGAAGTTGGAATGGGACACGTTGCCTTTGAATGCGCGCATCGGCGTTCGGCGCGGCCAAATTGTTTTACTGATCTCGCTACCTGCGAACGCGCCTTGAGGGTGCTCGGGCAGAGACAGCCAGAAGCCGTTCTCATCGGAACCGGCCGCCACATTGTCTATGTAGCTATTGTCCGGGTTGGTGATCCAGAAGGACGACGCCGTGTTGTCCGAAGGCAGCAGGGTGTACTTGCCGGAGAAGCTGATTTGCCTGAGGGCGCCACGCGGCTGCCCCTTCTGAAGGTTGAGCTCTCCGTTGGCGGCTAGGTTTTGGGGCACGCATTCCATTGTCGGATGACACTTGGTCTGTATCGCCAGATTTTTGATGAATTCGTTGCCGTGCTCGATGCCATCTTCCAAGAAGAAGCAGTGGCCCACGGTGTTGTAGGTCACGTTGTTCTCGATGCGCAGGTCATTCGTGCCGTGCACCGTCACGCACCGGCTGTAGGTGTCGTGGATCGAGGCGTTCTTGATATATTGGCCTTTACCTTCGCCCAGAACGTGCCAATGGACGGGATAACGGGCCAGATGCATGTTCTGGCCCATGCGATTGAGCTCGATGCCAGAGAGATACATTTTGGAGCCGCCCATCGCCATGATGTGCCCGCCGAAGTAGGTCTTCTCGGCGTCTTCCGAGGCCTGGATCTTGATGTTGCGGGTCAGCAGGCCGACCTCGCCGCGCTCGTCGACGCCGTCGGTGATCTTGCCGAAGTGCATGTACTTCAGCGGCTGGTCGAGCGTGACCGAGTTCCCGCTGATGGCGGTGACGGTGCGTTCCTCGGCCTGCCGGGGATCGAAGTCGGTCGAGGCCAGGACGATGACGTCGCCCTTGCGCCAGCCGCTGGCGTTCAGGACCTCGATCCGGGCGGAGCCGGCCTTGGCTGTCGCCGAGAGCTTGGTCCACGCGTTCTTGCGGTCGCCGTGCAGGCTCAGGGCGCCGTTCAGGAGCATGATGCCCCGGTCGCCCATGGTGTTGATGTTCTCGTCCTTGACGTTGTCGGTCAGGATGATGGTGGCCTTGGCCGTGTGCGGATGGGCCTCGCTGCCGATGTCGAGCTCGCCGCCCGGCAGGTAGATCCACTCGGTCGTTAGCGCGAGATCCTTGGCGTTCGAGAAGCTCAGCTTGCCCTCGACAGTCAGGCTGCGCAGCGCGGGCGGGCTGACGTCGAGCACGACGTTCCTGTTCTTGCCGATGGTCACCGCGTCGCCGGCCTTCGGGACCTTGCCGTCGGGCCACGACTTGGGGTCGGACCAGCGCGATGGGCTGATCGCCGAAGACCGCGCCGCAGAGGGCGCGGGCATCTTCATGTTCCTGTGGTCTTCCTGAGCCGCAGCGGCCCCGCCCGCGAGCATGAGGGCGGCGGGCACAATCCACGAAAGACGACGCAGGCGCGATCGCAGGCGCATGGCCTTGGTCCTCCCCCAAAGCGGGAACTGCACGCCCCGCTATTCTTATGACCCATAGCTAAAAGCGAAACCGCCCTTCGGCCAGCGACAATCGCGCGCTCGTGTCGCAGTCGGATTTCAGCTTCGGGAAAGCTCGGCTCGCCACACGCGGAGGTGAATGCACGCCTTGTCGACATTCGCGTCGCGCATCGTCTCAGGGCGCGAGGCCAAGCTTGATCGTTGAGCTTCTGCTCACTTTGCGCAGTCCGTCACTGCGAGGTGATTTTTGCTCCGACAGAGGCCATCGCCGCCTTAACCCGCTCCGGCGTGAAGGGCGCGGTGCGCAGCCGCGCGCCCGTGGCGTCGAAGATGGCGTTGGCGAGGGCGGCGGCGATGGGGCGGTGCGCGGGCTCGCCCGCGCCCTGCGGCGCCATCTCCGGCCGGTTGATCAACACCACGTCCA